>CATONV010000004.1 GCA_951801655.1 uncultured Oscillospiraceae bacterium | reverse complement strand
CAAAATTACATTTTTTCCTCGGCGTTTTCTTTCATTTTATCATCGGCGCTGACACATGGCCAACCTGGAGTACTACTACGAGCAGGAGGGCGAGGTTTGGACCGAGTGTCCCCCCACCATCACCGGCAAGTACCTGGAGAACTTCAAGAACCTCTATGACCTGTGCATCAACAACAGCCTGACCGATCCCAAGGAGCTGTCCGTGGGCGGCCACGACCCCCTGAACGAGTTCAAGACCGGCAAGGCCGCCTTCTATGTCAACGGCTCCTGGGCCTACACCGGCGAGAGCGGCGTGTCTGACGCCGTGCCCAACGCAACCATGATCCCCTACTACTGCGGCGTGGCCGGCGAGGAGAAGGCCGGTCTGAACGTGGGCACCGAGAACTACTGGGCCATCAACGCCAAGACCTCCGAGGCCAACCAGAAGGCCACCATGGACTTTATGATGTGGTGCGTCAGCGACCCCGAGGCCAGCCGCATCTTGGTGGACACCTTCGGCATTATGCCCTATAAGCAGGCCGTTCCCTCCACCAACGGCTTCCTTGCCGCCGCCCAGGCCTACATGGACAAGGGCTGCTACAGCATGAACGCCGCCACCAACTTCCAGCCCGACGTGGACAACTACCGCGCCGCCATGGTGTCCGCCCTCAACCAGTACAACGCCGACCAGAGCGACGCCAACTGGGAGCTGTTCCGCACCGCCTTTGTGGACGGCTGGGCCCAGTGCTATAACAACGTCAACAACTGATCCCTGCACATTACCCTTTGACACGAGCCGGGGCGGGCACATCGCCCGCCCCGGTTTTTCCGCCGCGGGTAAGGGCATCCCCCCGTAACAATCGTAGAGGAGTTGAGACTTTGAAAACGAAAAAGATTTCCAACAGCAACTCCATCCAGCGCGCCACCCGGATGTGGAGTCCGCTGTTCCTGGGTCCCGTTGTGGCCGCCTTCTGCATTGGCTTTGTCTGGCCCTTCATCCAGGGTATCTGGCTGTCCCTGTGCCGGTTCAAGCTGGTCTCCGACGCCAAGTTTATCGGCTTTGACAACTATATCAAGGCCTTTCAGGACGCCTCCTTCACCCACGCCTTCTGGTACACCGCCCTGTTCGCCGTAACCTCTCTGGTGATTATCAACGTGCTTGCCTTCATCGTGGCCTACATCCTGACCCAGTCCATCCGGGGCAGCAACCTGTTCCGCACGGTGTTCTTCATGCCCAACCTCATCGGCGGTATCGTCCTGGGCTACATCTGGTCCATGATCTTCGACGGCATCCTCAGCCGCTGGTCCACCTCCATTCTGATGGACAGCAAATTCGGCTTCTGGGGCCTGATCATCCTGATGTGCTGGCAGCAGGTGGGCTACATGATGATTATCTATATCGCCGGCCTGCAAAATGTCCCCGGCGAGATGCTGGAGGCCGCCCGCATCGACGGGGCCACCCGCATGGAGACCCTGTTCAAGGTGACCATCCCCAATGTGATGCCCTCCATCACCATCTGCGTGTTCCTGTCCCTCACCAACGGCTTCAAGCTCTTCGACCAGAACCTGGCCCTCACTGCCGGCCAGCCCTTCATCATCCAGCCCGACGGCACCACCATCCGGACCACCGAGATGCTGGCGCTGAACATTTTCAACACCTTCAACGGTACCGGGTCCGCATCTCAGGGCATCGCCCAGGCCAAGGCGGTTATCTTCTTCATCCTGGTGGCCGGCATGGGTCTGGCCCAGCTGGCTTACACCCGCAATAAGGAGGTACAGCAGTAATGAATAAGAAGAGACTCTCCGCGGAACAGCGCAGGAAAAACACCCTGTCTGCCATCCTGGCTGTCATCTGCGTTATCTATGTGTTCCCCGTGCTGATGGTGGTCGTCAACTCCTTCAAGCTGAATACCTTCGTCAAAACCGACACCTTCGCCCTGCCCACCGGCGAGATGTACGCCGGACTGGACAACTTCATCAAAGGTATGACCTTCGGCAACTACCCCTTCGTCAAGAGCGTACTCTACAGCGTGGTCATCACCCTGATGTCCGCTTTCCTGATTCTTCTCTTTACCTCCATGGCCGCCTGGTATATCGCCCGGGTGAACTCCCTGTTCTGCAAGGTGCTGTACTTCCTGTGCGTGTTCTCCATGGTCATCCCCTTCCAGATGGTGATGTACACCCTGTCCAAGACGGCCGACAAGCTGAAGCTGAACACCCCCTGGACCATCCCCATCGTCTACCTGGGCTTCGGCGCGGGCCTGGCCATCTTCATGTTCGTGGGCTTTGTAAAGTCTATCCCTCTGGAGATTGAGGAGGCTGCCGCTATCGACGGCTGCGGCCCCCTGCGCACCTACTTCTCTGTGGTGCTGCCCATGCTCAAGCCCACCATGATTTCCGTGGGCATCCTGGAGATCATGTGGGTGTGGAACGACTACCTTCTCCCCGTTCTGGTGCTGGACATCAACGAGTACCGCACCATTCCCATCCACATCCAGTACCTGAAGGGCAGCTACGGAACCGTGGACCTGGGCGCCACCATGGCCCTGATTCTGCTGTCCATCATCCCGGTGATTGTCTTCTACCTCACCTGCCAGAAGCACATTATCAAGGGCGTTGCCGCCGGCGCGGTGAAGGGGTAATGCTTGCGTTTCCCCTGGCGATGTGTTAAGATTGTGCTGTCAGGTTACGGGGGGCGGCCGGTCGGCCGCCCCGCATTTAGAAAGAAGGGATGCCTGTGACCATCAAAGATATAGCCCGGCTGTCCGGGTACGGTGTGGCCACCGTGTCCCGTGTACTCAACGATCACCCAGACGTCAGCGAGGAGACGCGGCAGAAGGTGATGGCGGTGGTGGAGGAGCAGGGCTTCCAGCCCAACGCCAATGCCAAGCACCTGAAGCTTCAAAACAGCACCGGCATTGTCATGATCGTAAAGGGGATCATGAACATGCTCTTTGCCGACCTGGTGGGGAAGCTCCAGGCCCTGCTTCAGGACGCGGGTCAGGACACCTTTGTCTACTACCTGGACGAGGATGACAACGAGGTGGCGTACGCCTGCCGGCTGTGCCGGGAGCGCAAGCCCATGGGAATCATCTTCCTGGGCGGCGACCTGGAGCTGTTTCGCGCGGGCTTCGCCCCCATCACGGTGCCCTGCGTGCTGCTGACCAATACGGCCCAGGAGCTGGGCTTTCCCAACCTCTCCTCCTTCACCACTGACGACCATTTAGCCGCTCAGCAGGCGGTGGAGCTGCTGGCGGCCAAGGGCCACACCCACATCGGCCTGCTGGGGGGCAACTGGTCCTGTTCTCAGATCAGCTACAGCCGCCTAACCGGCTGCCGGGACGCCTGTCAGCGCCTGGGACTGCCCTTCGACGTGGACCGGCAGTGCGAGCCCTGCCGCTACTCCATGCCGGAGGCCTACGCCGCCACCAAGGTGCTGCTGGAGAGGTGTCCTGATCTCACTGCCATCTTCGCCGTCAGCGACGTGATGGCCATGGGGGCGATCCGGGCTCTGTCCGATCTGGGCAAGCAGGTCCCCGGAGACATCTCCGTGGTGGGATACGACGGCATTACAACGGGGCAGTACTTTCTGCCCCGCCTTACCACCGTCCGCCAGGACATCCAGCAGCTGGCCGAACGGGGCGTGGACGCCCTCCTCCGGAGTATCCTGCGCAGAAGTCCCTCTGTGCATGGGCTGGTCCCGTTCCACATGGTGGAGGGAGAGAGTGTCGCTCGGCTCAGCTGATGAGAGGGCCGCCTGACGGCGGCCCTTTACCATATTAGAAACAGGTGAAAAAACGTGAGAAAAGCAGGAGTTCTTATGCCGATCTTCTCCCTGCCCTCCCCATTCGGAATCGGCACGCTGGGGATGGAGGCGAGAAAGTTTGCCGATTTCCTGGCCGCAGGCGGCCAGAGCTGCTGGCAGCTGCTGCCCGTGGGTCCCACCAGCTACGGGGATTCCCCCTATCAATCCTATTCCTCCTTTGCCGGCAATCCCTACTTTATCGACCTGGATACGCTGGCGGAGGACGGCCTGCTGAAGCCCGAGGAGTACCAGGGCCTGGATTGGGGCTCCGACCCGTCGCGGGTGGACTACGGGCTGCTATACCGCACCCGCTACCCCGTTCTCAAAAGGGCCTGTGACCGCCTGTTGGCCCGGAATCCCCCTGAGTTTGCCGCTTTTTGCGGGGAGCAGCGGGACTGGCTGGAGGACTACGCCCTGTTTATGGCCTTAAAGAGCCGGCATGACGGGGACGCCTGGTTCCAGTGGCCCAGGGAGCTGCGCCTGCGCCAGCCCGCCGCCCTGGAGGCGGCCCGGCGGGAGCTGGCCGGGGAGACAGACTTTTGGAAGGCGGTACAGTATCTCTTTTTCGGCCAGTGGCGGGCTCTCAAGGGGTACGCCAACCGCCTGGGCCTGTCCATCATCGGGGACCTGCCCATCTATGTGGCCCTGGACAGCGCCGACGTGTGGGCCAACCGGCCCCAGTTCCAGCTGGACGAGGACGGCCGGCCCACCGAGGTGGCGGGCTGTCCCCCCGACGGCTTCTCCGCCGACGGCCAGCTGTGGGGCAACCCCCTCTTTGACTGGGAGAGGATGAAGGAGGAGGGCTACGCCTGGTGGCTGCGGCGCATCTCCTTCCAGTTCCAACTCTACGACACCCTGCGCATCGACCACTTCCGGGGCTTCGACCAGTATTTTGCTGTCCCCAGCGGGGACAGCAACGCCCAGGGCGGCCGGTGGAAGCCCGGCCCGGGGATCGACTTTTTCAAGGCGGTGAACAAGGCCCTGGGCAAAAAGGACATCATCGCCGAGGACCTGGGCTTTCTCACCCCCTCGGTACGCAAGCTGCTGAAGGACTCGGGCTACCCCGGCATGAAGGTGCTGGAGATGGCCTTTGACAGCAGGGACCCGGACAGCGTCTACCACCTGCCCTACCGCTATCCCGTCCACTGCGTGGTCTACACCGGGACCCACGACAACGACACCGTCCAGGGCTGGATGGCCTCCGCCCTCAAGGCGGACCGGGCCTATGCCAAGGCCTATCTCCGCCTCTCCGGCCAGGAGGGCTACCACTGGGGCATGATGCGCACCGCCTGGGCCTCTCCCGCCAAGCTGGCGGTGATGCAGTTTCAGGACCTGCTGGGTCTGGGCAGCGAGGCCCGGATCAATACCCCCTCCACCTTGGGGAGTAACTGGCAGTGGCGAACCCTGCCCGGCACCTTTGACGAGAGGCTGTCCCGGCGGCTGTACCGGGAGATGCGGGTCTATCAGCGTCTTCCCAAGGGGAAAACGTCCAAGAAATGAGGGATCATCATGGCAAAAAACACGCCAAAGGAATACCGCAATCAGGTGATGTATTCAGTGTTTGTCCGCAACCACAGCCAGGAGGGCACCTTTGAGGCCGTCCGCCAAGACCTGGAGCGGATCAGGAACCTGGGGGTGGACATCATCTGGCTGATGCCCATCCACCCCATCGGCACCAGGGCCCGCAAGGGGACCGCGGGCAGTCCCTACGCCATCTCGGACTATCGGGCGGTCCATCCGGACTACGGCACGCTGGAGGACTTCCGGCGGCTGGTGGAGGACATCCACCGCCTGGGGATGAAGTGCATCATCGACGTGGTGTATAACCACACCTCCCCCGACTCCTGGCTGGCCGAACACCATCCGGAGTGGTTCTATCACAGGGCCGACGGCAGCCTGGGCAGCCACGTGGGCGATTGGACTGACATAGCGGACCTGGACTACACCCACCGGCCGCTGTGGGACTATCAGATCGAGACGCTGAAATATTGGGCCGGAATGGTAGACGGCTTCCGGTGCGACGTGGCCCCCCTGATCCCCCTGGACTTCTGGCTCAGGGCCAGGGAGGAGGTGGAGGCGGTCCGCCCCGGCTGTATCTGGCTGGCCGAGTCGGTGGAGCCGGAGTTCATCCGCTTCGCCCGGGGACAGGGCGTTGCCGCCCTGTCCGATTCGGAGATTTTCCAGGCCTTCGATGTCAGCTACGACTATGACATCTTTCCCCTGTTCCAGGACTATCTGGAGGGGAAACTCCCCCTGAGGCGGTACGCTGAGGCGGTCTCCGGTCAGGAGGCGATCTATCCGGACAACTACGTCAAGCTGCGTTTTCTGGAGAACCACGACCGGCTTCGGGCTGCGGCCGCCATCCCCGGGGAGGCCGCCCTTGTAAACTGGACCGCCTTCCTCTACTTTCAGAAGGGGATGACCCTTCTCTACGGGGGACAGGAGGCAGGCTGTACCCACCTGCCCGAACTCTTTGAAAAAGACGCCGTCAACTGGGCTGCCGGGCCGGACCGGACGGAGCTGCTGCGGCGGCTCTACCGGCTGAAAGGGCATCCGCTGCTCACCGACAGCGTCTATCAGGTCCGGGCTCTGTCCGGAGATATCCTCGTGGCGGACCACCGCCGGAATCTGGACCGGCTCACCGGCATTTTCAGCCTGAAGGGAAACAGCGGCCTTGTGGCGGTGGACATCCCCGACGGGACCTATCCTAATCTGGCCTGCGGCGGCAGCGTCGAGGTGAAGTTCGGCAGGGTCACCTGCCAGGGCCAGCCCATCATCTTTGAAAGCCACGGTCAGGCTGGCCGCGATGCGGAGGACACCCTATGACCAGTAGACCGCTGCAAGAGGCCCGGGCGTTTGAGACTCAGTACGGCCCCCACATCCCCGACAGCGAGCGCCCCGCCTTCCACGCCACCCCCGCCATCGGCTGGATGAACGACCCCAACGGCTTTTCCTTTTATCGGGGGGAGTGCCACCTGTTCTTTCAGTACCACCCGTATTCCAACGAGTGGGGCCCCATGCACTGGGGGCACCTGAAATCCAGGGATTTTCTCCGCTGGGAGAGACTGCCCGTGGCCCTGGCCCCCGACGAGGACTACGACGCCTTCGGCTGTTTTTCCGGCGGGGCTGTGGAGCTGCCCGACGGGCGGCAGCTGCTGATGTACACCGGCGTCAGAAGGAGTCACAACGCCGACGGCTACCTCCAGGACGTCCAGACCCAGTGCCTGGCCATTGGAGACGGGGTGGACTATGAGAAATATCCGGGCAACCCTGTTTTAACCGGGGAAGACCTGCCCCAGGGGGGGAGCGCCATTGATTTTCGGGACCCGAAGCTGTGGCGGGAGGAGGACGGGACCTACCGCGCCGCAATCGGAAACCGCACCGAGGACGACAGCGGCGCCATCCTGCTGTACCGCAGCGCGGACTGCTTTCATTGGCAGTTTGTCCGCACCCTGGACCGCTCCCGCAACCGGTACGGCAAGATGTGGGAGTGCCCCGACTTCTTTCCGCTGGACGGTAGACAGGTGCTGATTGTCAGCCCCCAGGAGATGGACCCGGAGGGGCTGGAGTTCCACACGGGCAACGGCACCGTGTGCCTCATCGGCGACTGTGAGCCCGGGAGAGGGGACTTTGTGCGCCGGCACGTCCAGGCCATCGACTACGGCCTGGACTTCTACGCCCCCCAGACCCTGCGGACGGCCGACGGGCGGCGGATCATGATCGCGTGGATGCAGAACTGGGCCTCGGCGGGGGCCAAGCCCGCCCACTGCCGGTGGTTTGGGCAGATGACACTGCCCCGGGAGCTTTCGGTGCGGAACGGGCGGCTGTATCAGGTCCCGGTCCGGGAGCTGGAGGACTATTGGGGGCGCTGCGTGAAGCACACCGGCGTACCTGTCAGCGGGGAGGTCAGCCTGCCCGGCGTCCAGGGCCGGGTGCTGGATATGACGGTTACCGTCCGGCCCGCCGACGGCAAGAGCTGCCGCTGGTTCTGCATCCGGGTGGCCAAGGACGAGCAGTATGAGACCAGACTCCAGTACCGCCCCGGCGACGGCGTTCTGAAGCTGGACCGGACCCACAGCGGCCTGCCCCACGATATTGTCCATACGCGCAAGTTTTTGGTGCGGCCCGGGAACAGCGCAATTAAACTGCGCATCGTCCTGGACCGGTTCAGCGTGGAGGTGTTCGTCAACGACGGCGAACAGGCCGCCAGCACCGTAATCTACACCCGGCAGGAGGCGGAGGCCATCACCTTTGAGGCCGGCGGCTCTGCGCTGGTGGATGTGGAAAAATATGACCTGATATTCGATCGGGAGGATAAGCGTTAAAATTGCCGGGTTAGCCGGAATCAGGACCGCCTGTAAAACGGGCGGCCTGCACACGCCCGATCAGGGCGTAATATTGGCCGTGCCTCAAGGTGTGGTGAAGCGGACTGCCCACCACATACTCTTACAAGCGGCCCCACGAATGTGGGGCTGTTTTTATGTTCTCTTATGAGACAACTCACCCTTAAACGGGTCATAGGATTCCTTTTGCAGCGATGTGTTTTATCCCGCCTTAATCTGGTTCTCTGTTTTTTTCGCATTTCGGACACCGTTACGCTATGCGGAAACTGACAAAATCAACGATCGAAATTTGTACAAAGCGTTGAACAAAGTGAAATCAGACAGACAGGTTTTGCCGGAAAGGACAATAGCCATACAACTTTTGTTATTTTCTGAAAAAAGATGTTGAAAGAAAAGATAGCCAATGTTAAATTAAGCCTATCACAGATGCGGGAAGGAGCGACATTGACCGCATCTGATAAACACAAAAATGTAAAAGGAGTATGATTATGAAAAAGAAAATTCTCAGCCTTGCTCTTGTAGGCGCCATGTGCGTGACGCTTCTTGCCTCCTGCGGCGGCAAGAAGAATGCCACTTGGAAGGTTACCTGCCCCTGGGCCCCCTCCGGCGTGGCCGCCATGGTGAGCCAGCAGGCCGCCACCAAGTCCACCGAATATTCCGACACCATCACACTGGTGGCCGAGGCCATCAAGGGCGACGCCGCCACCGTGAACACCTGGGTGGCCGACACCAAGGCCAACGCCACCGAGCTGGTGTTCGTGGGCGAGGGCCTGCTGTCCATCACCTCTATCCTGGATCCTGGCAAGATGCAGTTCAGCTATGAGGACTTCGCCTTTGTGGAGAACCTGTACTCCTCCATCTTCGTTCTTTCCGCCGACGCCAAGCTGAACATCGGCAGCATCGCCGATCTGGAGGCCTATGTGCAGGCTGGCAATGAGGTCAGCGTGGCCGTCAACGGCGCCACCGGCTCCGAGGCCTTCCTGGCCGCCGCCCTGTTCGGCTCCATGGGCGCCGGCGACAAGCTGAAGCTCACCCCCTATCAGTCCGCCGCTGAGGCCGCCCAGGCCGTGGCCCGGGGCGAGACCCAGTTCGCCGTCTCCCACCAGTCCCAGATTCTGGAGACCTTCCAGCAGAACGGCGTCACTGTGGTGTGCGCTTTTGACGAGAATGACATCGCCAACGGCCCCTTCGAGGGTGTGGAGGGCGTAGGCCAGCACGGCTATCCCTACTTCCGCAACCGTTGCTTCGTCATGGCCCGCGCCGGCACCGACGAGGCCAAGGTGAAAGAACTCAAGGAGCTCTATGGTAAGATCCTGGCCGACCAGGAGGTCGCCGACTGGCTGAACGGCACCATGCTGCTGGAGGTGGACACCATGTCCGTGGAAGACGTGGAGGCCCACATCGACAACGTAAAGAACATCGTCAACGAGTACAAGGACATCGTTGCCGGCTGATCTGAGTACCACAGCGGATATGCGGGGAATGGGATCGGGAGGAATCCCGCCCATTCCCCTTTTTTCATCAGGAAAGGAGGTCCCCCATGAGTAAATGGGTGGAGCAGTTCAACGGCCGCATGGATTCCTGGGGCCGGAAACTGCATGAGAAAGAAATTCGGATTCCCATCGATTTGGTGACCGGTGTCGTATTTTTCCTTTTGGGGCTTGGCGTTTTGCTGGTCATGCCGGACCAGGTGGCGATTTCCGAAAAGGACGTGGTCAACGGTCGGGCCTTCCCCACGCTGCTGATGGTGGTAATGATTCTCTGCTGCGCCATGCTGGTGGGCAAGGAGCTGTATAAACTGGCCACCAAACAGCCCCTGAACTGGAAGGTCATCAATGTGCAGGTGGAGATAAAGGCCCTGGTAATCCTGGCCATTCTGGTGGGCACCTGGCTGCTCAGCAGACTCACCGGCCTGTTTGTGGTGGGCGCGGTCTTCTGTTGCCTGGGCTTTCTTCTCTACTTCCGGTGCCGGAAGAAGTCCTACTACGTGATCACCCTGGTGTTGGCGGTGGCTATCTGGGCCGCCTTCCGCTTCGCCCTGGGCGTGGACTTTTAAGGAGGGGGAGGATTTTATGTTACAGCATATCATTCCGGCCACCGGCCTGCTGTTTACCCTGGAAAATATCCTTTGGATCAACATCGGCGTGTTTATCGGCTCGGTCTTCGCGGCCATCCCCGGCCTGAGTGTCATCCTGTGCGTGATTTTGTTCCTGCCCGTCACCTACTCCATGACGGCCATCCCCGGCATGATGTTCCTGCTGGGCATCTACTGCGCCGGCGGCTACGGCGGCAGCGTGTCCGCCATCCTCATCAACACCCCCGGCACCCCCCACGCGGCGGCCACCATGCTGGACGGACACCCCTTGTCCGAGAAGGGGCGCACCAAGGCGGCACTGAAAATCGCCCTGTACGCGTCCACCTTCGGAGGGGTGTTCTCCGCCCTGATGCTGCTGTTTCTGGGGCCACAGGTGGCTAAAATTGCCGCCCAGCTGGGCACGGCGGAATACTTTATGGTCTGCGTCTTCGGCCTGACCATCATCGCCGGCGTGTCGGGCAAGAGTATGATCAAGGGCCTCATCTCCGCCTGTCTGGGCCTGCTCATCTCCTGTGTGGGCTCCGACCCCATGACCAGCTACGACCGCTTTACCTTTGGCATCTCCCGGCTCTACCTGGGCCTGGACCTGGCCATCTGCCTGATCGGCCTGTTCGCCCTGGTGGAGATCATGGCCAAAGCCGAGAGGCGGCTGGACCGGCTCAACCTGGACACCACCCAGATCAAAGACGACGGGGTCATCACCAAGGCGGAGTATAAGCGCATGGCCCGGCCGGTGCTGATCTCCTCCATCATCGGTGTGCTGGTGGGCATCATCCCGGGCACCGGGGCCTCGGAGGCTTCCTGGTTTAGCTACAACACCGCCAAGAACATGTCCAAGTACCCAGAGGAGTTCGGCCACGGCTCCGTGGAGGGGGTCGCCGCCGCCGAATCGGCCAACAATGCCGTCACCGGCGCCACCCTGATCCCCCTGCTCACCTTGGGCATCCCCGGCGACGGCACGGTGGCCATCATGCTCTCCGCCCTGATGATCAACGGCTTGAATCCCGGCCTCAGCCTGTTTACCACCCAGGGGGACATCATGTACGCCATCATGCTGGGCCTGATTCTGGTTAATGTGTTTATGCTTCTCCAGGGCAAGTTCCTCACCACTCTCTTTGCTAAAGTGGTGTCCATTCCCCAGGAAATCCTCACCCCCATTATCGTCATTTTCTGTTTTGCGGGCGCCTACTCCGTCAACGGAAATTACTTTGATGTGGGCGTAGCCCTGGTGTTCGGGATCCTGTCCTGGGTGCTGCGCAAGCTGGAGCTGCCCCCTGTGCCCATCCTGCTGGGCCTGGTGCTAGGCAGTATGACCGAAACCAACTTCCGCAGGGCCCTGCTCATCTCCAACGGCAGCCCCAGCATCTTTTTCAGCAGCGTTTACTGCATCATCTTCCTGGTCCTCATCGTGGCGGCGGTGGGCACCATCGTCAGGGGCAAGATCAAGGAGAGAAAGGCCAACCCACAAAAGGAGGACTGACAAATGCCCAACAATATTATTTTCTATTTTACCGACCAGCAGCGCTGGGACACCTGCGGCTGCTTCGGCCAGCCCCTGGACATCACGCCCAATCTGGACGACCTGGCCCGGGAGGGCGTGAAGTTTGACAACGCCTTCTCCCCCCAGCCGGTGTGCGGCCCCTGCCGGGCCCTGTTCCAGACGGGCAAGTGGCCCACCGAGACGGGCTGCTTCCGCAACAACATCATGCTGCCCGCCGGGGTGAAGACCCTGGGCAGCTATATCGAGGAGGCGGGCTATGAAACCGCCTACATCGGCAAGTGGCACCTGGCCAGCGACGGGGAGCTGGAGAAGCCCCCTGCGATTGACCACACCATCACCGCTATTCCCCGGGAGCTGCGGGGGGGCTACACCGGCTTCTGGCGCGCCGCCGACGTGCTGGAGTTCACCTCCCACGGCTACGACGGCTTCGTCTTTGACGAGAACGACCAGCGGGTGGACTTCAAGGGCTACCGGGCCGACTGCATCAACGACATGGCGTTAGAGTTTTTCGACCAGTACGACGGAGAAAAGCCCTTCTTTATGACCATTTCCCAGATCGAGCCCCACCACCAGAACGACCGGAAGCACTACGAGGGGCCGGAGGGCTCCAGGGAGAGGTTCAAGGACTTTGTTCTGCCCGAGGACCTGAAGGTTCTGGGGGGCAACGCAGCGGAGGAGTATCCCGACTACCTGGGCCAGTGCGCCAGCCTGGACGAAAATCTTGGCCGGCTGGTGGCCAGGCTGAAGGAGAAGGGGCTGTATGAGAATACGGTCATCATCTTCGCCTCCGACCACGGCTCCCACTTCCTCACCCGCAACCGGGACTCTCACCTCAACGGCTACGACGACTACAAGCGTTCCTGCCACGACGCGGCCCTCCATGTGCCCCTGGTCATCGCCGGCGGGCCATTCAAGGGGGGAATTGCCGTGGAGGAACTGGTGAGTACTGCCAGCCTGCCCAAGACCATTCTGGCCCTGGCCGGAGTGGACGTGGGGGAGGCTATGATTGGGGAAAACCTCCTTGACGTGGTGGAGAAAAAGGACGATAATAGACCCAACGAGGTTTTCGCGCAGATTTCTGAGAGCCGGGTGGGCCGGTGCATCCGCACCGCCCGGTATACCTACTCCGTCTACGCCCCCGGCGTCAACGGCGGAGAAGCGGCCGCTGCTGGCCGGTATGCCGACGACTTCCTCTACGACATGGAGAAGGACCCCCACCAGTTGAACAATGTGGTGGCCGACCCGGCCTATGTCCAGGTGAAGCAGGAGCTGCGGGAGAGGCTGCTGGACTGGATCCAGCGGGCGGAGGGGACCCGGCCTCTCATTACTGACTAAGGGGCGCCGCTGCGGCGTCAGGGAGGGCGCTATGAAGGAGCTGGACGGGAAGTCGGAGATGGTCTATCTCTGGGTACGGGCCTATATTGAAGAAAACAAGTTTTCCAGCAGCACAAAGATTCCCTCGGAGAATACCCTGAGCCGAAAGCTGGCCGTCAGCCGGGAGACGGTGCGCCGGGCCCTGGAGAGGCTGACGCAAGAGGGCCTTCTCCGCCGGGTGAAGGGCAGCGGTACCTATATCAACAAGGAGGCCGCCCTGTCCTGGGAGCCGGGAGGCAGCGTCAGTAAGCTGAAAATTGGCCTGATCCTCCAGGGACAGGACGGCAACGCCAACTCCAGCCTGATGGAGGGCATTCGTAGCATCCTGCCCCCCGATCAGGTGGATTTGAGGATCTTCCTCACAGACAATAAATTCGCTAATGAGCGCCACTGCCTTCAAACCGTCGTCAACCAGGGCTTTCAGGGCTTTATCGTGGACGGCGTGAAGGCCAGCCTGCTCAACCCCAACCTGGACTGCTACCAGAAGATTTATCAAAAGCGCATCCCCGTCATCTTTTACAACAACTACTACCGCAACCTGAAATGCCCCCGGGTGGTGGTCAACGACCTGCGGTGTGCCGAGGAGCTCATTGGCCTGCTGATCCAACAGGGCCACCGGAATATTGCGGGCATCTTCGTCTCGGACAACTACCAGAGTATTGAGAAGTTTCAGGGGATGGCGGCTACCCTTCAAAAAAACGGGGTGGAGTATCAGGACGACTATACCAAATGGTGCGTCTCCAACGAGGCCCACGACTCCCGCTTTGTCCGCTCCATCGACCGCTTCCTCAAGCGCCTGCCCCAGTGTACCGCCGTGGTCTGCTGCAACTATATGATCTATCGGATGGTGCGGAAGGTGCTGGAGGAGCAGGGGCGGCGGGTGCCGGAGGACTGCTCCCTGGTGTGCTTCGACTACTCCAACGAGGATTGGGAGACCGAGGGGGTTACCTGTTCGGTCCATCAAGGCTTCCGCATCGGTCGAGAGGTGGCCTCCCGACTGATGCGGATGATCCGTAACCGGGACTGCGACGACATCAATTATACCTATGTCTTGGCCCCGGAGATCTATCTGGGCCGCTCTGTGGGGCCGGCCAGAAAATAGACAGCGAGGGCCGCCCGTTTGGGCGGCCCGATTCACAAACAAGGGAGAGAGGAGGAGTGCCTATGCCGCCCCTGAGTATCCTGCTGAAGCCGGCCTCCAGCGGCTGCAACCTGCGCTGCGCCTACTGCTTTTACGCCGACGAGGCCAGCGCCCGCGCCGTCCCCAACTACGGACTGATGTCCATCGAGGTGAGCCATGCCTTGATTGAAAAGGCGCTGACAGCGGCGGAGGGCTCGGTCAGCTTTCTGTTTCAAGGAGGAGAGCCAACCCTGGCGGGGCTGGAGTTCTACCGGGATTTTGTCTCCCATGTGCATGAGACATTCCCTGCCGGCCTGGCAGTCCAATATGCCGTTCAGACCAATGGGATACTGCTGGATGAGGACTGGTGCCGCTTTTTTCGGGAAAACCATTTTCTGGTGGGACTTTCCCTGGACGGTAACCGGGAGTGCCACGACCGCTTCCGGAAGGACGGGGCGGGGAGGGGGACCTACGACCGGGTTCTGCGGGCGGCCCGGCTGCTGGACCGGGCCGAGGTGGACTACAATGTCCTCACCGTAGTGACCGGATATCTGGCCCGGCATGTCCAGAGTGTTTTTTCCAGCCTGTGCAGGGAGGGCTTTCGCTTCCAGCAGTACATCCCCTGTCTGGACCCTTTGGAGGGTGACAGGGGCGGACAGAGTTTTTCCCTGTCGCCAAAGCAGTATGAAGAATTTTTAAAGACCCTCTTTGACCTGTGGTACCGAGAGCTGGAGCAGGGCCGGTACTGGTCTGTCCGCTACTTCGACAATCTGGTGTGGATGCTGGGCGGACACGCCCCGGAACAGTGCTCCATGCGGGGGTGCTGTGGCCTGCAGTATCTGGTGGAGGCAGACGGCACTGTCTACCCCTGCGACTTCTACGGGCTGGACCAGTACCGCCTAGGGAACATTCTGGAGAACTCCTGGGCGGAGTTGGACCGGGCCAGAGAGGATATAGGATTTATCCAGGCGTCGAAGCGCGTTCCGGAGGAGTGCGGCCGCTGTCAGTGGTACGCCCTGTGCCGCAACGGCTGCCGCCGGGATCGGCTTGCTGAGGCCGACGGACTGGGACGTAATTATTACTGCCAGGCGTATGCTGGTTTTTTTGCCTACGCCCTCCCACGCCTGCGCCGTGCGCGGGAGCTGTTAAGAACGAGGTGATTTGGTGCTGATTTTTTTCCTTGTGGCGCTGGGGGCCAGCGTGGTGGGGGCCGTCTGCGGGATCGGCGGCGGCGTGATTATCAAGCCGGCACTGGACCTGCTTCACTTGGAGAGTGTGTCCGCCATCAGCTTCTTGTCCGGCTGCACTGTGCTGACCATGAGCTGCTACTCGGTGGGAAAGTCCCTGCTGGCCGGTGAGAAACGGGTCTCGCTGGATGTGGGAACGCCCCTGGCCGTCGGCGCGGCAGTTGGGGGGCTGCTGGGCAATCGACTTTTCGCCCTGGCGCGGGAGCTGTCGGACACACCCGACCGGGTGGGGGCGGTCCAAGCTGCCTGCCTGGCCGCCGTTACGGTGGGGACCCTCCTGTACACCCTGAACAAGGCCCGCATTCCCACCCATCAGGTCCGGAGAAAGGGGGCCTGCGTCGTGATCGGTCTGGCGCTGGGCTGCATGTCCAGCTTTCTGGGCATTGGCGGCGGGCCCATCAATCTGGTGGTGCTGTACTTCTTTTTCAGTATGGATACCAAAACGGCTGCCGCCAACAGCCTGTACATCATCTTTTTCAGCCAGCTTTGCAGTCTTCTCGCCACCATCATGACGGGCGCTGTCCCGGAGTTCCACTGGCCGGTGCTGGCCCTGATGGCGGCGGGCGGACTGGGCGGCGGCGTTCTGGGCAGAAGACTGAACCGAAAGATGAAGGGCGAGGCGGTGGAGAGACTGTTCATCGCGCTGATGGCAGTGATCATCTGCGTCAGCGTGTTTAATTCATGGCGGTATGCGGTATGATTAGTGAAATTGACGCTGTTGTATATTCCAATAAACGTATAGCAATGTTCCAGCGGCTTATGGCGGACAAGAAAAGATGAAGGTAAGCACAGGAGACAACCTCACCATTGCAAAATATTTTGACACAAACGCCGACTGGATTTGAAACAGAGTTGTTTTTCGAACTGTTTTGTCGAAAAACAACTCCGTTTTTCTCTGCAGCCGCTGCAATAACTTGACTTTTTGAAAAGACAAACTATGATGTATTTCTGAAAAAGAGTCAAAAAATATTGATTTAGGCTCACTTTTTAGACATAGGCTTTCTCTCGAGCCTGTGTTTTTTTCTGCCCATAAAATTTCTCAAATCGCACCGGCGGCTTGTATGCCAGCGTCTGGTGGGGCGTTGACATGTCTTTTCCCATGGCCTTACTCCCTGATTTATCGTCAAGTAAAAACAGCTTCTAACAGATGTAAACAGTTTAAGTGAAAAAACCGTGAGGTAAAAAATTTTCAGCCTGATCGTTGAAAAAACGCACGCAAAAGAGTATATAGTGCATAATTTTTAATCTGAGAATCTATCATATTTCACAAATTCAGGGCCGATTTGAACTTGGCACAAACCTTGCTTTAACTTTTAAACAGAGTTAATTGTACACAAACAAGCGATTCAGTGCATCTGTTCGCTTGAGTTCAAATGGATTTGTTTGTGCTGCAATTCATTCTGGAATAGCAATTGAATTGCCCCGCAAATGCCGTTCCCGCTTTTTAGAGGAAAAACCAACTCAATTGGGCAGCGCAAATTTATGGATGGAGGGAAATTATATGGTAGATCAAATTCAATTGGAGTGGCCGTCGCTTGGCATTCAGGTGCGCGCGAGACTCATGTGGGACCATGCGCCCCATTTCTGTGCGGAACTGGAGAAGCTTCTCCCCTTTGAGAGCATTCACGGTCACACAGTTATCTCCGGCCACAATATGAGTATTCCCATGAAGCTGCTTTGGCTTGAGAGAGAATATGACGCGCCCCGCAAGCCGGGCCGCCTGTTCATTTACACAAATGGTCAGCGTATCGTCATCCCCTATGCCGCCACCACAGAGCCCGGCAATGTGAATTGTTTTGCTGATGTGCTGGAGGAGGATATTCCAAAGCTGGTGGAAGCTGGTTTAAACTGCAAGCACCGTTTCATGACCGGTGACACAGAACCACAGACGGTAATCGTCTCTGCGGCATCTTAAAGGAGGGCTGAGAAATGGACTGGAAAGAAGTCAAACGTAAAATTGACGCACAGATCGATGAAAACTGGCTGAAAGAGCCGGAAGCAATGTGGAAAACCCGCCATGGAATCAATGTAACTGGGGCGGGTTCCTTCAATCAGTACCTGTCCACTATGATGTTTGTTGACGTATATACAATCGCTTATGGTCAGCACATGTTCTTTATGTTTGTGCAGATGTGCGACGAACCGGAGATATCTTTGGAAGCCCTCAAAAAAATGACGCATAACGAGTTGGCAGTTGGATTTCAGTCCATGCAATTCCTCTCCTACGTCTCAACCCCCGAGATCAATGAGTTTGCCAAAGATATTGACGCCGTTCTCTTCCAACTCCAGACAAAAGAGGAGTACAGAGAGCTTATGGGCGCCTATGTACGATACATCAATCTCATTCATTATTGGCATCACTGTACCTTCCCCTGGCATGTGGGATTGATGTACCAATACAGAAGCACCAGTGAGCTGAAGGAAATGGCGCGATTGGCTGGGAATTGACCGCATATCTGTAGAACTGTAATTGAAGTTTAATGTAAGGAGGTTATCTTTATGTTCGGTTTGCCTGCATGGATTATGGTATGGCTGATTTTCTACTGGGCCAGTGTAATTGGAAGCTGGGTACTGTCTTTTTCCGGAAAGCTGTTTGACAATAAAAAGAAAGGGGATAAACGATGAACAGGTCAACCGTATACGTTATCGTGTTTATTTTCTATATTTTGTCTTGTCTGGGAATATCCGCTTGGGTCAAGCATAGAGAGCAGCGCAAGGACCGGGAAGGTTTTTTGCTCGGGGACCGCAGTATTGGACCCTGGCCCATTGCCTTCTCCTTTGTGGCGACCCTGGTCAGTTCCTCCCTGTTTATGGGCAGCGGCCCTAAAATTTATCAGCAGGGCTGGTCGTTTGCGATTTATGGTATGATGTTTATGACCATTGGCGTCATCCTCTCCTGGGTGGTCTATGCCAGGCCTTTGTCCAATCTGACGGACAAGCTGGGGGCGTTGACAATTACCGACCTGTTGGCCTACCGTTATAACTCTAAGGGAATCAAGAGCTTTTCTTCTCTAGCTACAATCATTATCTACATCCCCCTGATGGGATCCCAGCTGGTGGCGGCGGGCAAGCTATTCCAGGCTGCGTTTGGTCTTCCATATCGGGCCGGTATTGTCATTGTCGGCGTTGTTCTGACGGTTGCCACCGCGCTGGGCGGATTTAAGTCGGTTGTCTATAACGACTTTTTCCAGGGCATTATCATGTATGGAATTTTCCTGATTCTGGTTCCCGTGATGCTGGTCAAGGCCGGAGGCTTCAGTGCTGTCAATGCGGTAATTGCCAAAGAGGCGCCCGAAATGTTTGCCGCTGTTACCCCCAAGTTCCCGCCGCTTATGATCGTATCCTGGTTTGTCTATCTGGTAATCGGTCTTGGGCTGGGACAGCCCTCGCTGCTTGTGCGCTATCTGGCCTGTAAGGATGAACAGGTTATCAAGCGTGCGTTCCCCCTGGCGGTTACCTGCCATGCATTCGGCTGCACCTCCATCGCGCTGGTTATGACATCTGCTTTCGTGCTGTTCCCCGGTATTACGGACCGGGAAACGGTATTCCCCACCATTGTGGGCAATGTTTTTCCCCCTGTTCTTGGGGGACTGGCCCTATGCGCGGTGTTTGCATGCATGACGTCTACCGTCGACTCTCAACTTCTGGTGGCATCCAGCTGCTTTTCAGAGGACATTTACAAGGGGGTTTTCAAAAAGGATGCCACAGAGAGAGGCAAGTATATAACGCCGGCGTGATCAGCACTATTGTGATCGGCATAGGAGGTATCCTGACAGCGTTGTATTCCGGCCTTGGCGTGCTGGATTTGATTATTCTCGCGGAGTCCTGTCTGATTCCAATTTATCTCTTTTCTGTCTGCGGCTGTACCCATTTCAAACGACTTAACGCCGCCGGCGTTCTAAGCGGCATGATTACCGGCGCAATCACAGCCTTTGTTTGGGAGTTGAAGTTTGGCTGGGACCTGGTTGTTCCTGTTTTCCCTGCCGTTGTTGTGTGCGCTGCTATGACTTTTGCGGTCAGCTATATGACAAAAGCTCCAGATGCGGTGGTAGTCAACACCTTCTTCGGCGATGGGACGAAGGATGAGCTGATTGCCTACAACAGCAGACATTGATACCGCCGACTCGCCTTTTCCCTCTGAGGCAGGCCTGAACCACCCCTCTTAGTGCCGGGGCGGCTGACTGTCGTCCCGGCAAACTTATTTCAAACGGAGGTATATATTATGAGTATTGATCCCGCAACACTGGAGGTTGTGAGGAACAGCTTCGTTTCCATTGCGGAAGAGATGGGAGTAAGCTTGGTCAGAACTGCATACTCCCCCGGTGTAAAGGAACGACGGGACTGTTCCTGCTCTATTTATGACTGTGACGGCATGATGACGGCTCAAGCGGAGCATGTTCCGCTTCATCTGGGTGTGATGCCCCAAGCGGTCAAAGAAAGGAAGTATTTTTCTGGATGAAATTGGTGATATGCCTCTTTTCTTGCAGGCAAAATTACTGCGGGTCCTTCAGGAAAAGAAAATCATGCGATTAGGAAGCGACCGCATCATTAATATTGATATCCGTATTTTGTCCGCTACAAACAAAAAGCTGATGAGTCAGATCGAAAAGAATCAATTTCGTGCCGATTTATACTACCGATTATCAACTTTTGTGATAGATATCCCACCATTGAGAATGCGCAAAGAGGATATTATTCCATTGTTCTATATATTTTCCAAACGCAATCAGAAATTGACTCCGGAAGAGGAGCGGCAGCTTATTGCATATCCATGGCCAGGAAATGTGCGGGAACTTCAAAATACAGCTGCTTACTATGATATGATTGGCAATATTAGGACAATTGGCCATACCATGATTGAGCGACCAGTTATTGTCCCGGAAAGCAGGGAGGAGAAAAAAATCCTTGAACTGCTTGGCCGATACCCGGAAGGGGGGATAGGGCGCAGTCGTCTTATCGCGCTTATGGATGAAGAGGGAATTCACATAAGTCAGAAAAACGCTGAAAAACTAATTAAACAGTTGTTGGATAAACAAATGATTGTTCGAGGAAAGGGACGACAGGGGATCCGCCTGGCCAATATTTAAGGAACCACTGATGAAATCTCCCCGCTGATAGAAGAGGAAGAAAGCATCTGTCTGATGATGGGGAGCGGCAGGGAAGATGACAAGGCAGTCTGCGGGGACAGACCTTATTCCAGTGCCTCTGTGGGCGGACACCGATAAAATCAATGCTTCAGCGTTTTGTCAGTATCCTGTTAAAATGGCACAGAGGCCGGCGTTATAAAAACGCCGGCCTTTTTCTGCAAAATGGCATTTTATTGTTTGGCGGCTTCGCAGACCGGGTTACTCAGTCTCTCTCCCATGCCCTCAATTTCCACTTCCACCAAGTCGCCGTCCTTCATGGGGAGAACATTAAAGGGCGTACCGGTCAGTATCACGTCGCCTGGATAGAAGGTTATCACCTGAGACAGGTAAGACAGCAGCACACTCGGTTTGAATACCGTCTTTGCCGTTTCGTCCTCCTGAACCTTTTTGCCGTTCAAATACGTGCGCACGACCGTGTTGTCAGGATCAATCTCTGTCTCGATAAAGGGACCTATGGGCGCAAACGTGTCAAAGGATTTTCCATAGGTCAGCTGAAGCGGCCACTTCATCAAACTGCGCTCCGTTACGTCGTTGCAGGCTACCACTCCAAAAATATGTTCCTTCGCCTGCTCCGGCGTCACCCGGCAGGTAACATCCCGAATTACAATTCCAAGCTCTCCTTCATAATCCACCCGCTGGGCGGAAGGCGGGATGATAATGTTCTCTCCGCTGGGAATGGCGCAGGTGACGGGTTTCATAAATGTAGCGGGACGCTCCGGGATTTCCAGCCCCAGCTCTTTAATATGATCTACATAGTTGGAGCCGATGCAGAACAGTTTTGTGGGTTCGCAGGGAACCAGTAATTTTACTTCCTCTCTCGGAAAGCACTCACCGGTTTCCTGGTAACTGCTGTACATGCTGCCGCTGATTTGACGGATGGTACTCCCGTCCAGAATACCGTAGGCAGGTTGCCGCTGTTTTGCCTGAAAGCGGACCCATTTCATAAATTTTCCCTCCTTATTCCCAGTGGTGGCCCAGATCCCGAACCTTTTCGCTGGGGACGCGATCCGACTCGGCAGGGAGGAACATATCCACCACAATAGCTGTTGCGTTTCCCAAGGTGAAGGCCCCGTGTACCACGTCGCTGGAAACAATTCCAAAGCAACCCTCATTCAGATGATACTCCCGGCCCTCAATAATGATTTTGGCCTTTCCCCGGCGGACAAAGGCTAATTGCTCCGCAAAATGATGATGATCACCCCGGCCCACTTGGGGGGGCATCTCCCACGTCTGCATCGTTGCTCTGGGCGTGGCCTGTAAAATGACCGACCGCGCACCGTTGGGCGCGTCCGTCCACTCCTGCTCCTCAATATCAAAAAAGATTGGTTTTCTGCCTTCCATCCGATTCACTCCTTTCTATGTGGTTCTACTGCCAATTATGGCCTCGGTCCGTAATCTTCGGACTCTCCGGAAGAGAGTCCCACGCGGGTAAATAATAGCGCACATTGACAGCAGTGCTTCCATCCCGGTTCTTAACAAAATAGGTACATCCCGCGGGGATCCAGCACCAGACGCCGTCATTGACAGGATAGGTGATCCCATCGATCACATAGTCGCAAATGCCATTCTCGCACAGAACCAAAATCTCGCAGGGCGAGGACACCTGGGCCGTCTGCTGCCCTTTGGGAATCTCATAATACTGAACTGTGGCCTGTTCGGATGCCTGGAATACGCAGTAGCGTACTCCGCCTTCCTCCTGGGTCCACTGAACTTCTTCTATGTCAAACAGTTTACTCATTTTCTCCTCCCAGTCCT
Source organism: uncultured Oscillospiraceae bacterium (assembly GCA_951801655.1). Classification (GTDB taxonomy): domain Bacteria; phylum Bacillota; class Clostridia; order Oscillospirales; family Oscillospiraceae; genus Lawsonibacter. The sequence continues at coordinate 41,843 of CATONV010000004.1, read as the reverse complement.
TCCGCCACCATTTCGTTGGCCCTTCTTACATTCCTGCGCACGCTCTCGCAGGACGCGCCAAAATGTTTCATCTCGTCGTCGGGGAGCTCCAGCTCCAGAATTTCCTCCACTCCTTCCCGGCCAATAATCGCGGGGGTACTCACATAGACGCCAGATTGCCCATACTGTCCGTCCAGCATGACAGAAAGGGGCATAGCCACCTTCTCGTCGTTATAAATACAGCGAACCACCTGCGCCAGCACCGAGGTAACGGAAAAGTCGATTCCCCGCTTTGTAAACCAGACCTGATAACCGGACCCCTTGACCTCCTGGGTAATCTTCTCCTTGTCAATCTGGCTGAAGCGCGGGCTGGATTTTTCCAGCTGAGCCAGCGCCTTGCCCCCCACCGTAACGTGGGACCAGGCGGGAAATTGCGCGTTTCCGTGTTCTCCAAGCACAAAACCGTTGATCGCGCTGGGATTGAGATCCACCTCACGGCCGAGGATGGAACGGAAGCGGGCAGAATCCAGGCCGGTTCCCGTACCGATCACTTTTCTGCTGTCCAGACCTGAATCGCGCCAGACAATCTGCGTAATGGCATCACAGGGATTGGTAATGTTGATGATAATCCCGTCAAAACCGGCGGACATAAGCCGAGGAATCAGACTCTTCACCTCTCGGACGCTGTTGGCCAACTCGGCATCCCGCAGCGCCACCTCAGGGATTTCTCTGGCGACACAGATTACTACGATGTCGCAGCCGGCCAGGGCAGATATGGGGCCGGTACGAATTGCTACTCTGTGGGGATAGCAGCACGCAGCGTCAAAAAGATCTTTGGCCTGCGCCGCCATAAGCGCCTCGTTGGTGTCGCAGAGAACCAGCTCGTCCACAATGCCTTGGACGGCCAGGCTGTACGCGCAGTGTGAACCTACATGCCCCACCCCGACTATACCGACACTCCTCTTTTGAATACTCATTGATCATCCTTCCTTTCTTATTGAATTAAATAGCGTTCCAGCGCCGCAAAAATAATGTTGGGCAGTTTTCCAAACGTGTAGGGCAGATTGACCCTCTCGGTCCACTTATGACCATCTTTTCCGTAACATCCGAAGGAAAAAGCGGGAATATTCAGCGCCTTGATATTCTCGAAGGGAAGCGAATAGACTTGTCCGTAACCGGGGAAATTCCGAATCAGCGTCTGGATCGACTCCTCGTCGTCGTCAATTTTCAAATAACTGCTGTCAGAGAGAACGGGGAAAAATTGCATAAGTCTCATATCCTCTTCCATCGCCGGCCCCAGCTCGTCTAACAATTGCCTGACATCCTCCAAGAGGGCCTTCTCCTCCGGAACATGGAGTTTCATCGTGTTTCTGGGGCAGAACGGAGGGGCCAGAAAGATGATGGCTGTGGGCTGAGTAATGGCACATACGTTGCAAAGATGCTGCACCAATAAAAGAGATATCTCTCTGCGGTCAGCGTTTTTCTGCACCTCTTGGTCCGCAAGCTCCCGAAGCGCCCGGTCTACATCCGGGTCTATTGCCTTGGCCTGTTCATAGAGCCGGTCATATTCCAGCACCTGGAAGGAATACCCGCAGGGCTGATAGGGTTCCCCGGTGCGCTGACAGTATCGCTTAAATTGCTGATCGGTATGGCGAACCACCGTCTCCATCGCTGTCTCAGCCACTCTGCGCAGGCACCCCATAATTTCAGCCATGGGCTGACTGTGGATGAAATAGTTAAAATACAGGAAACAGGCCTGGGGGGACGTGACATCATACGACGGTTTCAGATCCCGGCATCGTAAGGCCAAAGGCGGAAGAGTCAGCTCCCCCCGGTATTCGTCGGCAAGGTCAGCCTGAAGCTCCATCTGCCGCACAATTTCAGCGGCGGCCAGCGTGGCGCTGAAGCCCTCAAAGCCATGTCCTACATGAGTCGCTTTTCCGATCAGATAGAAGCAGGGAAGTATTTTCCCCACCGCGCCGGAATGAAAATACTTGTGCGTATCTCCGGGATAAGCGGGAGAAAAGAAATCTGTATTGATGGACATCAGATAGTTAAGCTTTTCTTTCTCTCTCCATTCCAGCAGGATATCCAGGGCATCCATAATGCCATAGTGCTGGTTCTCTTCCACAGGGTTGAGCATATAGACGATATTGCCGTCGAACTGGCCGGTGTTCTCAGAAAAATATTTTGTTATGCACATCAGCACGGCATCTCCGCACTTCATGTCACAGGCGCCGCGCCCGAACATCCACTCGCCTGACTCAATATCCGCCAACACCTCCGGGTCCTGGGTCAGGGCTTTGATTTTCTCTGGCAGGGTCTGATAATCAAACGCGTAGTCACGCAGCGGACCAAAGTCCTCAATTCCCACCGTGTCACAGTGTCCCTGTAAAATTAAGGTGTCCTGGCAGTCGCTTTTTGTTCCACGAACCAGCGCCAATACGTTGATTCGATGCAGAGGATCGTTTTTCAGCTCTTGAACTACCAGCTGCTGGGGATGAGTCTGGAAATACGGCAGCTTCGCTAACCAGTCATGGACGTATCGGGCAACATGTGTCTCCCCCTCCGTCCCATTGATACTTGGTATTTCTACCAGGCGCTTGGTCAGTGCTAGGGCCTCCTCATAAAAATAACCGTTTTCAAGCATGTTGTGTTAGGTGCTGGAACTGCACCGCACCCATCCTCCTTCCTCCATCGGATTTTCCTGCTGTGGCCTCTCCACAACATGAGTGTACGTTATTCAGAATAAGCAATTTACGTGCCACCTTTTTCGGCAGGATTTGGGACCGGAAGGGCGGCGCGGAACTGTGCGGTTTTCAGCGGATTCAACCATTTGGCAAAACTTTTCCTGAAAAATCCACGTTTGTCGGCAAAATATTCAGAATAATGACAAAAACACAAACTGAGAAAAATATGATACAGGTTGCACAGAAAAAATGTATCAGGCTCACAACTCCAGCAATGTCGACAAAAAGAGACATGTCTCCATTTTAAGACATCTGGGAAAAACCTAACATTTCAGGCTTTTTAACTTTGCGGACGTTGTGCAAGTCGCCGAATAGCAACACTTTTCCTCTAAGAGGCCGGATCATCCGCGCCTTTCTCCGTTTGGGCAAAAATAATTCCAGGTTTTTTATTTTAATTCAATGTTTTGTCATATGCCCGACCGTTTGAGACTTTCTAAATTTTGGGATTTTTGGAGGCTGCAATTTCGGACTTAACTGCAAAATTAAGAAAAAAATCCATCTGTTTTCACAGCTTTTTATCCAAAATTCAAAAAAGTATTTTTGCGGCGGAACAGGGCGGACCAAGCGGTTGGAACGGGTCGTTTGGGTTTGCTTTGTAAATATGGCATAGAGTTTGCTTGCATCTTAAAGTATGGCATTTGCCGCAAATCTGCCAGCGGCAGCGGAGATGCACGCGTCTCCAGCAGTACAAAAGGGAGGTACTTTTATGAAAAAGAAGTTCTTGTCTCTTACTTTGGCTCTTATGGTTGTCCTGGCCAGCACAGGCTGCTCTAAGACGTCAGCCCCCGCCGGAAGTACCGGCAAACCGGACGCCGGTACATCTGTCTCCTCCTCCGGGACTCAGTCAACTGGTGAGGCGGAATTCATTTTGAAAATTGCCGGCACCTACAACGAGGAATCCTTCATGGGGATTGAGGCCAACGACTATTTCAAGCCCTATGTAGAAGAGAATTCAAACGGACGCATCAAGGTAGAGGTTTACTGCAACTCGGTTCTGGGCAGTGACCGGGAGCTGATCGAGGCAATGCAGCTTAATACCGTGCAGGCCGCCATTGCGCCGGTAAACGTGATTGCCAACTTCAACATGCCTAAACTCAACGCGATCTCTATGCCCTATCTGTTCCACGACCGTGAAGACGCCTATGCCCAGCTGGACGGGGAATTTGGAGAGTATATGAAGGAGGACCTCCCGGAGGTGGTTGGGATCCGCGCCCTGAAATGGAGCGAGAGCGCCATTCGTAACCTCTCCAACAGCAAACGGGCGATCACATCCCCCGACGACTGCAAGGGGCTGAAGTTCCGGGTGATGGAGGCTGCCATTGATATGGCCATTATTGAAAGCCTGGGAGGCAGTCCCACACCTATGGCCTTTAATGAGCTGTATACCGGTTTGCAGCAGAAAACCGTGGACGGTCAGGACAACGGTCTGGTCATGACCTACCAGATGAAGTTTTATGAGGTTCAAAAATACTATACGGTAACGGAACAGTATTTCCTGGCCAACGGCCTGGTGGTCTCCGAGCTGTTTTGGCAGAGTCTGCCCGAGGACCTTCAGCAGGTGGTTGCAGACGGCGCGGAGTACGCCCTGACTGAGGGCCGCAAGATTGTGGTGGAGCAGGAGGAGACCTGTATCCCCGTGATGGAGCAGGCCGGAATGGAGATCACCTATCTCTCTGACGAGCAGCGGGACGCCTTCAAGGATGCCACAAAGCCCGTATGGGATCGGATTGGCGAAATTGTAAAGGACGAAAAAGCCATTGAGATGGCAACCGATCTCTATAATCGGTAAAAGGCCAGAAGCCGCACGCGGTTAGGAATATCTGAGAGGAACGAGAGGTTTCCATATGATACTAAAAAAAATATGGGCCCATTTGGAGGAGTTTGTCCTCCTGCCCATTCTGGTGTTCCAAGTTGGACTGATCTTTGTGCAGGTTATCATGCGGTATATTTTTGACAATTCGATCTCCTGGTCAGAGGAGCTGGCCCGATATCTGTTTGTGTGGCTGATGTGGTTTGGCGTAAGCTATGCGGCGCGCAACCGCACTCATCTGCGTATTACCATGATTCGGGACAGGCTTCCCGGACGCGGCGCCTACTGGCTGGAGCTTGTGATCACCCTGGTCTGGCTTGGCTTTGGATGCTTTGTAGTATTCAAGGGCGTGGAGATGGTGCGTTCGATCCTGCGCTTCAAACAGGTCTCAGCCGCTTTGGGATTGCCTATGCAGTACGCCTATCTGGGCGTTCCGCTGGGGGCCGGATTGATGGATCTGCGCCTGCTTGAGATCTTATATGCCGATTATCTGCGCCCCTGTATTCGACACGAAATTCCCGAGGCCCCGGTAAAGGAGGGACAGCCGTAAATGGAATGTATCGTAATTTGTCTGGTTATCCTGTTTGCCTGCCTGATGCTCAGCGTTCCCATCGGCGTTTCTCTGGGGCTGTCCACCGCTGTTGCTATGGCGGCAGCCACTTCCACCCCGACCATTCTGGTGGCCCAGAAGGCTTTTTCAGGGTTGGATTCCTTCCCTCTAATGGCGGTTCCCTTCTTCATGCTGGCCGGCAGTCTGATGACAAACGGCGGAATTGCCCGGCGGATTGTGGAAGTAGCCGACCTGCTGGTGGGAAAGATTACCGGCGGATTAGGGATGGCCACAGTGGCCGCCTCCATGTTTTTCGCGGCAATCTCCGGTTCCGCTCAAGCCACCGTATCCGCCATGGGCACCATGATGCTCCCTGAGATGGAAAAGCGGGGCTACGACAAGGATTTTGCCACCGGCCTTACCGCAACCGCCGGTACAATTGGCGTTATTATCCCGCCCAGCATTCCCTTTGTGATCTATGGTGTGGCCTCCGGTGCTTCTATCAGCGACCTGTTTATCGCCGGCTTCATGCCCGGTATCCTGATTGGCGTGGCGCTGATGGCAGTATGCTACATAATCTCCAAAAAGCGTGGCTATCGGGGCCATACGGACAGCGCCGCCGTGGGTGGCGAAAAGCGATCCGCAGGAAAAATCATCTTCAGCGCCATTCCTGCTCTTCTCTCTCCCGTTATTATTCTGGGCGGGATCTACGGCGGCATTTTCACGCCCACCGAGGCCGCTGTTGTCGCCACGGTGTATTCTCTGTTCGTCGGGGTGTTTATCTACCGGGAGCTGGACTGGAACTCCTGGATGGCCTCTCTGCGCGCCACCGCGGATATGTGCGGGCTCACCGCGCTGGCCCTTGGATTTTCCATGTCCTTCGCCAACTTTCTGACAATGCAGCAGATCCCCCAGAAAGTGGCGGCCTGGATGACTGCAACGTTTACCCAGCCTTGGGTTCTGCGCATCGTCATCTTGCTCATCCTGCTGTTTGTAGGGTTGTTTGTAGACAACATCTCCTCCTGCCTGATTTTGACGCCGGTACTGCTGCCCATCGCTACCGCCACCGGAATGAGTGACGTTCAATTTGGCATTGTAATGACCTGTGCGCTGGCCATCGGTTTTGTAACGCCCCCCTATGGATGTAATCTGTTTACCGCCTCTGCCATCTCCCAGCTGTCTATTGAGAAGATTTCCAAAGCGGCAATTCCCTTTATCATTGCCATGTTTGTTTGTCTTCTGCTGATTACCTTCATTCCCGGCATTTCCATGGGATTGGTCACGCTGCTGGCCCAATTCGCCCACTAGAAGGAGGGAACAGGATATGAAGTCGTGTGCGATTCCCTCCTCTCACAGCAGCTATGCGCTGCAAATACCCGATTCCGTCCGTGTCACGGTTGCCGTTCCGCCTCACTTCCCCGATCTGCCGGAGCCCGGACAGCTGATACGGGAGGCCTTGGATCATCCCATCGGAACCCCTCCCATTGAAGAGATGGTTCGCCCGAACAGTAAAATCTGCATTATCTGTGACGATATTACCCGCCCCACGCCTGTCTGGCTGATTCTGGAGCATCTGCTGCCCAGATTGCTGGCTGCGGGAGTCCCCAAAGAAAATATTTTCTTTGTGATTGCTCTGGGCAGTCACCGCAGGATGACGCGGGAAGAGATGATCAAAAAACTTGGGAAGCGGGTTGTAGAGGAGTATACCGTTCTGAACTCAGAGTTCAGCGACCCGTCCATGCTGACGCAGGTTGGGACCAGCCAGCTGGGCACTCCGATTCGAGTTTTTAAGCCGGCCATGGAGGCTGATTTCCGTATTGCGATCGGAAATATTATTCCCCATGGCTGCATGGGCTGGTCGGGCGGCGCGAAAATCCTATACCCCGGGATCACCTCAGAAGATATCGTGTCAGAGTTCCATGTTATGCAGGGGTTTCAGGATGGGATTGTTTACGGAATGGATGAATGTCCTGTACGGCTGGCGGTAGAAGAGTGGACGCAAAAGATCGGTCTTCACTTTATTATCAACATGGCATTAACCGGGGATTTCCGCATTTACCGTGTGGTGGCCGGGGACTATATCCAGGCCCACCGCGCGGGCGTGGAGAACAGCAAAAAGACACTGGGCATCCCCGTCCCCCGAAAGCCGAACATTGTGGTGGTCTCCTCCTATCCCACCGATCAGGACATGTGGCAGTGTACGAAGGGAGTATATGCCGGCGGGAGAATAATTGCGCAGGGCGGCAGCATGATTGTTCTGGCCCCCTGTGTGGAGGGGGTGGGCCCCCACAAGGATTTTCCCAGCCATTTGGGGCTTTACCACGGTCTGGAAAAGCTGAAGGCCCGCATTGATGTCCGGGAGACCGGAGAAGAGCTGCTGTCTATGGCTGTGGGCGTCAGCATTGGAAAGCTTCATGACATCTGTACGATCCATTGGCTGACCAACGGCTGCACAGAGGAAGAAATCCGCCCCAGCCGCTTTGTGTGGCACCGGGAGGAAGAAATCCAAACGGTATTCGACCAGGTTTTGGCTCAGTATCAGGAGCCGGAGGTTTTGATTATCCCGGTGGGCGGCGAATCCTTCCCCTACCTGGCGGACGAAAAATGCAATATGGGAGGATAAAATATGCGCTACCCTGATTTACTGAAGGCAGGCAAAATTGGCCGGCTTAACATCAAAAATCGGATTGTCGTCACACCGGTGGGTCTGTTCTACGCGGACAGCACCGGTGAAGCAGGGGATCACTACCGGGCCTATCTGGAGGAACGGGCAAAAGGCGGCGCCGGACTGATTATGACCGGCATCATCACCATCGACTCCAGAACCGGAAGACTCAGTCCCAATGAGCTGGTCCTGGAGAACCGGGCCCAGGCTATGTCCTACGCGCGTCTGGCCGCCGCGATCCATAAGTACGATGCCAGGCTGATTCTTCAGCTCTACCATCCGGGCAAGTGTACCACCCGGGCCAACCTGAACGGCCTGGAACCCTGGTCCGCCTCCCCCACTCCGGCCAACGACGGAAGCATGGCCCGGGAAATGACGCAGGAAGACATTCAGTTTATCATCGACCGCTATGTAAACGCGGCGGTTCTGGCGCAAAACGCCGGGGTGGACGGGATTGAAATCCATGCGGCACACGGCTACCTTTTGGGCCAGTTCCTGACCCCGACCATCAATAAACGCACGGACCAATACGGCGGCAGCCTGGAAAACCGGATGCGCATTGTGGCAGAGATTTATCAGGCAGTTCGAAAGGCGGTAGGAGAACACTTTGTCGTAGGCGTAAGAATGTCCGCCGATGAGTTTGTAGAAGGCGGCAACAGCTTGGCCGACGGCGTGGAGATGGCCAAGGTGTATGACCGGCTGGGTATGGACTTTATTAACGTCAACTGCGGGCTTCAGGAGTCCTCTCAATTCAACCGCGAGCCCCCGTCCTTCCCACAGGGGTGGAAAAAGCACTTGGCCAAGGCGGTTACAGAGGCTGTAAACTGCCCGGTCATCGCGGTGAACACGGTTAAAAAGCCCGACTTTGCCCAATCGCTGTTGGAGGAAGGTGTCTGCGACTTTGTGGGACTGTCCAGAGGACATCTGGCGGACCCGTATTTCACAAAAAAAATAATGCAGGGACGGGAGGACGAGATACGCACCTGCATCAGCTGTCTGAACTGTATGGCCACTCAGCTCAAGGGCGTCCCGCCAACGTGTACGGTCAACCCCATGCTGGGCAGGGAAGACGAGTTTGCCCACCTGAACCGCAACGGCGGCGGCCGGGCTGTGGCGGTAATCGGGGGTGGTCCCGGAGGTATGGAGGCGGCCTGTGTTCTCTCTCAAAGAGGGTTTGACGTCACCCTGTTTGAACGCAGCGAACAGCTGGGCGGTCAGCTCAACTACGCGGAGAAACCGCCCAAAAAGGAAAAGATAACCTGGGCTAAGCAGGGAATGATTCGCCGCCTTCAGCGTGCGGGCGTCCATATCATCACCGGCCAGGAAGCGACTGCGGAGCTGGTCGGCGTACTGCGCCCGGTGGGGGTATTTCTTTGCACAGGCTCTCAGCCCATCCGTCCCGCTTCGATTCCCGGTATTTTTGACAGCCACGTCTTTACCGTGCCCGAGGTCCTCACCGGTCAGGCCCTATTGGATGGCATGTGTGTCACCATAATTGGTTCCGGTCTGGCCGGACTGGAGACCGCCGCCTTTCTGGGGAATCGGGGCTGTCGTGTCACTGTGGTGGAGATGCGCCCGGAAGTCGCTGCCGGCGTATTCCCGCAGGTTGTTGCCGACGAGTGCCAGCAATTGGAGAGCCGGGGCGTGGAGATCCTGACCGGACACAAACTGGAACAGATTTCTCCTGACTCGGTAGAGCTGTCCCGCATGGACGGGAGCCGGGTAAAGCGGACGACGCAGGCAGTTGTCCTGGCTATGGGAGTCTCCCCACGAAAAGATGTGGTGGAACAGTTTGAACGTGCCTTTGACCGCGTGGTGGTGGTGGGAGACGCCAATCGCGAGGGCCGTATTATAGAGGCCGTATCAGATGGATTTACCAAGGCCTGGGTGTTCGATCCCTGAGGGGGATGGCAATGAGTCCAGCCTCTGTTTTGGGAGGCACAGCGGACGCTGTGCTTCCCAAAGTTTTTCCGATGCCTGGAGCAGGTCCGTGTAAGTTTTGAGGGAGAAGGATTATACTTAAGGACATGGCCAGAAACAATCCTGACAGGCCCCATTGCTTACGGAGGAAATATTATGCAGAAAAAGAAACTAACACAACCCGATTTGAATATGATCTACCACACCTATCGAACGATTCTTGAAATGTCCGGCGACGGTTTTCTGGTGATCGACAAGGAGGGAAAGATTGTAGATATCAACCCAACCTATGTGCTGAAGCTGGAGGGGGTTGATGGTCTGAAACAGGAGGAGATCATTGGGCAGGATATATTGGACTATATTCCAACCTCGCTTCTGCCGAACTTTATCCATGTATCCAAGCCCATCAAAGGTATGGACATGCGCCAGGAGATTGCAGATAAATTTCTGAAAAATGCAGAGGAAAAACATCTGATTTCCACCAGGGCGACAATTTATTCAGAAGAGCATGGCGTGATGGGGGCGGTAGCCCAGGTGAAATTTTACGACCATGTGATTCGTCTGAACAATCGCCTCAAGCAAATCGACCAGGAGCTGAGCTACTACAAGCAAGAGCTTGCCTGTATCTCCAGAGAGAAAGCGGACATCGGCGACGATGGTCTGACCTCCATCATTGGCGTCAGCGAGAGTATCACCCAAATGAAGAACGATATCCAAAAAACAGCCGGTGTCAATTTTAACGTGCTGATTGTAGGAGAAACCGGCGTGGGCAAGGAGCTGGTCGCAGAAGCGATTCATAAAGCCGGTCCCCGGAAAAAGGGGCCCTTTGTAAAACTGAACTGTTCGGCCATTCCGGCGGAATTGTTTGAGTCGGAATTGTTTGGTTATGAGGAAGGCGCCTTTACCGGGGCGTCCAAAAAAGGGAAAAAAGGAAAATTTGAGCAGGCCAACGGCGGAACCATTTTTTTGGATGAGATTGGCGAAATGCCTCTGCCTATGCAGGCTAAGCTGTTGCGGGTCCTACAAGAGAGAGAAGTAGATGTAGTAGGAGGAAGCAAGCCCCGGCCCATCGACGTGCGCATTATCTCCGCCACCAACAAAGATCTGGGTGAGTGTATCAGAAATAAGACATTCCGTAGCGACCTGTTCTTCCGTCTCAACGTAATTCGCATCCATGTGCCGGCCCTGCGGGAGAGGAGAGAGGATATCTCCATCCTGGCAGAATACTTTTTGCGGCGGCTTAACGAACAATACAAAACAGAGACCTGCTTCAGCCATGTGGCTATGGATGTGCTGGAGTCTTACAACTGGCCGGGAAATGTTCGCGAACTCCAGAATTTTGTTGAGAGGATGTACGCCTATGCGGAAGACGGCCTGATTGAAAGTAAACATGTTCCCTTTCTGATTCAAAATACCCGGGAACAGGAGATGGGCAAGGGAACACTGCGGGAACAGATGGAGAAGGCAGAACGGGCTATTCTTCTGCGGGCTTTAGAGGGCAATGAGTTTAACTGCCGGCGCACCGCTGAGTCGTTGGGCATTCACCGGTCCACCCTATATAAAAAAATGGAGTACTTTGGATTAGACCGCTCTCTCCAATAGAACATTCATCGACTGCATGGGCGCGACCTGGTATGATGCAATTGCATCCCGCTACATGTTTGAACATCTCCAACAGCGACAACGCTATTCATAACCAAACGACAGCAGAAAAGGGCCATTCGGAAAACCGGATGGTCCTTTTGTTCACGCCGGGCAGAAATTGGTGCGCTGTAAACAAGAAAGGGGTTTCACAGCATTACAAAGGACAGTCCCTGGCACAGAGGCTGTCCCTATCAGAATTCTCTCATCCGCTGGTATAAATGATTTCGCCCCATCCCGTTTTCCAAATTCAGAACGCTTCTGTCAAAGTGCATGAAACGCTATCGCGTATTTTTGGGCCAGAAGCCGGACGCCTTTCTCATACAGGCATGCAGCCTCCTCTCCCCTTCCGTCCAAAAGAAGCTGATACCCGGGCCTGATAAAATTATCATACAGGTACTGATATATCTTGCCGCAATCATCGTCCTCGTCAATCCGTTCCACAATTTTAGGCGCGATTCGATAATATTCCTTGACCAGGGCCTGCCCGGTCTCTGTTTTTATCAGCGTTTCATCCCGATAGCGGCGGAATGCGGTCAACTCCTCGCAATCGTCTGGCTTTCCCTGGAACTGACAGGTAGCCGTTGTGATAAAGCAACTGCTTGAAGTGGACCCGGAAGTAATTTGACTTTTATAATCTGCGGCCTGATGGTATGTTTCATGATCCGATCTTTCTTTACTTTTTTGATATGACTCCTGCCGCTTCAGCAGCCGCAGCTGCTCGTCCGCTTCTGAATAGCCCATACGCTTTGCCTCCTCCAGGTAACGCCGGGCCTTGCCAAAATCTCTTGCAACGCCGCTGCCTTGACGGTAGATACATCCCAAACGGCAGCAGACTTCTCCCGAATGCGGCTCCATTTCCAGATACTTTCTGGCATTTCCGAAGTCCTCCTTTATATGGTAGAGAATTCCAATTCTCGGGACCACATCACCGGCATACAGCTTGTTCTGATAGATAAACAAGTAGAGTTTGATCACGACGTCAATATTTGCAGGGTTACGCTGTTCATGTACTTCCAGGTACAACATGTCCGCGTAATATAAAATTGCCGGTACATATTTTAGGGAAACCGCCACCCGGAGGTATGTGATCCCCTGAGCGTACCGCACTTTTTCTCCTGCGCACGGAGAAAGACACTGTTTCCCATAGAGGAAAGCGGCCTGGGGGATCAGACTGTCCGCAAGCTTTTTTACCTGGTAGGAGTCGTGCGTGTTTTCGTAATATTCTGTCAGCCACGCTGCGGCTGAGGTGCTCCCCAGTTCAAACGCTTTTTCATAATCAGCCCTGGCCCGATCTGCGCCAGCCTTACTCTCGACGTATTGCGCATGATAATACGCCTCCTCCGCTGACCGTTCCTTGAGACGGTAGGCAAGTTTACACCTCTCGTTTTCTGATATTCTTATCTCTCCGGCGAAATGAAAAAGGCCCCGAATGATCTCCTGTGACGAAACATCGGTTCCTTCCTGCCACTGCAGCCACTCCAGGTCTTTTCTCAGAAGACTCTTTCCCACCGCCTCATGATAGTAGAGACGATACAGCGGCAGCAGATCGCAATTTGCCTTTTTAAGTTTGGAAAGATAATACTCTGCCGTCTGGTTGTCTTCACATTGCAGAGACTGCAGGATGATTTGTCCACAGGTTTCGCCGTAATAGAACGAAAATTGTTTTTCCACGCCGTCTTCATCCACTGTTGGGGACGTCATCTCGCGCAACGATTTTTCAAATTCCGCCGCAAGGCCAACAATTTCCTGCATTTTTTGCTCAAATTCACACTTCAGTTCCTCTTCACGTTCCCTGAAACCGATCTCATTCTTACGGAATTTTGCAATTTCGCTTCCGATATCTTCGGAAAACAAGCTGTCTTTGGCCAAGGCGTTGATATTTGTAATATGCTTGCAGATTGCTGAACAGCGCCACACCTGCATGGGGAGCAGCGCCGCGCGGAACCGGTCGCCCAAAAAAGTGTTATGCCGGAAATGGTCATACTCCTCTAAAACCTGGGACAGCTGCGCCTCGGAAATCACATGGATATTCCGGCCCGGACACTGACGCACAAGATCGATCCGAAATTTGTTTTCTGCCTCAGCGTTGTCGCCGGAAACGATGTATATGGGCGCGGCAGAATTTTTTATCGTGTCAGCGAGGCCCTCCGTGCCGCTGTTTTTTTCATAAATAATGCAAAACAGGTCGCAAAGCTCGGCAAGTCTGGCAAATTCCTGGGTTGACTTGTCTGCATAGCGCGGGAACAGAACATAATTGATTCTGGGATATCCCAGGGAAGCTGAGATTGCATAACTGGCGACCATATCCCGCACATTGAGGTCATGGCGGTAGATGCTGCAAATCTCGCCAAACTGTTCCTGCGTCAGCCTCATCACTTGTCCCGCCCGGTTTGTCGCCATAATCTGCCCAGGTACGATACTGTCATATACAACGCATGGGACATCCCACTGTTTTCCGTAGGCGGCCCGCCGTCCGCTGTTTTGGAGTTGATCCAACACACGAAGGCCGACAGGCGATTTTCCGCTGACGATCCCAACTGACGTACGCCCGGTCAAAAAGGGATACCGTAAAAACAGATCGGCCATACTTAAAATTTGATCCAATGCGTCTTTCAGTTCACTCTTCCTGGGGTAACCGCTCTCCTCTATCTGGCGGATCAATGGCTTACTGTCGCTGTTGATTGCCGCAAACAGCTTTTCGTACGCCCTGCCCGCCGGTGAATCCGCCTGGCGGTCTACGGAAGAAACCTTTGCCAGAGCATCAAAAGTCAATTTTTCATTCAACGATACCTCTCCTCCCGCAACATGTCACGGATGCTGTCTGAGATTTCTTTTTTTGCTTTCTGGAATTTCTTCTCATTTTTACGAATAATATCGATATCGGAATTGATATCTCCGTACATGGTTACCAGTGCGGATATCTCAAAGATATTATTTGCCCGAAAAATCAGCTTTCCAAGTGCGTCCCTCTCCTCCACTCGCTGCCCTTGGGTAGCCTGAAACGCTCCTTCAAATTTCTTGGAAATATTGAGGAACTGCCGCTGGATATCCTCCGCCTTGCTTTCCCGTTTCTGCGCATAGCGAAAAAACCGCCCTACATATTCCGCGCCCTGGTATTCATCCGGTTCAAAGGAGGAATAGCGGATCACATCAAAAATCGGCAGCCCCGCGTTCCTCGCGGCCTTCTCTACCTGTTCCGCTACCCTCCTTGACTCGCTCTCCGTCTTCAGGTCGCACTTATTCACAACAATTAAAATCTTTGTGCGAAGATTCAGTTTTTCCATAAACCGGATGTCATTGTCTGTAAGCGTGCCGTTTTCGACAGAAACCAGCCAAATTAGATAATCAATCGCCTGAAGCTGAGAATACGCCTGCTGCAAATCGGAGTAGTCCTCAACCAGAGAAGCGTCGGGTTTGTTATAGCCGGGCGTGTCCAGCAAGGCAATATTGTCCTGAAAGTCTTCGGCAAAAACTGCGATGAAATCCATGTACTGCGCAAGTCCCAAGCCATACGTAGTCTGAAATTCATGGGAGATCGCGGCCAGGGCCCAATTGTCCAGCTTGACCTGTGCGCCTTTTTTCGTATAGGCCAACACTTGGTTGCTGTCCCCGCTGACGATGTAAGTAGGAACGGATGTGGACGGGGCCTGGTCGACCGGCAATTGATTCTTAAAACCGGCGCCTAAAATCGAGTTGATAAACTGGGACTTTCC
The DNA here is from genome assembly GCA_951801655.1 of uncultured Oscillospiraceae bacterium. Lineage (GTDB taxonomy): Bacteria > Bacillota > Clostridia > Oscillospirales > Oscillospiraceae > Lawsonibacter. The sequence goes on along the minus strand of CATONV010000004.1, from coordinate 26,812 downwards.
CGCACTGAATTTCCCGCCCAGGCCAATGACCGCACGGTCCTGCAAAATCCGATATTTCCACGGGAACCGCAGCTGGTCGCTGAGTATTACCAGCTCGGAATACAGCTTCAGTGCGTCGTTCAGCTCAAGCCTGTGTGTATAGGACAGCAGCTTCCGATCCAGCAGATGATCCACCCGACGGTATCGCTGCTTCTGATAATATGCCTCTCCCGGCTTCTTTGATATAATACTGGATACCAGAGCCAGCCCCTTCTCCGGCTTGTCCAGATATGGGTTGCCCGTCTTGATCGGGCCCGCGTCAGCCGCGGCGTGGTTGCGTTTCAGCGCCATATCACTTACTCCCCCAATTGCCTGACTGTCTCCTTGTACCGGGCAATGTCTTCGATAAAATTCTCATACAGCATCAGGTTTTTCTTCTTGTCGGAAAGCTGCATTCTGGTTCTCTCAATGTTGTCTGAGATTTTTTTCTGGACGTCGTCCACAAAGCTTCCGGACGCCTGAATCATGCGTGTTTCGATCCAACTGCAGCTCTCGTCCAAAGCTTTGGATAAGCGCATCAGTATCTCATTCAAGATCTCTTCCTGAACCTTGTGCAGCTTGTGGATGTCATTGCCCTCTACCACGCCATTTGAATCCGCAAAGGAGCCATATAGTCTGTCTTGTACCTCGTGCATGATTTTAAAGTCTACTTTTTTTACGGTAAGCTGCGCCAGCAGCGTGTTAACGGGAAGCAGTATCTCATCTTCCCGGAATTCCTTGGATGTCAGATCAAACGCGCCGATGACGCACCGCTTCAGCTTATCCCGAAGACCCTCCTCGTCAAAAATTTCTTTCAGGTTCTTGTTGATAAGCTCCTGGGCGCGCGTTGTATATCCTCGGATATTTTTAAGCGTCTGTGCCAGCTCGGCTTTCTTTTTATCCTCATAGAATTCCCGGTTCCTTCTGAACAGTCCAAGAAAACCATATTTTTCTGGATCTGTCTTCCTTTCGCGTTCCGTTTTGATCTCAAGGTCGGTGTGCTCGCCGACCTCTTTTGATATCTCAATCTTGATATTCTGGATCTGTCTGTTACAGGACGCCGCCTGATTTTCAAAGATGTTTTTTACCTCAAGCCGTATGGAATCCAGCTTTTCCTTCAAGTCCTCCTGCTTCTTTTCAAGCTTCTCCACATCGCCGGTACGCAGTGCGTTCAGGTTTGACTTTGCCGTAATATTGATCTCCTCCAAAAGCCGGATCAATTCGCCGGACTGGTCGCTGGTATATTTTTTCAAACCTTCTTCGATAATCGCCGCCTTGTCTCTCCGCACCTCATCATAGGCGCGCTCCTTCACCTCTCCGATTCCGGAAAAAACATAGAAATCTTCTGCCGTTTCCAGCACCTCGTCGAAATCTTTAAATCGTACTCTGTATTGTTTCAGCGTATGCTCCTCATACTCGTCAAAGGGCTGGCCTCTCTCCATTTTTCGGGCAATCCCGAACATCATGGCAGAAGTAAGCAAGGGCGGGAGAGACTTTTTCAGCCTGTCAAACAGCCCCCCTCCCTCCATACTGCTGAGAGCCTTGTCCGCCTGCCTTTCATAGTTCTCCATGCTGCGGTCGAAAGCCGTCTGAAACCGCTTTTCCGCCCGGTTATATTGCAGGATCCCGCTGTCCAGCTGAGATCCGATAATATATGCGTGAGAGATACTTTCAGACTCCAGATCCTTCTCAATCAGCTGCATATCCTGGCTGGTCAGAAACTGCCCCACCGAACTGACCACAAACACCACGTCACAATCCATCAGATATTTTTTCGTTTGCAGGCTGCGGGAAACAATCGGATCGTTCAGGCCGGGCGTGTCGACGATGACGAAGCCCTGCACCAGGGGATTGTTGATCTGTAATTCTATATGGTTTACCAGCGGAGTATACTTTCCGTCGGCCCCTACATAGTCGCCCAGTTTCTCTACATATTCCTCCGGAGCATCGCCGGGATCTCCGGGAATAATCCGCTTTGTCCCCAGCAATTCACGGAAATTATAGTCGCAATTTTCCATCATGGAGACCAGTTCATAGCTGGCTTCCACCGCCTCTGACACTTTTTTATGCGCTTTCACTCGATTTACCGCCCATGAACGGCTGAGGAAATCCCCGGAATATGTTATCTGCGGATCCATTTGAGCCATCTGACGGGCCTGCGCCATTTCCTCCTCAACAGCCTCGTTGAATCTTCTCGCCTGGCCCTCAATCTTTTCCCAGTCGTACGGTTCATAAAAGACAACCGTAGCCTGCGGCACCGCGGCATAGCTTATCTTTGTGAGAGCGGCTGTCATGGGAACGGGCGCCTTCGGTAAAATCTCTTCCCCGTTGAACACCAGGGCGTTCAGCAAAGAGGATTTTCCGGCTTTTACTGTTCCAATGATCCCAATGGTGAGACTGTCCCCTCTCTCCTTCTCTCCTTCCATATACTTTGTAATTCTCTCAACTCTATCTGTAAAGGACTCAATGGGATCGCCTCCGATTAGTCCCTGCTGCGTTTGAATTGCTGCTTTTATTTTTTGTATCTCCGCTGCAAACCGCCTGTTTCTCTCCCTTTGTCGCTGCGTGTTCATCCTTGCCCTCCTCAATGATTTCTTTCCGTTATTCTCGCAAACTTTCCAGCCGTTTTATGGCCTGTCTGCACTCATCCTGCATTGCGTTGAAATCATCTGTAGCCTGCTGTCTCTTCTCCAGCGCCTGTTGCAGCGCCATTTCCTGGGCGTTTATCGTCTCATCCAGATTGGCTTGCAGTTCTTCCAGCATGGCGTCTCTCATCTCCTGGATTGCCGCGGTAATTTGCGGCTGAAGTTTTGAAACGATTTCCGGAATCACAACATTTCGTACCTTTTGCTCCAGATCTTCATACTGAGACTTTTGGTTTATCCCGGCCGCAACCTCAAAAATAAGCGGTAAAAACACGATTGCAAGCTCGATAATCGGCGAAACAAAATCTGTGGCAATGGCAATGGCGCCTGTGATCAGCTCGTAAGACCTGCCTCGCCCCTGGCGCAGCCCCGCCTTCCGGGCGTTTTCCTGAACCGTATGGGCGTAAGAACGGACAAGCTCAAGCCCGTCCGCAATAGACTGCCGAACCGCTTCGTTGTCCTCTCCCATCAGATTGTTCAAATCCAGATGCTCAATATATTCGTCAAAGCTGCTGACAATGTGCTGCTGGGCAGAGTTTACAAGGATCGGACGAAGGATCGAGTTTACACAGGCGTTAAATGCCTCCCCGCTGATAGTGAGGGCCTGCGTCAAGCGGCCGGTCTGCCCCAGCAGCGCGTTTTCAACGTCCTCTAAAACGGCCGGGATCACTTGCCGGTTATATTTGCGTTCCAGCTCCGCTTTTTCCTGCACCAGTTTCCGTTTCAGGTTGTCCCGATTTTTCGTACAAGCGGAAATGTTCTGGTTGATCGTCTGCAGGTCAAGGAACATTGCGTCGGCAGCGGTACTCAGCGCAGCCTGCCCGGTTGAAATGACCGCATTGATTGCAGTCCGATACTTTTCCTCAAATAAGGTCTGTGCGTCAAATGCCTCGATTACGTCCTGCGCCTTTTTTATAAAATCTTCGTCGAAAACCGAAATATTACAAACCGGCACACTCCTCCCGTAGGCCACCGCAATCTCACTTCGAATGGTTTCTGCCACTTCGGCGGTCTCCCTATCCACTTTAAGGTCCGACTTGGAAACAAAGCACGTAATACTCTGGGGATACTGTGTGACCTCCCAAAGAAAATCACGCGTGGATTCCTTCAAGGTACCGTCCTCACAGCTGACCAGAAGGATGTATGCGCTGCCTTTGGAAATATATTGCGCGATTGCCATGTTGTGGTTGGAAATATTGGAATCCAGTCCCGGCATATCCACCAGGATCACATTGGGATGAGTTTTTAAAAAGGGACTGTTTACATGATAAATCAAATATCTCCAGTCCTTTGGGGATAGGGAATCTCCCTCCTTGCTCAAAAAGCGCGTCTTTTCGCCCTTTGCGTTGACGGCCTCGATAAACTCCGCTTCATCATATACCAGCTCAGTTGCGATGGTAGTCTCAGGCGCCTGATCCTCTTTTAACAGCGTCTCCCGGCTCAGCAGCGTGTTCAAAAATGCGCTTTTCCCCGCGCTGAATCCGCCGATCATCAGAATCCGAAACGCATATTCGTCGATGGCGTCCCTTAATTTCTCAATTTCATTTGAAACAGCATCCTCCAGCTGGCATTTTCTCATAATGTTCAATATTCCATCAAGTTTTTGCAGATATCCAGTTTTGTTTACCATTTCATTCCCTCCAATACAGATTCAGCACAGCCTCTGTCCCAGACCAATGGTCAATGCCCTTAATGGATCACATTTTACTAAATTTTTCCGTGCAATGCAATATAGTTCGTCAAAAAGCCCTTGTTTCTGCCAAGGTTTTGCCTTTTCGGCGGCGCAGATCATTTTCTAAGGACGATGTTCTCCCTGCCGACCCTTTCCAGTTGGGCCCCGTGGTCTTGAGGCCGAAAGCGCAAAAAATCACAGCCACAGGCGGAAAGAGAACTTCTGATCCGCCTCTCCGCTGACATGATAGGCCTCCTCTACATCGCTGATCCAGCTGTCGATGCCCCCCACGCCCCGCATGGCCCCGCAGATGGTTACCACGGTGCGGACGGGGAAGGGAAGTTCCTCCACATGGGCGGCCTGCTCCAGCTGCTGGGGGGTGTAGGGGATGGCCGAGAAGGCGAAGGGCCGATCCGCCATTTCCAAGGTCAGCCGGGAGAGCCCGTTCCGCAGCACTGCCGCCCGGGTGTCCACGTGACAGCCGCACTCCTGGGGGACCAGGTAGGCGGAGACGTGGGGGACCTCCCGGTGCCAGCCGAAGACGCCGCCCTTCTTCCGGTCGGGGTAGGTCTCGCCGGACAGGCCCAGCCACTCCACCTCCTCCACCGGCTCAGGGGTGGCGAAGCGCAGGCCCAGCAAGGGCAGTCCGGGCCGACCGGCCCCGCCGTGGTAATGGACGGCAGCTGTCACACAGCCGGAGTCCTCCACGGTGTAGGTCACGTCGGTTTTCAGCCCCGGCATGGCAGGAGCCGTGTAAGTGAAGCGGATGGAGACCCGCTCCGGACTCTCCTCCAGAATTTCGATGTTTTCACACTTCTGCCAGCTGTCCGCCGCCGCCCAGACGGAGCTTTTCAGCGCAAAGCCGTTGCCCAGGTCATTTTCCGTGGGGGCCCGCCAGTAGGCCGGGCGGGGCGCCCGCCACAGCCATTCCCGCCCCTCGGAGACCAACGACGCCGGTCCGCCCTCCGGATAGGAGAACAGAATTTCAAAGCCCTCTCCCCGCACCCCCAGGGCCCCGTCCCCGTGGGTGACGCGGAGAGGGAATTTTTTCGCTCTCGGCGTGGGAAGGGGCGACTCTCTTTTCGCCCGCTCGTTGGCAGCGTCATGAGCCGCCCTCTCTTCGGGAGTGGAGTACCAGTACCGCACCTCCTGCATGGCCGGTTTTTCTGTCCCATCGGCAAAAACGATGCCGTTACCGCTGAAGGCGTAGTCGGTTTGCCTCTCGCCGAAGTCCCCGCCGTAGCCCAGCACCCGGCGGCCATTGCAGTCGGTGCGCCACAGGGCCTGGTCCATGTAGTCCCAGATAAAGCCGCCCTGATACTGGGGGAACTCCTCTCCAAGGCGGATGTAGCTCTCCATGCCGCCCAAAGAGTTGCCCATGTCGTGCATGTATTCGCACAGGATAAAGGGCTTCTTGGGGCTGTTCTCCAGATAGGCCCGGACCTCCTCCGGCGGGGCGTACATGCGGCTTTCCACGTCGGAGATGCGGTCAAACGCCCGGCAGTGGAACACCCCCTCGTAGTGGACCAGCCGGCTGGGGTCAGCTTTCCGAAAGAAGTCCGCCATGGCCAGAATGTCCTCCCCGGCGTAGGACTCGTTGCCGCAGGACCAAAAGAGGATGGACGCATGGTTCTTGTCCCGTTCAAACATGGACTTTGCCCGGTCCACCACGCAGTCCCGCCATTCGGGCAGACTGCCCGGCACATTCCAGGAGGGCTCCACCCGCCCCAGCTTCTGCCAGGAGCCGTGACTCTCCAGGTTGGCCTCGTCCATCATATAGATGCCGTTCTGGTCACACAGGTGATACCAGCGGGTTTGGTTGGGGTAGTGGCAGGTGCGCACGGCGTTGATGTTGTTGCGCCGGAAGGTCTCCATGGCGGCGGTCATGTCCGCCGGACCGATGGCCCGGCCGGTTTCCGGGTTCCACTCGTGGCGGTTGACGCCGTTGAGAATCAGCCGCTCTCCATTGAGGAGCATAACGCCGTCCTTCAACTCGAACCGGCGGAAGCCGATCTCGTAGGGGACCACCTCCGTGACGGTCCCGTTCAGGGCGGAAACAGTCAAGGTTGCCCGGTACAGCTCCGGGTGGTCGTGGGCCCAGGGGAGAACATTCTCAAAGCGGAAGGGCTGACTGCGCAGGTAGTTTCCCTCCGCCGCCAGGTCCAGAAGTCCGTCAAACAGCGTCCCCTGGCCGGGGTGAGTCAGCCTCATGCGGACCGTTCCCTCCCCCTCCAGCAGCAGACGGACGGACAGGACGCCGGTGGTGTTGTCCTCCTCCAGCACGGCCTGGAGCCACAGGTCGGCCAGGTGGGCCGCCGGCTTGGCGTAGAGGAAAACGGAACGAAAGATGCCGGAAAACCGGAAGAAGTCCTGATCCTCGATCCAGGCGGCGCTGGAGTGTTTGTAAACCTCTACGCACAGCCGGTTGCCCTTCTCCCGGACGTAGGGGGTCAGATCGAAGTCGGAGGGGGTGAAGCTGTCCTCGGCGTAGCCCACAAAATGGCCGTTGAGCCAGACATAGATGGCCTGCTCCGCCCCCTGGAAGCTGATGCAGACCACTTTCCCCAGCAGGCTGGCGTCCAGGTCAAAGGTACGCACATAGCTGCCCACGGGGCAGTCCTCCCAGTCGATCTCCGGAGGGCGGACCTCGGCGTGGCCGTCCCAGGGGTAGAGGGTGTTGATATACTGGATCTGCCCATATCCCTGAGTCTCCATGTGCCCCGGGACCCGGATGGTCCCAAAGCGGCTGTCGTCAAAGCCCTCCTGCCAGAAGTCCGCCGGGCGGTCGGCCGGGCGTTGACTCCAGCCGAAGCGCCACATCCCGTCCAGGGACTGCCGCAGAGAGGTCTCCCCCCGGGCCGCCTCCTCCGGGGAGGCATAGCACACATGGTCGGAGTGGGCGTCCAGGCGGTTTACCTGGAAAATTTGGGGGTTGGTCAGCCAGTTGAGATTGGCCTGCATAGACAACTCTCCTTTGAACAGTCCCCGCCCATTTTGCGGCGCTGCTGTCAGAATATGTAGGGGCGGCTGATAGCCGCCCCTACAGAAGTTTTCTTATCGCAGTACCAATTTGGGGCGGGGACATAAATTTACTCTTTTACCGCGCCGGTGGCCACGCCGGCCAGCATTGCGTTCAGGTCAGGTCTGCGGCGTGGTCCCGCGCGCAAGTCATTCTGAGACGGAATCTGCCTTGATTCATAATATCCCATGGTCTGTCCACGTCTCGCATTGACTGATCACCGTGTTAATGGCGTCCTCCACGCCCTCGGGCGGATAGTCATATTTTCTCAGCAGCCGCTTGACCATCTTCCTCATTCCGGCTCGGGCAGTTTCTTTTCTCTGCCAGTCGATGGTTCGGTTTTTGCGGAGCATCTCTGTCAATTCCCGGGTCATGGCCACCAACTGGTGATTTTTGTAAAAATCTCGGATGGCCTCCGGCTTGGTCAGCGCGTCATAGAATGCCATCTCCTCCGGAGACAGACCCAGCGCCTCACCCTGCTGATGCAGCGCCGCAATCTGGGCCGCGGTGTCCAGCAGCTCCTTGATGACCTCCTCGTTGGTAATCAGGCCATTATAATACGAATTCATCAGCCGGGCGATCTTCTCGGAGAACTTCCGTGACTGTACCACATTTGTCCGCTGGAAGACGGACACTTGTTCCGCCATCAGCTTGCGGAGGATCTCCACAGCGATGTTTTTCTCCTTCATCTTCCCAATCTCTTCCAGCACGTCCGGGTCAAATAGATTGAACTTCTCTCCCACACGCTTGCTGTCAAACAGATTGATGACGCCCTCACTCTGAATGCTGGCTTTCAGCAGGTTGTTGATCTGCGCGTTAATCTCCTGCAAGGACAGCACTTTGCCTCCGGTTCCACCCACTGTCAGTTTGACCACAGCGGAACGAACCGCCTCATAGTAGGCGGCGTCGTGCCTCTCCTGTGCGGTGGTCAGGCTGGAGCAGAGGGAGTGGGCCTGCTTGAGCAGCAGAGACTCCTTTGCGAACAGCTCTTTGCGGTCAGGCGCGGCCGCGTCCAAAACAAAGTTGACACCGCCGGAAATTGCCCTTGCCATCTCCAGAGGACTGCCTATGGTAAATCCGCTGAAGTCAAAGCCGTGCATCAGGTCTTTACAGACCTGGAGCTTCTCCTGAAATTTGGGGTAGGCGGTCTGGGCGATATTCATATCGCCGTAGTTGCCCCGGTCCCTCTCGGTGTACTCGTTCATGGCGGCCTTCAGGGCAGAGGCGATGCCTACATAATCGACAATCAGGCCGCCTTCCTTGTCCTGAAACACCCGGTTGACCCGGGCGATGGCCTGCATCAGATTGTAGCCGTGCATGGGCTTATAGACGTACATGGTGGCCAGGGAGGGCACGTCAAATCCCGTCAGCCACATATCCACCACAATGGCGATCTTCATGGGGTCACTGTTGTCCTTGAATTTTCGGGCCAGCTCCTCCTTATGTCTCTTCGTGCCAATGATTTCGTTCCATTCCTCCGGGTCGTTGTTGCCGCTGGTCATGACAACCCCGATTTTCTCCGTCCAGCCGGGCCGCAGCTCCAGCAGCTTCCGGTAAATTTTCATGGCGATGGGCCGGGAGTAGGCCACGATCATGGCCTTTCCCGTGAGCAGGCTGGCCCGGTAGTTCTCATAATGACCAATAACGTCCTCACACAGGGACTGGATGGTAGAGCCCGCCCCCAGGACGCTCTCCATCTGCCCCAGCATCTTTTTGCTCTTCTCGACGGTTTCGGCGTTGGACTGCTTCTCCAGAACATCGTAAGTAGCGTCGATGAGATTTAAGGTGTTCTGGTCCAGCTTCAAGTGGATGACTCGGCTTTCGTAGTACACCGGCCGGGTGGCGCCGTCCTCCACCGCCTGGGTCATGTCGTAGATGTCGATATAGTCCCCGAACACCTCCCGGGTGTTCCGGTCTTTGGCGGACACCGGTGTGCCGGTGAAGCCGATAAAGGTGGCGTTGGGCAGTGCATCCCGGATGATCCGGGCGTTGCCTACCACCACATGGGCCTCCTGCTCCCCCTGGCCGTTCTCGCTGTAGACCACTTTTTCGTCAAAGCCGTACTGCCCCCGGTGGGCCTCGTCCGCCATGACCACGATGTTCCGCCGGGTGGACAGGGCGGTCTCCCCCCTCTCAAACTTGAACATGGTGGTGAAGATGATCCCGTTGGCCGCCCGGCCCTCCAGCAGAGATTTTAGATGCTCCTTGCTCTCCGCCTGAACCGGTGTCTGACGGAGGAACTCAGCACACCTGGCAAACTGAGTATAGAGCTGGTCATCCAGGTCGATGCGGTCGGTCATGACCACGATGGTGGGACTGTCCAGCGGCTCCTGCAAAAGATGGGTGTAGAAGACCATGGACAACGACTTGCCGCTGCCCTGGGTGTGCCAGAAGACGCCGCCTTTGCCGTCGGTGGCGGTGGCGGTCACCGCCTTGTCCACCGCCTTTCGGACGGCGAAGTACTGGTGATACCCAGCCAGAATTTTGACAGGCTTCTGGGTGTCGCCGGAAAACAGGATGAAATTCTTCAAAATGTCCAGTAGCCTCTCCCGCCGGAACATGCCCTCGTAGAAGGTGTCAAACTGGGCGTAGGCGGTGTTCTCATAGCGTCCGTCCTTCGTCTTCCACTCCATGAATCGGTCCAGGCCGGAGGTAATGGTGCCCGCCCGGCTGGCGGACAGGTCGCTGATGACGCAGATGGCGTTGTAAATGAACAGGGAGGGGATGTCCTGCATGTAGTTGCGAAGCTGGTGATAGGCGTTCTCCACCCCCGCGTCCTCCTGGGAGGGGCTTTTCAGCTCCATCACCACAAGGGGCAGACCGTTGAGGAACAAAATCACGTCCGGGCGGCGGGTGTTGCCGTTTTCCACGTATGTATACTGGTTCACCACATAGAAGGCGTTGTTGTCCGGGCGCTGGTAGTCCACCAGGCGCACCAGAGCGGAGAGCTCCTCCCCCTGGGCGAAATACTTCACCTCTATGCCGTTTTGGAGATACCCTGTGAAAATCCGGTTCTTCTGCACCAGACTGCCGCTGTCAAAATCTTTCAGTTTCGCCATGGCCTCCTGGATAGCCTCCGGGGGCAGGTCCCTGTTCAGGCGCACCAGGCTGTCCAGAAGCACCGCATCCAGCACAGGACTGGTGCAGTCCGCCCGGTTCAGGTCGGGGGCATAGACGTGGGTGTAGCCCATTTGGACGAAAAGCTCGATGACGGCGGATTCGTAATTTGATTCAGTGTAGGACATGATTGAATTACCTCTGTAATTTTAAACATTCTACAATATATAGCAAATATTTTGTACAAAATGATTCAGCAGATGCAATAAAATTTTGTCTTGCTTCATTTTCAAATTGTTCCATCGTGATATCCGGGTTATTAATTAATTCTGTATTAAGATTAAAAAACAAACTACTAAAATTAAACCCAAAATTGTTAACATCATGTATTGGTATTTGTGGGAAAAAGAATGGTGCTTGCTTGAGAATTGTTATTGTACGATGATACATAGATAAATTAGTAAGTAAATCTGTTGAAATTTCGTATTCCATTTGCTCCTGTATAAATTTAAAAATCATTCTCGCAGGATAGGAACTTATATTTGTCAAATTTAAAATTTCGACAACGTTATATATTTTTACTATCTCAGTATAAACTTGTACTCTTTTGCCGAATAACGCAATTTTATTCTGCTGGTTTGCAATTTCTGCCTGTTTCTCTGCAATTTTATTTTGTTGCTTTGCCAGTTCATTCTGTTGTTTCACGATCTGGTTTTGCTGTTCAGCAAATACATTCTGTTGTTTTACAAGCTCATTTTGCTGTTTTGCTATTTTATTTTGTTTAAACGCAATAATAACTGCAACGACAACTGCACCTAATGCGACTATTACTGATAAAATATCGGCCCAATTTGGTGTCGCTATTGTCTTTGCGGCTTCTTGAATTGCCACAATAATTTCTTCTGTTTCCAAATTATCAATCCCCCGGCAAATCAATCTCCCCAGCCATAAGTTTCGGCAACAACCTATCCCTAACTTCTGCCAATTTTCGATTCTCTAGCCTATTTGCAATTATAAGGTCATATATTGGCCCCATAACTGTCCCAATTCTGTCATAATCGGATTTCGACGGAATCAGTACCTCAGCCTTTGCCAATTCTTCCCGCTTGATATGGCCCATTGTTGTCGCTTTATCGGCGGCAATAGCGATAAAGCGTTTAAGGTGGTGCAAAGTCCAGCTATAATAAAACCACTTGTCGAAATTTTTCGATATAACTTTGAAAAGATGCTGATTCAAGCCGCAAATCCCGCCGCACCAGAGATCAACAAGCAGACTTCCCGACCATGAAAAAATAACATCGCCGTCATGGATGATATATTCTGATTTGATACTCGGTGAGCACAACTCACTGCTATCATCGCACACCCCTTGTCTGAGCTCCTTGATTTTCAGAACAGGCAAACCAACTTCTCCATCTTTTGGGCGATACTTTTGCATTGCTAATCCATTCAAATAGTCTGCGATTTCAAGGAGATTTCCTGTTCTCCATCCATCGGGAATATCTGAATTATTCAAGAAATGCTCTGCAAAAATTGCCTCCGCCTGCCGCTCCAAATTCTTGTTGATCCGCTGGTTCAGTTCGATTTTATCATCAAATCTATTAAGAATTTCTGCTATATGATTTTGCTCCTCCAAAGTAGGGCAAGGTACATTTAGTCTTATCAAGTCGCTGCCTCTAATTCCTGCCGCCGCAACCTGCTCCACAATAGTTTTAATATTTTCCTTTCCATGATGGGAATTAAAATAATAATATAAGAAGTATGGATTTGCTTTTGATGTATCTATTCTTACCCTTATCAAATGTGACTCAAACACAGTTGGCTCATCCACTACTGTTATAATACTACACTTCCCTGCGCCTTCCAATACTAATGATTGCCTTGCAAAAAGCAAATCACCTACTTCTATGCCACAATTATTAAGCTCTTTATCAGTTACGGGAACCCTATCCATATTGATAGAGCCAATTCGTGAATTCGCAAAAATTTCTCCCATGGCAATCATTTTTGCACCTTGTCCTCTAATTGCTTTTGGCTTTGTAAGCCCATTACGAATAGGCTCTTTCAGTAAATTTCCGAAGGGAATGACTTCATATCTCATACCCAATCTCCCCCAGCCGCTCCCGAATTTCCTTCTCCAGCTCGTGGGACCTGGCAAACAGCCCCGACAGCTCCGCCGTCAGCCGCCCCATTTTCTCCTCAAAGGGCTCGCCGTCGTCCTCCTGCTCCTCGATGCCCACATACCGTCCCGGGGTGAGGATGTAGTCCTGCCGGGCGATCTCCTCCGTATTCACCACGGCGCAGAAGCCCTTCACATCCTCCAGCGACCCGTCGGCAAAGGCGTTGTAGGTGTCCGCGATTTTTTGGATGTCCGCCCCGGCCAGCTCCCGCAGCTTGCGGGAGACCATAGTTCCCATTTTCCGGGCGTCAATAAACAGCGTCTTGCCCTTCTGCTTTTTGTCCTTGGAGAGGAACCACAGGGAGACCGGGATCTGAGTGGTATAGAACAGCTGGGTGGGCATGGCGACGATGCAGTCCACCAGGTCGGCCCGGATGATGTTTTCCCGAATCTTCCCCTCACCTCCGGACTGGGAGGACAGGGAGCCGTTGGCCAGCACCATGCCGATCCGCCCGCCGGGGGCCAGATGGTAAATCATGTGCTGGAGCCAGGCGAAGTTGGCGTTGCCCGCCGGAGGCAGGCCGTACTGCCAGCGGGGGTCGTCCCCCAGCTTGTCTGCCCCCCAGTCGGAGAGGTTAAAGGGGGGATTGGCCATGACGAAGTCGGCCCGCAGGGTGGGGTGGCAGTCGTTGAAGAAGGTGTCGGCATTGAAGCGGCCCAAGTCGGCGTCGATGCCCCGGATCGCCAGGTTCATCTGGGCCATTTTCCAGGTGGTGGGGTTGGAGTCCTGGCCGTAGACGGAGATGTCGTTGATGTTCCCGGTGTGACTCTCCACAAACCGGGCCGACTGGACAAACATGCCGCCGCTGCCGCAGCAGGGGTCGTAGACACGGCCATGGTAGGGCTGGAGAACCGCCACCAGCGTGCGCACCACGCAGGACGGCGTGTAGAACTCCCCGGCCAGCTTGCCCTCCTGCTCGGCAAACTTGGACAGGCAGTATTCATAGGTTCGGCCCAGAATGTCCTTCTCGCTGCCGTTCTCGATCATCTGAATGTTGGTGAACAGGTCCACCACATCCCCCAGCCGCCGCTTGTCCAGTTCAGGCCGGGCGAAGTTCTTGGGGAGGATGTCCTTCAGACGCGGGTTTTCCTTTTCAAGACTCCGCATGGCATCGTCAATGGCAATTCCGATGGACTGGGTATGGGCCGCCTTGGCAATGATATTCCATCGGGCGTTGGCAGGGACAAAGAAGATGCCCTCGGAGGTGTACTCGTCTACGTCCTCCTCAAAGCCCTCGCCCTCTTCCAACAGGGCCTGGTGCTTCTCCTCAAAGCGGTCTGAGATGTACTTTAAAAAAATTAGGCCCAGAACTACTGTCTTGTATTCGGAAGCGTCCATGTTTCCTCGCAGCACACAGGCGGCGTCCCAGATTTGCTTCTCAAACCCAATCTGAGCGGTTGAAGTCTCTTTTGCCATATCGATATCCTCCCAATGTTTTTGAAATTACCCCATACTACATTTTACTGGAAAAACGGGAAAAATTCAATCTTCTGCAATTCTCCATATGGGCAAAAGAAAGATAGAGCCCGGCGGGGGCTCCGGTACAAAGGGCACAGACATCTGCTCCGCCTTCTATGGTCAGCCCGGACAGGTCAAAGCCGGTGACATACAGTCCGCCGCTGTCCTTCGCCGGCCAGCGGCCTTATCAAAATAGGGTCTTTTCGTTCTCAGAAAACAGCTTGTTGTTGATTTCCCCCAGGGGCGTATAGTGGAGCAGACCGTGGCTGATGATGGCGTCCCGCTTGAGTCTGGGGTAGAGGGGGGCGTAGCCCATCCTCTTCAGCAGCAGCTGGGCCTCCTCCAGCTCAGACTCCAGCCCGATGCACAGGCACAGCAGCCGGTCCCGGGAGGGCCTGCGCCGCCCGGAGAAAACCTGATGGAGATAGACCTCGCTCATCCCCGCCCGGCGGGCCAGTTCCGCTTTGGAGAGGCTGCATTTGTCATAGAGATCCGTTAAAAATGCAGAGATGTCCGTATCTGAAAAATATTCCTCGTTTTCGGTGATATACTGGTCCAGATTGGGCTGCTCCATCAGCTCCTGACTCAAATCGTCAGTGGATTTCTTCCTCATATGTTCTCCTCCCCTTTACTTTTTAAAAAGAAAGCGATATAATGTGATTACCATTGTATCGAACTTTTTTGCCAGAAACAATATGCTGGCTGCATAGAGTTTGAATTTTTGTGGGGGGTGGTCGCTATCTACTTCTGGCTGTCAGAACAACTGAAACGGGAATTTGAGGAGATCCGGCTATTGAAGGAGAGCCCCCGGGGCAATGTATGCCTCATCCGCCACCGGGGCTCGGGAAAGCAGTTCATCCTTCGCCGCTTCCAGGGAAACGGGGAGGTCTACCACCGGCTGCTGGACTGCTCCTGCCGCCACCTGCCCTTGATCTATGAAATGGCAGAACAAGACGGAGAAAATCTTGTCATCGAGGAGTTTATCCAGGGGGACACCCTGGGTTTTCTTCTGGAGGGGGCGCTGTTCACTCCCCAGGAGACGAGGAAGATCATCAAGCAGCTGTGTCAGGGACTGTGGGTTCTCCACTCCATGGCCGCCATCCACCGGGACATCAAGCCGGAGAACGTCATTCTCCGCGGGGACGACGCAGTTCTCATCGATTTTGACGCCGCCCGTCTCCACAAGCCCCAGGCGGAGACAGACACCCAGATTCTGGGCACTACCGGCTTTGCCGCCCCGGAGCAGTACGGCCTGGGCCAGTCGGACACCCGGACGGACATCTACTCCCTGGGGGTGCTGATGAACGTGATGCTCACCGGAGAGCACCCCTCCCAAAAGCTGGCCGAGGGTCGCATGGGCGGGGTGATTCAGCGATGTACCCGGGTCAACCCGGCCAAGCGGTACAAGGATGTTCTCCGTTTGATGGAGGTGCTGTGATGGAAGTTTGGAAAAACTGCCCCCACTGCGGGTCCAGGCTGCCGGCGGAGGCCTCCTTCTGTCCCTTCTGTACGCAGAGTGTTAAAGAGAGAAAAGAGATATCCCCTCCGCGGCATATGCCGCGGAGGGCGCTGACCAGCGCCCTCTTGATCCTCCTCGCGGCGGGTCTGCTTCTGGCCTTGACGGTCTGGATTCAGACACGGCCCAAGACCTATGAGAGCGACACCGGCGAGCTGCTTTACACCGGCCGCACCGGAACCTACCGCCTCTGCCTCTCCCGGACGGACCCTCCAGTCCCCAAGCCTGAGAATCACTACCACGCGGTTCTGAACGACTCCTATCGCGATCCTGTTCCCTTGTATGTCCTTGACCCGGACAGCGGCGTGCCCGTCACGGAGACTTTTCTGCAGGATATGGCCTCTGTCAGCGCCCAGATCAACAGCGCCGAACAGTACGTGTCTGTCACCTGCACAGAGCCCCAGCCCAGCGATTACTACCCCGGCGCCGCCGCTGTGACCTTTGTGGACTTTCAGCTTGTGGCGCCAGGGGACTACGAGGCGGAGCTGGTCTACACTGTTACCATGAAAAACGGTGATACCCTCCGCCTGACCCAGAAGGAGAGGTATACCAGCATCAATGTCTTCCGCTACACAGCCCAGGACGAACCTATGGAGACGATGGAAGAGCTCCAGACTCTGGTGGACCGGATCACTGCCTCCTCTGACGAATACGACCAGATCTATCTCTACCTCCCCGCCGTTACCTATGAGGGCGGACTCGTCATGAAGGATCGGTGCATCAACCTCTATGGCAGCGTGGGTCCCGACGGGCAGCGCACCACCTTCACTGGTTCCACCCAAATCACCTCCCCCCGCGGTGTGCGGGAATTTCACGACATACACTTCCTTGGCAGCGGACAGGATACGGGAGTACGGGCCTTGGGCACCTCCCGGCTTCATCTGATCGGCTGCCGGGTATCCGGCTGGAAGACCGGCTTTTTGGCCGAGGATCATGCCTGGATCAATGCCGATGAAACCGCTTTTGTGGATAACACGGTGGGGATGTGCTTTAACGCTCAGGACACACCCATAGTATCTGACAACTTCTACCATAACGATATTTTTCAGGGAAATGAAACCGCCGTTCTGCTGGAGAATGTCAGTGGCGATGCCATCCTGGCCTTCCCCGGAACCCGCTTTACTGGCAACGGCACCGACATTGACAACCGGTGCGGCCAGGAACTGGATTTGAGAGAGACGGTATTCGACGCGGATTAGCAAAGGGCGGACCTGCCGGTCCGCCCTTTGCCGCACTTCTATCAAAAACACGCTGCAGGGAGAGTAACGGAAATAGAGGTCCCTTTCCCGACCTCGCTTTGCAGGTCGATTGTCCCATGGTGGTACTGCACAATGTGCTTGACGATGGACAGGCCCAAGCCGGTTCCGCCGGAGGCCTTGGAGCGGCTTTTGTCCACCCGGAAAAATCTCTCGAACACCCTGGACTGATACTCCGCCGGGATGCCGATTCCCGTGTCCTTTACGGTAATAACTGCCCCCTGTTCTCCCTTGAAGACGCTGATCTCCACACAGCCGTTTTCTACATTGTACTTGATGGCGTTGTCGCAGAGGTTATAAATCATTTCATGCAGAAAACCGGGTACGCCATCCAGTTGAACGGACTCCCCGGTGACGGAGATACGGACGGCCTTTTCTGCGGCGCTGTCGCGCAGAACATTGGCCACGTCCGACGCCGTTTTGAAAAGATCCACCGTCTCCTGCGCCGGGGCGGCGCCCTCGTCCAGCTGGGAGAGATGAATGATATCTTCTACCAATGCAACCAGACGTGCGGCTTCCGTACGGATCAGACTGATAAACTGGGGAACATCCTCCTGTTTGACAAGACCGTTTTCCAGCAGCTCGGCGCTGCCGGTGATGGACTGAAGGGGCGTTTTCAATTCGTGGGACACGTTTGCAGTGAATTCCCGGCGGTTGCTCTCGGCAAACGCCTGTTCCGTTACGTCGAAAGCCAGCAGCACGGTTCCGATCACGGTGCCCTCTGAATCAATACGGCTGATGTCAAACTGTATTTCACGGCCGTTTTTCTCCGCCCTGATCTTGCTGTGCCCGCCCTCCAGGGCGGCCAAAATCGCCTGACGCATTTCATGACTGCTCTCCACCGATAAAAAATCATGCCGAATGCAGGAACAGTCCGCGCCGAAGACCTTCTGCGCCGCCGGATTGATACTTAGGATCAGCCCCTTCTGGTCCAGCACCACCAGCCCCTCGTTCATACTCCGGGTGATCTGCTCAAATTTGTCGCTTCTGGTGCGCAGCTCGCGCAGCTGAGAGTTGATTTGGCTGCGCTGCTGCTTGATGCGCTGCAGCAGCGGAGAGAGTTCCTCGTAGGCGTGGTTTTCCAGCGGATGCTCCAGGTCCAGGCGGTTAAGGGGCTGAACGATTCGTTTGGCCATCTGGTTGGCCAGCACGGCGGAGAGGATAACAGCAAAGATGCCCACCAGCAAAATGGGCTGGAGAATGGTAAGCACCAGCGCCAATACGGTCACTTGACGCACGGAGATGCGCAGCACAGTCCCGTCGTTCAGGGCCTTGGCGCAGTACAGGGTCCGTTCTGCCCATGTGTCGGAATAGCGCACGCTGTTACTCTCGCCCGAGGCGAAGGCCTCCCGCACCTCTGAGCGGTTTGCGTGGTTTTCCATCTGTTCTGCGGACTCATCCGTGTCAAAAAGCACGGTCCCATCCGAGGCAATCCAAGTCAGCCGGTACTTCGGCGCCCAGGTGTAGCGGTAATCGCGGGCGGTCAGCCTCTCCAGATAGCGATGGCCGCTTTCTTCCACCGCGTAGGCCGCCAGCCGCAGCTCATCCTTGAGCTGATTGGCCTGCACCATGCCGAAATACTCATACAGGCAGCCCAGTATGATCACAAGGGAGGCCAGCAGCACCGCTGCCGCTATGGTCAGTGTGGAACGAAAAATTTTTTGACTCATATTGTTACCTCGTCTCTCCGGAGTGCTTACGCCAAAGGGGACGGCGGCAGAGGAGATCGGCTTTTAAAGCATCGTATTAGTTCAGGTGAGAGAGTACTTGTGGGTATATTCCTTGTAATACGCCCAAAATTCCTCGCTGTCACTGCGGACCTCGCGCAGCGACTGGTGCAGATTCATAGTGTCGTGGGCGGCGTCTATCACACACCCTGCAATATTGGAGCAGTGGTCCGCCGTGCGCTCCAGATTGGTCAGCAGATCAAGCCAGGCAAAGCCGGCGTCAATGGTGCAGTCCCCCTTCTGCAGGCGGAGGATATGCCGGGTACGCAGCTGCTCCTTCAGCTGGTCTATCACCTGTTCCAGCGGCTCCACCATAGCGGCGGTAGTCAGATCATTTTTGAGAAAGGCCGAGAGGGACAACTCCAAAATATCGCTGACTGCTGCGGAAATTGTGGCAAGCTCCTTGGAAGCGGCCTGGGTGAGACGCAGCCGCTTGTCCTGCAATTCCTCCGCGGATTCCAGAAGGTTGACCGCGTGATCCGCGATCCTCTCAAAGTCGCCGATCATTTTCAGCAGCTTGGCCGCTTCCCGGCTATCTGCCTCGCTGATCTGCCGCGTGCTGAGATTGACAAGGTAAGTGCCCAAAATGTCCTCATAGTGGTCGGTTTTGTTTTCTTTCTCCCGGATGGACGCCGCAAGCTCCGGGGAGAACCCCTGCAGGCAGCTCAGCGCCTCGTTCAGCGAGGTTACGGCGCTTTCGGCCATGTCGGCGGCAACCATATGGCACCGGTCCAGAGCGATGGACGGCGTGGCGAACAGCCTCTCGTCCAGCTCCTCAAACGCCTCCGGCTGCTTGGCGTCAGGCACAAGGACGGTGACAAGCCTCTCCAGAAAACCGGACAGCGGCAGCATCAAAATGGTACACAGGAGGTTGAAGATCGAGTGCGCCACGGCAATCCCCATCAGAGAGGCCGACTCGTTTAAAAACGCAGGGTAATACAGGACCCGCAGCAGGCAGAACACGATCAGCCAGACCACCGTGCCGATTATATTAAAGGAGAGGTGAACCAGCGCGGCCCGCTTGGCGTTTTTATTGGCCCCTACGGAGGAGATCATGGCGGTTACGCAGGTACCGATATTCTGGCCCATGATGATGGGGATGGCCGCGCCGTAGGAGACCTGTCCGGTGACGGCCAGCGCCTGGAGGATGCCAACGGAGGCGGAACTGGACTGGATTACCGCGGTGAGGATTGCCCCAGCCAGCACGCCCAGCACCGGATTTTTGAACAGAATGAACATCTGCTGAAAAGCCGGGATGTCACTCAGGCCGGATACCGCGCCGGACATCGTCTCCATGCCGAACATCAGGGTGGCAAATCCCAGCAGGATCATGCCGGTGTCCTTCTTTTTTGCATTTTTGAAGAACATATAGTAGATGATGCCAATCAGAGACAACACCGGCGTAAAGGAGGAGGGCTTTAGAAGTCTGATAAACAGGTTTTCACTTTCGATGCCCGCAAGACTCAAAATCCAGGCTGTAACGGTGGTGCCGATGTTGGCGCCCATGATGATGTTGATGGCCTGTTTCAAGGTCATGAGGCCGGAATTGACAAAACCTACCACCATCACCGTTGTTGCGGAGGAGCTTTGGATTACCGCAGTAACTCCCAGACCCGTCAAAAGTCCGGCCAGCTTGCCGGTGGTCAGCTTCTCCAGCAGGGCGCGAAGTTGTCCCCCCGCCCGCCGTTCAAGGGCTTGTCCCATAAGACTCATGCCGAACAGAAACAGACTCAGTCCGCCGATCAGGGAGAGTACGTCAAAAATATCCATGGAATCAAAATCCTTCCACATAGTTTAATGCATTCTTATTGTAACCAGTGGATGTAAAATTTGTTATCAGGGTTATGTAAAATCTGTGTAAAATCGGCGGCGGTCCTGTGCCTCTCGACTCCGGACCGCTGAGATGGCCGGGGCAGACTTAGGGATTTGGATAAGATTTTGCGTCGGGAGCGTCTGTTTCTATGAGGGTTAGTATATTCTAACTAAAAGGGAAAATCTTTCTCCAAGGGGCTTGACATGCAGGGTTAGTTATAGTAAACTTGACCCGAACAACAGTTGGAAAAGACTAACTGAATAAAAAGGGAGGCGAAAACGGAATGCCGCTGACAATGGCAAAGGCGGGCGAAACGGCGACCGTCCGCAAAATCTCAGGCAAGGACGAGGTGCGGCAGCATCTGGCGGAGCTGGGCTTTGTGGTGGACAGCGAGGTAACTGTAATCAGCGAAATTGCGGGAAACCTGATCGTACAGGTGAAGGACAGTCGAATCGCGCTGGACAGGACAATGGCGAGCCGTATTTTAATATAAGGAGGAGAGCAGCATGAGAACATTAAAGGATGTCAAGGTAGGAGAGTCTGCCACTGTGGCCAGACTCCACGGAGAAGGTCCGGTGAAGCGCCGGATCATGGATATGGGCATCACCAAAGGCGTGGAGATTTTCGTACGCAAGGTGGCCCCCCTGGGGGACCCCATGGAGCTGAATGTCCGGGGCTATGAGCTGTCTGTCCGTAAGGGCGACGCGGAAATGATCGAAGTCCAGTAAACGAACGCGGCGGAAGGCCGTTGTTATTTGCACCATAAGTTAGCTATAGCTAACACCTGAAAGGAGAGAATCAAATGGACATCAAAATTGCCCTGGCGGGCAACCCCAACTGCGGCAAAACCACCCTGTTCAACGCCCTCACCGGCTCCAGCCAGTATGTGGGCAACTGGCCCGGTGTTACCGTGGAGAAAAAAGAGGGCAAGCTGAAAGGCCATAAGGAGGTGGTCATTCAGGACCTGCCCGGCATCTATTCCATGTCCCCCTACACCCTGGAGGAAGTGGTGGCCCGCAGTTATCTGGTGAACGAAAAGCCGGACGCCATCCTGAATATCGTGGACGGCACCAATATTGAGAGAAACCTCTACCTTACCACTCAGTTTATCGAGCTGGGTCTGCCTGTGGTGGTGGCGGTGAACATGATCGACCTGGTGCGGAAAAACGGCGATACCATCGACCTGGCCAAGCTGGGGACCACCCTGGGCTGCGAGGTGGTGGAGATGAGCGCCCTTAAGGGTGAGGGCGGCATGGCCGCCGCAGAAAAGGCTGTGACTCTGGCCCAAAGGAAACAGACCGGGGAGCCGCCCCACGTGTTCACGGGCAGCGTGGAACACGCCCTGGCCCACATTGAGGAATCCATCCAAGGCAAAGTGGCGGACGGGTATCTTCGCTGGTACTCCATTAAGATTTTTGAGCGGGATCAAAAGGTCATGGAGGAACTGAGACTCTCCGCCGACCTGAAAGCCCATCTGGAGCAGCATATTTCCGACTGCGAAACAGAACTGGACGATGACGCCGAAAGCATCATCACCAACCAGCGGTACTCTTACATCAGCGGCGTGGTGTCCAAGGCGGTGCGGAAGAAGGCTGCTAAGGGAAGCCTTTCCGTCTCTGATAAGATTGACCAGATCGTCACCAACCGAATCCTGGCCCTGCCCATCTTTGCGCTGGTCATGTTCCTAATCTACTCCATCGCCATGGGCGCCTCCCCGGCGGCGCTGTTTGATGGCTCTGCCTTTGCGGCGGAACCCGAACCATGGGGTATCGCCATCGGCACCTGGGGTACCGACTGGGCCAACGACACCCTGTTCGGCGAAATGGTTCCCGGCTTCTTTGACAGTATCCTCACCTCCCTGGGCGTCAGCGGCTGGCTGTACGGCCTGATTCAGGACGGCATTGTGGCCGGTGTGGGCGCGGTGCTGGGCTTTGTGCCTCAGATGCTGGTGCTGTTTTTGCTGCTGGCCATACTGGAGGACGTGGGTTACATGGCCCGGGTGGCCTTCATCATGGACCGCGTCTTCCGCCGCTTCGGGCTGTCCGGCAAGAGCTTCATCCCCATGCTGGTGGCCACCGGCTGCGGCGTCCCCGGCATCATGGCCTCCCGGACCATCGAGCAGGACCGGGACCGGAAAATGACCATCATGACCACCGGCTTCATCCCCTGCGGGGCCAAAATGCCCATCATCGGACTGTTTGCGGGCGCGGTGTTCGGCGGGTCCGCTCTGGTGGCGGTCTCCGCCTTCTTCATCGGTATTGCCGCTGTGGTGATCTCCGGCATCATGCTGAAAAAGTTCAAAGCCTTTGCCGGGGAACCTGCCCCCTTCGTTATGGAGCTGCCCGCCTACCACGCTCCCTCCGCTTCTAATGTCCTGCGGGCCACTTGGGAACGGGGCTGGAGTTTTATCAAGCGGGCCGGGACGGTGATCCTGCTGTCCACCATCGTGCTGTGGTTCCTCCAGGGCTACGGCTTTACTGACGGCGTGTTTGGCCCGGTGGAGGACAACAATTCCTCCCTGCTGGCCGCTATCGGCAATGCCATCGCTTGGATTTTCTATCCCCTGGGCTGGACGGGCGATATGGCCTGGAAGGCCACCGTGGCCTCCTTCACCGGCCTGATCGCTAAGGAGAATGTTGTGGGCACCATGGCCACGCTCTACCACTTCGCCGGTGAGGTCAGTGAGAACGGCGAGGAGATCTGGGCCCTGGTGGGGGCGGACTTCGGCGCCATCACCGCCTACAGCTTCATGATCTTCAACCTGCTGTGCGCCCCCTGCTTCGCCGCCATGGGCGCCATCAAGCGGGAGATGAATAATGCCAAATGGACCGCCTTTGCCATTGGCTATATGTGCGGCTTCGCCTATGTGGTGGCCTTGATCGTATTCCAGCTTGGCGGCCTGTTCACCGGTGAGGCGACCCTTGGAATCGGCACCGCCGCAGCGATAATTCTGCTGGCTGGCATTCTCTTCCTGCTGCTGCGCAAGGGTTATCAGGGGGAGGGGCAGTCCCGCCGGCTGACTTCCGTGGCTGCCGCCGCTGCAAGGTAACCCAATTGGAAAGGAGAGACTGATTATGGCCCCTGTATTGGGAGATGTCATTGTGATTGCCGTGCTGGCCGCTGCGGTAATACTGGCTGTCCGCGCATTGCGGAGGTCCCGTAAGGGCGACGGCTGCAATGGTGACTGCGGAAACTGCCGCAGCTGCCACTGAAACGGCATACTGAACGGGCATGGACAGAGAAATCTGTCTATGCCCGTTGATGTTGTGTATGGAGAGGAGTAGATGGAATTTTTTACAAAAAATGTCGGAGCAAAGCGGACTTTGCTCCGACGTGGTCGGAGTGCGGGGACTCGAACCCCGGGCCTCCTGCTCCCAAAGCAGGCGCGCTACCAACTGCGCAACACCCCGTTATTCCATTTTCTGGTGCATTCAAATCGGACGGCCTTTACAGTATAATATATTTCAAAAATGATTGCAAGTATTCCGCGGAATATGTTAAGATATTTTTTGAATCAAACCAGAGAGGTGACCAACCTGTGAGAATGCGAAAAAAACCAAATTTACCGATACGGATGGAGCGTTGTGCGGCGATGCTGATTTCTGATCCACGGGCAATGCGGGGCCGCTGGCGGGAGCTGCGCCCCGAGGCCCGGGAGCTGCGGCTGGAGATCGGCTGCGGCAAGGGGCGCTTCTCCGCCGAGACGGCGGAGAAAAATCCCGATGTGCTGTACATTGCCCTGGAGAGAGTGCCCGACGCCATGATCGTCGCCATGGAGAGGTGCCAGGCCAAGGGGCTGACCAATATCTTTTTTATTGACGGGGACGCAGCTTTGTTGCGGGACTACTTTGCCCCCGACGAGGTTGATTTGCTGTACATCAACTTCTGTGATCCCTGGCCCGGGGTGAAGCACGCCCGGCGGCGGCTGACCCATGAGCAGTTCCTGATCCTCTACCGGGGGATTGTGCGCCAGGGCGGACAGATACATTTTAAGAGCGACAACCACGACCTGTTTGAGTGGTCGCTGTTCCAGTTCCCGAAGGCGGGCTTCACGCTGTCTGAAGTCACACGGGACCTGCACGGGGCGGGGATCTGCGGGATTATGACAGACTATGAGGAAAAATTTCATCTGATGGGGACTCCCATCAACCGATGTGTGGGGACAAAGGAGCCCATGGACCCGGAGCCAGAGTTTAAGCCCATCGTGGGGCCGACCGACCGGGGGCGGCGGGAGGAGGACTGACAGCGGTCAGTTCGTCTCGTTCCACCCGGGCAGCCCGAAGGCGGAGACCGCAGACTGCACCGCCCTGACAATCGCCTTCTCCATGGCCAGAGAGGCCATAGCCCCCGTTACATTGACGTCGCCGGGGAAATTGCCCAGAGACAAAGCGTAGACGCTGTCTCCGTCGGCGGTGGTGTGGACGGGCCGGATGGCCCGGGCATAGCCGTTATGAGTCATGCCCGCCACCTTGGCAAGGCGGGTCTTGTCCAGTCTGGCGTTGGTGACGATCACGCCAAGGGTGGTATTGCCGGCAAAGAGATTCTCCGCCGGAGAGGTGTCCCGGAACATCTCCTCCAGCGTGGAGGACAGGCCGGTGCCCTCTTCGTTGAGAAGCCCGGCGATTTGCTTCCCGTCCGGGCCGTATATATCGCCCAGGGCGTTGACAGCCACCAGCGCGCCCACCTTCAGCCCTCCGGCCTGGAGGGCGAAGGTACCAAAGCCAGATTTCATGGCCCGGCCCATGCCCCGGTATTTGCCGATGGAACAGCCGGTACCGGCCCCCACATTGCCCTGGGCCGGCGGGTCATAGGCGGCGTTTTCGCAGGCCGCGTAGGCCATCGCCGCGTCAGGGCGCAGATTTTTGTCCCCGACGCCCAGGTCGAATAGGCAGGACTGGCTGACCAGTGGGACTTTGGTAATTCCCACGTCAAAGCCGATTCCTCTCTCCTCCAGATACCGCTGAACGCCGCCGGCTGCATCCAGACCGAAGGCGCTGCCCCCCGAGAGGAGAACTGCGTTAATCCCCTCGGCGGCGGCGACGGGATTCAGAATTTGTGATTCCCGGGAGGCGGGTCCGCCGCCCCGCACGTCCAGACCGGCGGGACTCATGCGGTCACAGAGAATCACCGTGCATCCGGTGGCCCCCTCCATATCCTGAGAGTGGCCAACCCGAAAGCCGCCAACCTCCATAATACCAATTTCCTGCATAGACTGAAAGCCCCTCGTTTTCCGTTTCGCAGATGTTCTGCTTTTCCAAGTATATACACAGAAAGAGACCGCATTAGGGATTTTTATACCTAGATGACTGGACCGGGCGGGAAAGAATTAGGGCGAAGGACTGTACTTCGGCAAAAAATTTTCCTAAACCCGGATTTTTCCCTTTACATCAGGAAAAAACTATGATATATTATCCGGGCATGCAATATGCGCCGTCCGCCGCTTGGTTACGGGACATGGCCCGCGCAGGTGCGCGGGGACACACCCGCCCGTTACCCGGCCTTTGGACAGAACATTTTGAAAGGTGGAATTTCCCATGATCCGCAAGGACGAAAAGACGGCTGTTATTGAGGCCAACCGCACCCATGAGACCGACACCGGTTCCCCCGAGGTGCAGATCGCAATTCTCACCGCCCGCATCAACGAGCTCACCGAGCACCTGAAGGTTCACATCCACGACAATCACAGCCGCCGCGGCCTGTATAAGATGATCGGTAAGCGCCGCAAGCTGCTGGACTACCTGATGGCCAAGGACATCGAGCGTTACCGCGCTATTATCGCCAAGCTGGGCATCCGTAAGTAAAATTGTGTTTCATAGGGCGGCGCGTCTTTGCGCACCGCCCTATGTTCGCATATACCCCCGGTGTTTTTGCTGGTCTTTTAGCAGTTGAATATGGCAGCGAAGCGTCCGAGCCGTGGTGAGCAGCGACCCTGGACCGGAGAGAGGGATACAAACCAAGCAGAGCCAAAGGCCCGGCTGTTTGTGTTCCGAGTCGAAGGGAAGGGGAGCGTCGCGAACAGGCGAGGCGTGACAACATGGGCGTATCGTTCCCGTATTCAAGTGCTAAGGGGCAGACAAATCTCCGGGGATACCAATGAAAAGGAGAATCGACATGTCAACTATCATCAAGCACAAACAGTTCCCGAAATTTAAGAGCTGGACCATGGACCTGTGCGGTCGTCCCCTTACCATTGAAGTGGGGAAGGTGGCCGAACTGGCCAGCGCCAGCGCACTGGTGAAGTACGGCGAGACCACCGTGATGGTGGCCGTCACCGTCTCCCCCCGCCCCCGGGACGGCATTGACTTCTTCCCCCTGAGTGTGGAATTTGAAGAGAAGCTCTACGCCGTGGGCCGCATTCCCGGCAGCTTCATGCGCCGCGAGGGCCGGCCCTCCCTGCCCGCCGTGCTGGCCAGCCGCCTGATCGACCGGCCCATGCGCCCCCTGTTCCCCT
>CATONV010000003.1 GCA_951801655.1 uncultured Oscillospiraceae bacterium | reverse complement strand
AATCCCATGGATTACCATGCGGCATTATACATCAGATTATCAAAGGAGGATGAGAATGAGGGACCATCTGAAAGCGTCAACAACCAGCAATCCCTGCTCAATGAATTTGTCCAACAGCACCGTTTGACCGTTTTCGACACCTATATTGATGATGGATGGAGCGGAACTAACTTTGACCGGCCAAATTTCCAGCGCATGATTGCAGACATTGAGGCCAAAAAGGTCAACATGGTCATTACCAAGGACCTGAGCCGCCTGGGCCGCGACTACATTCTGACCGGCCACTACATGGAGCGATACTTCCCGGAGCACCGTGTGCGTTATATTTCCTTGCTGGACGGCATCGACACTGGGGTAGACTCCACCGCCAACGACATTACACCCTTCCGCGCCATTATGAATGATATGTACGCCAAGGACATCTCCAAGAAGATTTCCAGCGTCAAGCATGACAAACAGCGCAAGGGCCTGTTTATCGGCGGCAAACCGGTCTATGGCTACAAAATGCACCCGACAGAGAAAAACAGAATCGTCATTGATGAGGACGCAGCCTCTATGGTGCGGCGGATTTTCGCTATGGCTCTGGACGGCATAAGCTGCCGAAAAATCGCCACTCAACTTAATGAGGAGGGTGTCCCCACCCCCGCCACCTACGCCGGCCTGCCGGTTGCCAATCCTGGCCCATACACCGGCCTGTGGAGCAGCGAGCGAATCTCCGATATGCTGCAAAATGAGACTTATATCGGAAACATGGTTCAGGGACGCACACGGAAAATCAATTACAAGAGCAAGAAATGCATCAAGCAGGACCGCCGGGACTGGGTGGTGGTAGAGGGCACCCACGAACCTATCATTGACCGGGAAACCTTCGACAAGGTGCGGGCGCTGGTCAACAGCCGCAGGCACACCCGCAGCCGAACTTATGATTTTCTGCTCAAGGGACTGATCTTCTGCCATGAGTGCGGCTATCCGCTGGCGGTACTGAACCGCAAGAACGCGGCAGGGGAGGATAAGCTGTATTTCGTCTGCCGAACCTACCAGCGTTTTACCAAGGCGGGCGTCTGTACCAGCCACACCATCAAAGAGCAAACAGTGACCCAAGCGGTGATTGAAAAGGTACAGGAGGTCTGTTGGCAGTATCTTCAGGCAGACCAACTGCTGCCAGTGGCCAAGCGGGAGGTGGCAAAGGCTTTGGCGGAAGCGAACAACGAAAAAGAGATTGTCTCGCTGAAAGCCAAAATTGACAGCCTGACCGCCCACCTTGACAAAGTGTACATGGATAAACTGAGCGGCGTCCTGGACGAGTCCGACTTCCAGCGCATCTACGCCAAAGTCAAAGCCGACCGGGCCGCTCTGGAGCAGCGTCTTAGCCAGCTGGACCGCCCGGACTATTCCCCGGCGGAACAGGTTGACCTGGCAAAAAAGTTGGTGGAACGGTTCCTGGAAACCGCGTCCACCAATCGGGAACTGCTGGTCAGCCTGATCGAGCGGGTGGAGCTGACAGCCGATAAACAAATCATCCTCAAATTCTGCTTTAAGGAACTGGAAAACGAATAAATCCGACACAAAACCACAAACCGCATCGTTTACAATACCGGGGGCGCTATGTATCCCGCATTGAAAAGAAAGCCCTGGAGAAGCTCCAGGTGGGGATGGAGGGCTGGTCGCCGTAAAATGAGACTTTTTGCGGCGGGAGGGGCTGCAAGTTGGACGTCCGGATTTGATGATAGCAACATGCAGAATTGCCAACAGCAATCGGCGGGTATTACCCGCCCGCTATCATGACATACACTGTATCATCGCGCGGGCGGATGGTAACCGCCCCTACAAGTGTTACCATTTTTGAAGATTGCTATCGTTTGAAGGGGGCTGAGATCGTTCAGGTGTCCGCCGAGACTTGCAGTGCGGAGGGATTCGTGGTAGGATGTACAAAAGACTCCCTTGCAGGGGTCTGCGTATGAATAAGGAGGCGTCCCCATGGAGGAAAAAATCAGGATCTTACAGCGATGGATTGACGAGAGCAGGACGATTGTCTTTTTCGGTGGGGCGGGGGTGAGTACTGAGAGCGGCATCCCGGATTTCCGCAGTGTGGACGGCCTGTACAACCAGAAGTACGCCTGGCCCCCGGAGGAAATCCTGAGCCGCACCTTTTTTGACGCCAGACCCGAGGAATTCTACCGCTTTTACCGGGACAAAATGCTCTGTCTGGACGCCCGGCCCAACGCGGCCCACGAGAAGCTGGCGGAGCTGGAGGCGGTGGGCAAGCTGAGAAGCGTTGTCACCCAGAACATCGACGGTCTGCACCAGAAGGCGGGGTCCAAGCGGGTGTGGGAACTCCACGGGAGCGTCCACCGCAACTACTGCATGAGGTGCCATAAGCCCTGTTCGGTGGAGGAGATCAAAGAGGGGACAGGGGTACCCAAGTGCGCGTGCGGAGGGACCATCAAGCCCGACGTGGTCCTCTACGAGGAGGGGCTGGACAGCGCCACGATGGAGGGGGCGGTGACCGACCTGCGGGCGGCTGACCTGCTGATCATCGGCGGTACCTCTCTGGCGGTATACCCCGCCGCCGGGCTGATCAACTATTTCAGAGGAGAACGGCTGGTGCTTATCAACAAAAGCCCCACCCCCTACGATGGCCGGGCAGACCTGGCTATCAACCTGCCCATTGGACAGGTGCTGGGGCAGATTAAGGTCCGATGAAAAACGCTCGCCTCTTTGAGATCCTCTACCTGCTCATCGAAAAGCGGGAGATTACCGCCGGGGAGCTGGCAAGGCGGCTGGAGGTGTCGGAGCGCACCATCTACCGGGATGTGGACGCGCTGTCCGCCGCCGGCATCCCGGTTTTTACCCAGAAGGGACAGGGGGGCGGCATCCGACTGATGGACCAGTTTGTGCTGGACAAGGCGCTGCTGTCCCGGGAGCAGCAGGACGAGATTTTGTTTGCCCTCCAAGCCATCCTGGCCACCGGCGGGGCGGAGGAGGGGGAGACCCTGTCCCGGCTGTCCGCCCTGTTCCGCAAGGAGGGGGGCGACTGGCTGGAGGTGGACTTCACCGACTGGGGCAGCGGAGCGGCGGAGAGAGAGAATTTTTCCCAAGTGAAGCGGTCTATTCTGGGACGGCGGCCTTTGAGCTTTACCTACTACAGTTCGGCGGGGGAGAAGAGCCGCCGTACCGTGGAGCCCGCCCGGCTGGTATTCAAGGGCGGGTGCTGGTATCTGTCCGCCTTCTGCCGGAAGAAGCAGGACTGGCGCATCTTCCGTCTGGTGCGGATGGAGGACCTGGTTCTGGAGGAGGAGAGCTGTTTGCCCCGCCAGCGTCCCGAACAGCTGGAGGCCCCTCTACCCGCAGGCTGCCGGGGTGTAGACCTGCGGCTGCGGTTTACCCCTTTCGTAGCTTGGCGGGTGCGGGACTACTTCCACCCCAGGGAGATCACCCCTCAGCCCGACGGCAGTCTGGTGGTGAACTGCACCTTCCCCGAGGATCAGTGGCTGCTGTCCTTCCTGCTGTCCTTCGGCAGTCAGTTGCAGGTGCTGTCCCCGGACTGCTGGCGGGACATCCTGAGAGCGGAACTGAAAAAAACTTTGGAAATTTATGAAACCGGACAGACCCTGTCAGGTTTGAGGGCGTATCCTGACGTCAGAGGCGAGGGGACAGACCCCGCCCAACATAAGGAGGTTTTCCCAATGGAAGAAAGAAAGTTTTGTCAGTGCTGCGCCATGCCCCTGGACAGGTCTGAGGACCGGGGCACCGAGGCCGGCGGCGCCCTCAGCGAGGACTACTGCCGCTACTGCTACCAGAACGGGGCCTTTACCGCCCCCGACGCCACCATGGACGACATCATCGCCTTCAACCTGAAGTTCAATGAGGAGAACGGCCACCCCTTCGGACCTCAAGAGGAGGCGGAGAAGATGATGCGGGGCTGGTTCCCCACCCTGAAACGGTGGAGGAAGGGATAACTTTTCTTGCACAAAGCATTAACCGCCCTGGTTGGGCGGTTTTTTTATGGAAAAGACTTGACTTTTGCGACTGCTTAAATTAAAATAAAGCCACGGCAAAAGTGAGGTGAAAAAATGTCGCCAAGGACCGGACGTCCAATTAAGGGCACAAGCAAACGGGACAAAAGTTTACAGCTTCGTATGAGCAGTGAAGAGCTTGAGCTGCTGGATGAATGCTCAAAGAGGCTGGAGCTTACCCGGACCGATGTGGTGAACCGAGGGATCAAGCTTGTGAAAGAGGAATTGGACAAAAAATAACGGAAACGCCCTCCCATCGAAAGTTGAGCGAATCCGTTATTGAACCACACCCGGAGGTCTGGTAAATCTGATCATACCATACCTCCCGGTGAAAATCAAGGAGGTTTTTCAAATGGAACCTATTATAAAAGAGATCAAGCAATATATAGAAGCAACCGAAATGGACGAGAAAGCGGAGCAGGGCTATCAAATCGGATTACGTGACATCTTGGCCCTGTGCGATGTGGCAGACCGGGACACCTGCGGAGCGATCTGCCACACCTTTTTATTCGGCAAGGCCATGGGCTACCGGGCGGCCAAGGGGATGTAACCATCAGCGCCGCAGATACTGGGGTGGTCGATACTGCAAAGCCTCGGCCAGGTGGGTGGGGGAGATGTCCCCGCCGCCGTCCAGGTCGGCGATGGTGCGGGCCACGCGGAGGATGCGATCGTAGCTCCGGGCGGTGAGGCCCATACGGTCGAAGGCCCCCTTCATCAGCCGCTGACAGGTCTCGTCCAGGGCGCAGAAGCGGTCCAGGGCCTCCCGGTCCAGCTGGGAATTGCAGGGGACGCCGGTGTCCTTCTGCCTCTCAGTCTGGAGGGCCCGGGCAGAGTCCGCCCTCTCTTTCACCTGGGCGGAGGTCTCTGCTCTGTCCCGCTGGGCCAGCTCGTCAAACTCCAGGGGAGACACCTCCACAAACAGGTCCAGCCGGTCGAGAAGGGGGCCGGACAGCCGGGAGAGGTACTTTTTCACCTCCGCTTCCGAGCACCGGCACCGGCCAGAAGGGTGGCCGTACCAGCCGCATTTGCAGGGATTCATGGCGCATACCAGCATAAATCGGGCGGGGTAGGTGACGGTGCCCGCCGCCCGGGAGATCTGGACCTGACCGTCCTCCAGGGGCTGGCGCAGGACCTCCAGCACCTCCTTGGGGAACTCGGGCAGCTCATCCAGAAAGAGGACACCGTTGTGGGCCAGGGAGATTTCCCCGGGCCGGGGATTGGAGCCGCCTCCGGACATGCCGGTGGAGGAGACGGTATGGTGGGGAGAGCGGAAGGGTCTCATGGCGATGAGGGGCTGTTTGGCGCTGGTCTGACCCATAATGGAGTGGATTTCCGTACACTCCAGGGCCTCCTGCCGGGTCATGTCAGGCAAGATGCCGGGCAGACGGCGGGCCAGCATGGACTTGCCTGTCCCCGGAGGGCCGGACATGAGAATGCTGTGTCCCCCGGCGGCGGCGATCTCCAGGGCCCTCTTTACCTGCTCCTGGCCCTTTACCTCGGCCATGTCGGGGCAGTGGAAGGCGGCAGGACCGGGTATCCAGGGCGGAGCGGGAGAGATGAGACACTCTCCCATCAGGTGACGCTCCAGCTGTTCCACGTCCCGAACGGGGTAGACCACCGGGCCCTCGGCCAGGGTGGCCTCGGCGGCGTTCTCCTCGGGGACGTACAGGGCGGTGATCCCCTCACGTTTGGCGGCCAGGGCCATGGACAGCATCCCAGCACAGGGCCGCAGCTGGCCCGAAAGAGACAGTTCCCCAATAAAGGCACAGTTCTCCTTGGGCAGGCGCAGCTGCTTGCCAGCGGCCAGAATACCCACCAGAATGGGCAGGTCATAGAGGGTGCCGGCCTTTTTCAGATGGGCGGGGGCCAGGTTGACGGTGATCCGGCTGACAGGGAAGGTGAAGCCGCAGTTTTTGATGGCGGAGCGCACCCGTTCCCTGGCCTCGTTGACGGCGGCGTCAGGCAGGCCTACCACCGTAAAGGCGGGCAGCCCGCCGGACAGGTCGCACTCGGCAGTCACCAGGTAGCCGGTGACCCCCTGAAGACCCAGAGATTGGATAGATTGTACCATATTCCAGCCTCCCCACAGGGTAGTTTTCTCTCTATTATTGTAACGGCTTTTGAGACAAAATGCAAGAAATTAAGATTTGATAAAAATTGACTTAGAGGTTGATTTTTCGAATTGGTCCATGTATAATAGGTTTCACGGCTTGTAAGCCGAATGTTGAAAAGGAGTGACTTTCATGAAACAAATCCGTAGAATCCCTGCACTGCTGCTGGCAATGGTCATGCTGTGTTCTCTGACTCTGGCCGGCTGCGGCAAGAAGGAGGCCCCTGTCGCTGCTGATAAGGTAGCCGTGGCCCTCTTCGACATGATTTTGAAGAATGACGCCTCCTCCGCCGTTGAGCTGTTCGGCTACGCCGACGAGGCCGAGGCCCGGAAGGACATGGGTCTGGACGGCAGCATCTATGAGGGTATGGCCGACGAACTGGTCACCCAGTTTTCCGGGATGGGCATGACCGTTACCAACGATGAGATGCAGGCCTTTGTGGATGCATTTATCGATATGTTCAGCGAGGTGAAGCTCACCGCCGTGACCAAGAGCTCCGACGAGAAGGCCGGCGCCGCTGTGGTCACCTGCACCGTGAATACCTTCGACCCCGAGGCCCTGACCCAGGCTATGGCCGAGGCCATGAACACTCTGGACCCCGGCCTGCTGGAGAGCGGCGACATGGAGGCTGCCTTTGGCGCCATCCTCAAGGCCGCTGCTGATGTGATCGGTGATATCAAGCCTACCGACAAGACTGCCGACTTCGATGTGGACTTTGAGCTGGCCGATATGGAGATCAACGGCAAGACCAAGAAGGTCTGGATTCCCAAGGATGCCGCCGAGTTCGGTAATCTGATCTCCACCACCGCCATGGGCGGCTGAGCTACATAAACCATAATAGGCAAAAAACAGCAGACACGGTTTTCCGTGTCTGCTGTTTTTATCAGACTGGAGACCGAAGGGGGATGCCGGCCTGAATCAGATCCCGGCGCAGCCAGTCCGCGTCTCGAAACATAGTGCCGGACATGCCCACCAGGACAGCGGCCTCAATATTGATGTTCAGGTCGTCCACAAAGAAGCATTCCTCTGCCTTCAGGCCGTACTCCCGGAGCAGTACATGGTACAGCTCCGGCTGGGGCTTGAGCAGTTTCCAGTCGGCGGAGACAATCCGCCCGTCGAAGCACTCGCTGCCGGGAATACGGTCGAAATATTCGGGCAGGTCGGATTTGGCATTGGACAGCAAGTAGACGCCATAACCCAGTGACTTAATCTCCCGAACCAGCTGCGCCATACCCTCTACGGGCAGCAGATGATTGTCCCACCACTTCTGTGTCAATTCCCGGGCGACGGCATGGAGACGCTCCGGCAGGCGGCGGCACATTTTTTCGGTGGCCTGCTCCCAGGTAATCACACCCCGGTCCAGCTGAATCCACTCCACCGAGCCAAAGACCTCCCGGAGCAGCTGGGGACAGTCCTCTTCGGGGATTTCCATCCTCTTTACAAAGATGTCCGGCCGCCAGTGGATCAGCACATTGCCCATGTCAAATACGATGTTTCGGATCATGTGTTGGCCTCCTTGGCCTTTCGGCCCAAATGTTGCAGCTTTTCCAGCCGCTTGCGCCGCCGGTCCTTGATCTCCAGCCTCTCTCCCAGATCCCGGGCGCCCACGCCGTAAACCAGGTAGAGGATAACGCCCGATACAATCATAATGAACACCGTGGAGGCGCACCGCCGGCCCGAGGCGTTGACGTTGTAGCCGTACAGCCCTTCCTCCCGGCACATGGACTGGATGACCATGGCGTAGGTGGTGCCGTAGGAGCTGGCAAAGGTGGCGGACATGTCATACTCGGTGAACAGAGCGTTAAAGTTCAGGGCGAACACCGCCAATACCGAGGGCAGGATGATGGGCAGCTTCACCTTCAGGAAGGTGACCAGGGGACTGGAGCCCAGATTTCGGGCGGCGTCCTCCAGTTCCTCGTCGATGGCGTAGAAGGCGGCTTTAATCATACGCAGGGAGAAAGGCAGCTTGACTACTGTGTAGGCTAGAACGATCAGCAGCCGCACATGGTCGGCGTAGTACAGGTTGGTCCCGCCCACGTACCACACGTCCTCGCTGTTGAAGTACACCCGGTAGGAGTAACAGATGAGGATGGTGGGCAGCAGCCAGGGGAAGAGAAGACAGTACTCCAGCACGGTGCCCGACTTTTTCTTCCGGTTTTTGAAGATGTAGTTACAGGCCACCACCACAATGACGCAGGCCAGGGCAGCGGCGATGGCGGACAGCACAAAGCTGAGTTTGATTCCTCCCAGGGTGGCCTCGTTGGCGAAGAGACCGGAGATGGAGCCCTTTCGGGTTTTATAGGTGCCCCGATTGGTGAGGTATTGGTAATCCTGGGAGCCAAAAAAGTTGATCAGGGTCCAGTTGGTCAGGTCCAGCTTCTTCATCCGGATGGCCCCGTAGGTCTGGAAGGAGAAAATCACGATCATTACCACGGGGATCATGTAGATGACAAACAGGATGTAGGCGTAGAGATGGGCCAGAAGATTCCACACCGGGTTATCAATTTTCTGCTTTTGCAGCTTTGCCTTGGTCTTGGAGACGGAGAGATAGTGGCCCTTTCTCTCGTAGGAGGAGAGTACCGTCAGCAAAACGATGGTGAACATGGCCAGGATGATGGACAGCAGGGCAGCCCGGGCCTGGGGGAAAGCCTCGTCTGCGGTGGAAGAGCCGGCCAGCCGGACGATCTCCGGGTTGATGGAGTCGTAGCCCAGCAGGGTGGGGGCGGACATGGCGCACAGGCCGGTGATGAACGTCATCACCGTCAGGGAGAACATGGTGGGCACCAGAGTGGGGAAAACCACCTTCCACAGCACCTTGAAAGGCCGGGCCCCCATGTTCCGGGCGGCCTCCACTGTGTTGTAGTCGATGCCTCGGATGGCGTTGCGCAGAAACAGAGCGTGGTTGCTGGTGCAGGCGAAGGTCATGGTGAACAGCACCGCGTTGAAGCCGGAGAACCAGTTGGGATTCATCCCGGGGAAGGCGTTTACCAGCAGGGTGGTGATAATGCCGTTGCTGTCGTAGAGGAACAGGTATCCGGTCACCAGGGCCACGCCGGAGTAGATCAGAGTGGTCATGTAGCCCAGGCGGAGGATTTTGGCCCCCTTGATGTCAAAGTACTCGGTGAGAAGCACGATGGACACCCCCACCACATTCACCGTAACCACCAGGCAGACCGCCAGCTTCAGGGAGTTCCACACAAAGGAGCCCATATTTCCGGCGAAGAAAAAGCGAATGACGGCCAGAGGGTCGGTTTCTCCCGAGGCGTTTTGGGTGGTGAAGATGCTGGCCAGGGTGTTGAGACAGGGCAGCAGCATAAAGCCCAGAAACAGGTAGGCGAAGAAGGCGATGCCAAACAGCTTTGTCAGCAGGGCCGGGCCCATTTGGACGGGGCGGTTTTTGGTCATGGTTCCGCCTCCCTTCAGCCGCCGGGGTAGGCCATCACGTCCTTGGGGTCCATGACCACCTGTACGGTTTGGCCCGCCTCGTAGATGTTCACACCGTCGTTTTTCTCAATGACCTTGATGATCTGGCCGGCGGCGCGGATGTAGTACTTGATGTACAGCCCGTAGTACTCCCGATTCTCCACTACCCCATCCAGCACCACATTGCCCGGCTTGGACTCCACGTTGACGTGGATGCGCTCCAGGCGGATGTAGTTGCGGGCGGCCGGGTCCACCCGGCCGCCGGCCCTGTTCAGGGCCGATACCGCCTCGGACTGGAGGAAGTTGATGTCGCCGATGAAATTGCAGACAAATTCGGTGGCTGAGTGGTTGTACACCTCGTTGGGGGTGCCGATCTGCTCGATGACCCCCTTATTGAACACGGCGATGTGGTCGGAGAGGGTGAGGGCCTCCTCCTGGTCGTGGGTGACGTAGATGGTGGTGATGCCAAAGTCCTTCTGCATCTGCTTGAGCTCATTACGCAGCTGAACCCTCAGCTTGGCGTCCAAGTTGGACAGTGGTTCGTCCATGCAGATGATGGCCGGCTCGGTGACCAGGGCCCGGGCGATGGCCACCCGCTGCTGCTGGCCGCCGGACAATTGGCTGACCGCCTTTTTCAGCTGCTCGTCGCTCAGATCCACCTTTTTGGCGATCTCATTCACCTTCTGGGCGATCTCCGCCTTTTTTAATTTCTTCAGCTTCAGACCGAAGGCGATGTTGTCATACACCGTCATGGTGGGGAACAGGGCGTAGGACTGGAAGACAATGCCAATGTTCCTCTCCTCAATGGGGACATGGGTAATATCCCGGTCCTTGACCACCACCGTACCAGACACGGGCTCAATAAAGCCGGTGATGGTGCGCAGGGTGGTGGTTTTTCCGCACCCGGAGGGCCCAAGGAAGGTAAAGAACTCCCCCTCCTTTACGTGGACGTTAATGTCATGCAGGGCGGTGAAGTCGCCGAATTTGACGACGATGTCGTTGAGCCGGATCATAGGCAAAGCTCCCTCTCTATCAATAATTAGCATTTGGTTTTGCGGGCAGCGCGCCTTGCAGGGACGGACATCATCCGCCCATTTTATGGCAGCCACTGTACTTCGTGCGGGCGGATCATATCCGCCAGGGTTCCCCGGTAAACAGAGGGCGAGCCGGTCCCCCGGCTCGCCACAGGTAACACGATTGAATTTAGCCGGCGGCCTGGGTCAGGGTAGCCCAGTCCAGGTTATCCCAGTCAGGTTCGGGGGCGGGATTGTTGGTGTCGGCCCAGTAGAAGCCCAGGTTGGTCATGATGTTGGTCCAGTCGCTGGAGTGAGAGGCCACATACTCGGCGTAGGTAGTATCGCCGTCCACCTTGGACAGGGCGAAGTTCTTCAGCTCGTAGATGGGGGGGATGCCATCGGGGTAGAGAATGCTGGCGGCCTCAGTGTTGCATGGATAAGAGTCGAACTCCTCGCCCCAGGCGGCCTGGGTCTCAGCGGAGCCGAACCACTCGGCAAATTCCTCAACAGCGGCGGTCTGCTCGGGGGTGCGGCCGGCCTTGTCCAGGATGCCGATGTACTCGGCGATGTAGTAGGTGCCGTCCTTGATGTCTACCAGGGACCAGTTTTCAGGCTCCATGGTACCCTTCAGAGGCTTCTCAGAGCTCTCGCCCGCGGCGTCGATCTTGCCGTAGAGGGAGGAGGAGTAGAAGGTGGACACCTGCACGTCGCCCTTGTTCAGGGGATCAAAGCCGTACTTGTAGTCGTCGCCGCCGCTCTTGCCCTCGGCGCAGTACTTCCACAGGGTCTTCCAGCCGTCCACGGAAATGCCGCCGGCGGGGGAGGCGGGGTCCACAAAGGCGTAGAGCATGGCGGAGTTGATGTTGGCGTTGGTAGTGCCGCCCACCTTGTTCTGGCGGTACCACTGGTAGCCGCAGTCCACAATGTCGGCCCAGTGGTCGAAGTGCAGCTCAGCGCCGTTGGTGCCCAGCTCGTCGTTGCGGTAGAGCATCAGCACATTCTGGATGACCAGACCGTAGGCCTTGCCGGGGTAGACGTATTCGCCCACGTCGCCGGACCAGGAGGGAGTCCAGTCCAGAATCTTCAGGTTCTCATAGGTGCCGTCCACCAGCTGACTCCAGCGGGTCTCGTTCAGACCGAAGATCAAATCGCCGTCCTTGTTCTCGTTGGCGGCCTGGATGGCGGCGGTGTCGCCGGAGATGACGGAGTTGTCGTCAATGGAGATGTTGAAGCCGGCCTCTTTGGCCTCGTTGATCAGCCAGGTGGTG
Source organism: uncultured Oscillospiraceae bacterium (assembly GCA_951801655.1). Lineage (GTDB taxonomy): Bacteria > Bacillota > Clostridia > Oscillospirales > Oscillospiraceae > Lawsonibacter. The sequence continues at coordinate 59,579 of CATONV010000003.1, read as the reverse complement.
CGCTCGGTGGAGTTGGAGTTGGAATAGATGCGGATGGTGTAGTCATAGTCGGGCTCCACCACTGCGGGCGCAGACTGGGCGGGAGCGCCGCTGCTGCTGCCGCCGGACGGGGGCGGCGGGGTCTGGGATTTATCCCCTCCGCCGCCGCAGGCGGTCAGGGACAGGGCCATGGACATGGCCAGCGCAAGTGCAAGGATCTTTTTCATATCTAGGACTCCTTTTCTGAAATTGGACATTTGCAATGGATTGCTGCCTTTATATTATAGTCCATTTGTCAAAAATGTCAAGACGCCTGTATGATTTTTACAGAATTTCAATTTCGGCGCCAGGGGCGCGGCGGACGGCTTGTTAAGAAAGTGTATAAAAGAATTTTTTCTTGTTCAGCATGGGTCCGGCGGCCTTGACTTTACCGCCGATGTTGTTATAATGTGGAAGGAATCAAGGCGTCTGAGAGACGCAAAAGAGTTGTTTAAGAGAAGGGATGTTATGAAGCAACACAAAAAAGCGCTGGTTGTGTGGGTCGGGGCGGTTCTGGTTTTGCTGGCCGGGGCGCTGCTGGCGGGTTCGTCCGGACGGACCGAGAGCGTGCAGGAGACCATGCGGGACGCGGTTTTGCATGAGGTCAATCAGGTCGGCCTGTTTGGCCTTCGAGAGGTAAATCCCGGCATGATCTCGGCCCTCCTGGTGACGGCCTTTTTGCTGCTTGCGGCGGCCTGCATCCGCCTGTTCGCCATCCCCCGGTTCCGATACAGACCGGGCAGACTCCAGATGGTTCTGGAGGAGGCGGTGGGGCTGTTTGACGGCATGGCCCGGGGCGGAAGTCCTCACCGCTGCGGCTTTCTGGGGGCCTACATCTTTGCCGCCGGCGCCTACATCTTTGTGGGCACCCTGTTTGAGCTGCTGGGCGTTCAGGCCGTCACGGTCCACGGCCACCCGATCACCCTGCCTGCCCCATTGTCCGATGTCAACGCCGCCATCGCCCTGGGGACCTTGTCCTATCTGGTGATTCTCTCCGGCGGCATCGCCGGCAACGGCGTAAAGGGCGTGGGGAAGACACTGAAGGAGTTTTCCCTGCCTATTTCCATGAGCTTTCGTCTGTTCGGCGCGCTGCTCAGCGGCCTGCTGGTGACAGAGCTGGTGTACTACTATGTCAATTTGAGCTATGTCCTTCCCGTATTGGTGGGCGTTCTCTTTACGCTGCTCCATGCCCTGATTCAGACCTACGTGCTCACCATGCTGGTGTCCATGTACTATGGCGAAGTGTCTGAACAGAGTGCCCCAAAGGGCAAAAAGAAAAAAGTAAACGCTGAAATAAATTGAGGGGGTTTTTACCATGAAACAGATGTTAAAAAAGATTCTGGTTTTGGGCGGAGTTCTGATCCTGATGCTGTCTATGGCTGTGTCCGTTCTGGCCGCGGAGGCGCCCGCAGGGGATGAGCCGGCTGCGGCGGCGGCCGCGCAGAGTCAGGCGGACAACACCGTCGGGCTGAAGGCTGTGGCTGTGGCCCTGGCCATTGGTCTGGCTGCCGCCGGCGGCGGTATCGGCATGGGCATGGCCACCGCCAAATCGGCGGAGAGTATTTCCCGTCAGCCTGAGGCGGAGGGTAAAATCAGGACTATGATGATGCTGGGCCTGGTCTTTATTGAGACGGCCATCATCTACGCCCTGCTGGTGGTCATATTGATTATCTTCGTATTGTAAGGCAGGTGGACGCAATGCCGTTGAATATTGATCTGCAGCAGATTCTGCTGCACTGGATGAATCTGGCCATTTTAACCGGCGGGCTGTATTTTCTGCTGTTCAAGCCGGTAAAGGCCTTTATGGTCAAGCGGGAAGAGCACTACCGCAGCCTGGATGAGGAGGCGGCTGCCAGACTTGCGGAGGCGGAGAAGATTAAGGCGGAGTGCCAGGCCAAGCTGGAGGAGGCCGACGAGGAGATCCGTCAGGAGAGGGCAAAGGCCCAGCAGGCCATCCAGCAGTCCACCGAGGACCAGCTGGCCCAGGCCAAGGAGCAGGCGCGGCAGATTGTGGTTCACGCCCAGGCGGAGGCGGAGCACAGCAGGGAGAGGGTTCTGCGGGACTCCCAGCGGGAGTTGCGCAAGCTGGCCGCCCAGGCTACGAAGAAGCTGGCCTTCCACGCCGATCCCTTCGACCAGTTCTTAGACCTGGCGGAGGAGGGAGAAGAGTATGAGGAGTGACAGAAGCCGCCTGGCCGCGGAGCTGCGCAGCGCCAAGGAGCCCAGCCAGGAGCAGCTGCGCCGCTTTGGTGAGTTCCTCTCAAAAAAATACAGGCGCAAGGTACCCGTACACTGGGAGCAGGACGGCTCCCTGAAGTCCGGGTTCCGCCTTCAGGTGGGCTCCGACGTCTATGACTGGAGTCTGGAGGGCAGAATCCGTCAGTTCCAGGACTACCTGCGCCAGATTCAGCCGGGGCAGGAGGAACTGGTCCCTCTGATGCGCCAGGCTGTGGACGACTGGACTTTGGCCGTAGTGCCCGAGGAGATTGGCACCGTGCTGACGGTGGACAGCGAGATCGCCACGGTGAACGGTCTGGAGCACGCCCAATACGGCGAGATACTCCTGTTTACCGGCGGCATCAGAGGTATGGTGCAGGACCTGCGCCGGGGCGAGGTGAGCTGCGTTATTTTCGGTGACGCCGAGGAGATCAGCGCGGGGAGCATTGTCCGCCGTACCAAAAAGACCGCAGGCATGCCGGTGGGCGAGGGTTTTCTGGGCCGCGTGGTGGACTCTCTGGGTGCCCCGATGGACGGCAAGGGCCGCATCGAGGTGGAGGGCCGCCGGCCTATCGAGGCCCCGGCCCCCGGCATTCTGGACCGGCAGCCCGTCAACGCCCCCATGGAGACCGGTCTGCTGGCCATCGACTCCATGTTTCCCATCGGTCGGGGCCAGCGTGAGCTGATTATCGGCGACCGGCAGACCGGCAAGACCGCCATTGCTCTGGACACCATCCTGAACCAAAAGGGGAAGGACGTGGTGTGTATTTATGTGGCCATCGGCCAAAAGACCAGCTCCATCGCCCAGCTGGCGGAGAACCTGTCCAAGCGGGGCGCGATGGAGTACACCACCATCATCAGCGCCCCGGCGGGCGCGTCGGCGGCCCTTCAGTATATCGCCCCCTACGCCGGCTGCGCCTTGGGAGAGCACTTTATGTATCAGGGCCGGGATGTGCTGATCATCTACGACGACCTGTCCAAGCACGCCGTGGCCTATCGGGCCCTGTCTCTGCTTATGGGGCGGTCTCCGGGCCGGGAGGCGTACCCCGGCGACGTATTTTATCTCCACTCCCGGCTGCTGGAGAGGGCCGCTCACCTCAGCGACGAGCTGGGAGGGGGCAGCATGACCGCGCTGCCCATTGCCGAGACCCAGGCGGGAGACGTATCCGCCTATATCCCTACCAACATTATTTCCATCACCGACGGGCAGATCTTCCTGGAGGGGGACTTGTTTTTCGCCGGTCAGCGGCCCGCCGTCAACGTGGGCCTGTCTGTCTCCCGCGTGGGCGGCGACGCCCAGACCAAGGCCATGAAAAAGGCCGCCGGGGCCATCCGGCTGGAGTTGGCCCAGTACCGGGAGATGGAGGTATTTACCCAGTTCTCCAGCGATTTGGACGAGGCCACAAAGCGCCAGCTGGTCTATGGTCAGGGACTGATGCGCCTGCTGCGTCAGCCTCAGTACCGGCCTTTGTCCCAGCACCAGCAGGTCATTTTGCTGGTGAGCGCCCTGGGCCACGTGATGCAGGAGCTGGAGCTGGACAGCATTGACCGCTTTGAAGATGACCTGCTGGCCTTTATGGAGGAGCAGGCCCAGGACCTGTGCCGGCGGATCGATATGACGGGACAGCTTCAGGAGGAGGACCGGGAGGAGATTCTCCATCTGGCTCGGGAGTTCCTGGAGGACTGGCGGACGGCCGGAAAGCGCGGTGGCTGAGATGGCTGGGACGAAGGAGATCAAAACCCGTATTCAGAGTGTGCAGGAGACGAAAAAGATTACCAACGCCATGTATCTCATCGCCTCCACCAAGCTGCGCAGGGCCCGACTGGAGCTGGACAACACCCGTCCCTATTTCGAGGCGTTGCGGGGGGAGATCAAGCGGATTTTCCGCACCGCCAACGACGTGGACAGCCGCTATTTCTACCCTGTGAACGACGACACCCCCCGGGAGGGAACCTACGGCTGCCTGGTCATCACCGCCGACAAGGGCTTGGCCGGTTCCTACAATCAAAACGCGATCAAGGAGGCCATGAAGCTGCTGGAGCAGCATCCGGATATCAAGCTCTTTGTGGTGGGAGAGTATGGGCGGAGGTTTTTTGCCTCCCACAATATTTCCATAGAGCGCAGCTTTCTCTATACGGCCCAGAACCCCACCATGGCCCGGGCCCGAGAGATCAGCGCCCTGCTGCTGGACGGCTTTGACCGGGGGGAGCTGAAGGAGATTTTTGTGGTGTACACTGATATGGAAAACGCCATGTCCTTCCAGGCGCGCTCGGCCAGGGTGCTCCCCTTCCACCGGACCTATTTTAACACCTCTACCGGGGAGGGGGCGGCGACGGAGCCCTTTGAGTTTCTCCCCAATGTGAGATCGGTGCTGGACAGCATGATTCCCAGCTATGTGTCCGGTTTTATTTACAGCGCCCTGATCGACAGCTTCTGCTGTGAGCAGAATGCCCGCATGACTGCCATGGACAGTGCCAATCAGAACGCCGAGGAGCTGCTGGGAGAGCTGTCTCTGAAGTACAACCGGGTGCGGCAGTCGGCCATCACCCAGGAGATTACCGAGGTATCCGCCGGGGCCAGGGCCCAGCGGCAAAGGAAGGAGTGACAGGGGTTTGGAAAGAGGAATCATCGCGCAGATATCCGGCCCTGTTGTGGACGTGGAGATTACAGAAGGGGAGCTGCCCAAGCTTCGGGAGGAGCTCACCGTGGAGATCGACGGCGCCCTGCGGGTAATGGAAGTGGCCCAGCATGTGGGCCGAGGCACGGTGCGCTGCATCATGCTCTCTCCCAGCGAGGGCCTGGCCCGGGGCCTGGCCGTGGACATCCCCGGCCATACCATCCAGGTGCCGGTGGGCCGGGGCGTGCTGGGGCGGATGTTCAACGTGCTGGGACAGCCCATCGACGGCGGTGGTCCCATGACTGAGGACACGCCGCTAAAGCCCATCTACCGCAGCCCTCCCTCCTTTGAGGAGCAGAGCCCGGCGGTGGAGATCCTGGAGACGGGCATCAAGGTCATCGATCTGCTGGAGCCCTACCCGCGCGGGGGCAAGATCGGCCTGTTTGGCGGTGCCGGCGTGGGCAAGACCGTTCTGATTCAGGAACTGATTCACAACGTGGCCATGGAACACGGTGGCTACTCCATCTTTACCGGCGTGGGCGAGAGGTCCCGAGAAGGCAACGACCTGTGGCGGGAAATGCGGGAGAGCGGCGTGTCAGGCAAGACCGCCCTGGTCTTCGGCCAGATGAACGAGTCTCCCGGCGTGCGTATGCGGGTAGCCCTGTCGGGGCTGACGATGGCGGAGCACTTCCGGGACGCGGAGCACAAGGATGTGCTGCTGTTTATTGACAATATTTTCCGCTTTGTCCAGGCGGGCAGCGAGGTGTCCACCCTGTTGGGGCGAATGCCCTCCGCCGTGGGTTACCAGCCCACTCTGGCCAACGAGATGGGGGAGCTTCAGGAGCGCATTGCCTCCACCAAGGCGGGTTCCGTCACCTCCGTACAGGCGGTGTACGTCCCCGCCGACGACCTGACCGACCCGGCCACCGCCACCACCTTTGCCCATCTGGACGCCACCACGGTACTCAGCCGGCGTATCTCCGAGCAGGGCATCTACCCGGCGGTGGATCCCCTGGAGTCCTCCTCTCGTATTCTGGAGGCGGACATTGTGGGGGAGAAGCACTACCGAATTGCCCGGAAGGTGCAGGAAATTTTGCAGAAATACCGGGAACTTCAGGATATCATTGCCATTCTGGGTATGGACGAGCTCAGTGAAGAGGACAGGCAGACTGTGGCCCGGGCCCGGCGCATCCAGCGTTTCCTTGCCCAGCCCACCCATGTGGCGGAGAAATTCACTGGAATTCCCGGGGTGTACGTCCCTCTGCGGGATACCCTGGAGAGCTTTGAGGCCATCATCGCCGGCAGGCTGGACCAGTACCCGGAGGCGGCCTTCTACAACGTGGGCACCTGGCGGGACGTGGTGGCCAAGGCGGAGCGGATGGAAGCGGGTGAGGTCTGATGGAGACCTTTCAGGTACACATCCTGGCCGCCGACAAGACCTTCTACGAGGGTCCCTGCGTCAGCCTGATCATCCCCACCAGCGACGGGGAGAGAGGCATACTGGCCCACCACAGCCCCATGATCGCCGCTGTCAAGCCGGGGACCCTGCGCTACCAGGTACCGGGAGAGAAGCCCCGGCTGGCCGCCATCTCTCCGGGAATGGTGAAGGTGGAACACAACGACGTGCTGGTGCTGGTGGACTCCGCCGAGCGTCCGGAGGAGATTGACGAGGCCAGGGCCCAGCGTGAGATCGAGGAGGCCCGGGAGGCGCTGCTCCAGCAGCGGAGCCGTCAGGAGCACCAGCTGGCCCAGGCCACCCTGGCCCGGGCGCTGAACCGGCTGCGGGTGAAGAACATGGGCATTGGGCGGTAGCGGAAGAAAGGAGGCCGGCCATGGACCGGTACGGCGGGGATATCCTATATCACTATACCGACTTTCAGGCCGTGGACGGCATTCTGCGCCAGGCTCAGCTGCGGGTGAATAATGTTCTGCGCATGAACGACTCGGCAGAGATGCGCCACTTTATGGACCGGCTGTGTGACGCTGTGGTAAAGCGGCTGGAGGAGGAGGGCAGCGCGGACCGGGCCGGAGAGATCCGGACCCTGTTTCGGGAGGAGATGAAAAAGGAGTACTCCGCCTTTGCCGCTTGCTTTTCCTTTCACCGGGACGATGCGGCCCAGTGGGAGAGGTATGGAAACCGGGGACGGGGGGTGTGTATCGCCTTTCGCCGGGAGTATTTGGAAAAAATGGCTTCCGGGGCCCTGTCGCTGCAAATGGTGTTCTATAAGAATGATATGGCAGGCCATCCCATGGTGGAGGTGTTCTGCCGCCTGGCCAGAGAGGGTGCGGACCTGTCGGGGGAAGAGGTCCGCCTGGCCATGTGCGAGGCCTGGGCCTGCTCAGTGTCCTTCAAGCACCCCTCTTTCCGGTCGGAGTACGAGATGCGTCTGGTGGTGTCCCCCTTCGGCAAGGAGGGGCTGAATATCCGGCCCTGCTACCATGTGTCCAAGGAGAGAATTAAGAAGTACTACCCTCTGGATTTAAACGGAATGTGTGAGAAAATCGGCATTGGTCTGGAGGACCTGGTCACCGAGCTCATTATCGGGCCTGACTCTACCCAGTCTGCGGCCATTTTTCAGGACTACTTGCGGGACCACGGTCTGAACCGCCTGGCCGAGAGAGTGTCCCTGTCGGACTGCCCGCTGCGGGTGTCGATTTGAAGAAAAGCTCCCTTTGCGGGGAGCTTTTTTGTGATTACAATTATGTGATAGAGTTGCAGGAGAGGCTGTCAGCCGCCCGACTCATGAAAACCGGAACCTTGGGAGAGACAGTCATGTTTTTTGTACTTGATACAGATTGCTTTTTTTCCCATTTCCAGGTATAATAACTTGAAATTTTTGATTCCAAAAGGAAGTGAACCGTATATGGATAGACAGAGACCCAGAAGCCGGGAGAAACATGTTTCCGGCCCGGCAAAAACGGTAAACAAGCGGGGAGATGGGCTGGGCACTGGCCCGGTGGGCGTCCCCAGAAATCAGAGAGGGGAAGAGGAGCAGAGTTCCGGAACCCGCTCTTCCGGGCAGCGTTCGGTAGGAGGCTTTAAGCTGATCATTTTGTTGGCGGTGCTGCTGCTGGGCGGCGGCGGAGGCGGACTGATGGCCCTGCTGGGGGGACAGTCCGGACAGATGGGGCAAACTCAAGGCGGCGCGGGCGGGTTGAACGTCGGCGCGCTGATGAGCGGACTGGGGGGCGGCAGCGTCTCCAGCGGCTGGCAGGGCGAGGCCAACACCGGCAGGCTGGACACCTCGGTGGCCTCTGAAGCCCGGGCCAAGCGGCTTCAGCTGCTGGGGAACGGCAAAGACACAGCCACCATTATGGTCTATATGTGCGGCACCGACCTGGAGTCCCGGGCGGGCATGGGCACCTCTGATTTGCAGGAGATGCTGGGGGCCGACCTGGGAGAGCAAATCAACCTGATTGTCTACACCGGCGGCTGCAAGGGCTGGAAGAACAACCAGGTGAGCAGCTCCGTCAACCAGATCTGGCAGATCAAAAACGGCGGCATGATCTGTCTGGAAAAGAACCTGGGAGAGGTTCCCATGACTGACCCGAAGGTTTTGGCCGACTTCATCCAGTACTGCGCCAAAAAGTTCCCGGCCAGCCGGTATGAGCTGATTCTGTGGGACCACGGCGGCGGCTCCATCAGCGGCTATGGCTACGACGAAAAGTTTGCCCGGAGCGGTTCCATGGGCCTGGCGGGGATCGACCAGGCGCTTACCAGCGCCGGAGTGACCTTTGACTTCATCGGCTTTGACGCCTGCCTGATGGCTACGGCGGAGAACGCCCTGATGCTCACCAAACACGCTGACTACCTCATCGCCTCGGAGGAGACCGAGCCCGGCGTGGGCTGGTACTACACAAACTGGCTTACCAAGTTTGGGAAGAACCCCTCCATGTCTACGCTGGAGATCGGCAAAAATATTGCCGACGATTTTGTGGATGTCTGCGCCCAGAAGTGCCAGGGCCAGCTCACCACTCTGTCGGTCATCGATTTGGCCGAGCTGGAGGCCACCCTGCCCCAGAACCTGACCGGCTTCTCCAAGTCGGTGAGCAGGCTGATTGCGGCCAAGGAGTACCAGGCCGTGTCCAACGCCCGGAGCGGGACCCGGGAGTTCGCCCGGTCCAGCAAGATCGACCACGTGGATCTGGTTCACCTGGCCAAAAATCTGGGCAGCAAGGAGTCCAACGCCCTGGCCGACGCCCTGCTGGGCGCGGTGAAGTACAACCGCACCTCCTCCAACATGACCAACGCCTACGGGATATCCATCTATTTCCCCTACCGCAACAACAGCTCTGCGGTGAACAACGCGGTGAAGTCCTACCAGGCGGTGGGGATGGACAGCGATTACATCCGCTGCATCCAGCAGTTCTCCGACATAAAGACCGCCGGGCAGCAGAGCAGCGGCGGAGCGAACTCTATGAGTGCGCTGGAGGGGATACTGGGCGACGGCGTTGGCCTGGAAGACATTTCCGGCTTTTTGCAGATGGCCATGAGGGACGGCCTGTTCGGTGACCGCTCTCTGGACCTGGAGCAGACGGCCCAGTATATTTCGGACCACCACCTGAGAGGGGAGGAGCTGTGGTGGTCTGAGCAGCAGGAGGACGGCACCCCGGTCCTGCGTCTCAGCGAGGAGCAGTGGTCCCTGGTGCAGGATCTGGACCTGAACGTATTTGTTGACGATGGCGGAGGGTACATTGACCTTGGCCTGGACAACGTCTTTGACTTCAACGACAATGGCGATCTGCTTGGGGTGTATGATGGCACCTGGCTTGCCATCAACGGCCAGCCCGTGGCCTACTACCACACCGGAACCGTGGACGACGGCGAACACTACACCATCACCGGCTATGTGCCGGTTCTCCACAACGGCCAGCGGTCTGAGCTGCTGATCACCTTTGACAACGACCAGCCTTACGGCTATGTGGCCGGCGTCCGGGCGGTGTACCCCGACGGCGAGACTGAGACTGTGGCAAAAAGTGACGCCGCCCTTCGGGAGGGCGACGTACTGGAGTTTGTGTGCGACTACTACGGCTACGGCGAAAATGCGGGGCCGCTGGAGGACTTCCACTATCTGGACAGCTACCTCCTGGGAGAGCCGATCACGGTTGACGGGGAGGGGCTGACCATCTCCAACGTCCCCCTGGAGGGGACCGTCAGGGCCAGCTACCGTTTTACCGACATTTACAACAATCAGTTCTGGACTGCGGCCATCCCCTGACCGGAGGCGTCGCCCCGGAGGACGGCGCCCTCCCAGCCCCGTTTCAGCTGGTAAATGCGGTGAAAATAGGCGGAGATATCGTCCTCCATGCCGCTGTTCAGCCAGTCGATGATGTTGCCGAAGCACTCGCACTTGTGGTAGCGGATGAGAAGAGCCTTGTCGGCCTCGTCCACCGGACGGCCGGCAAAGTCGGCCTCCACGTAGGTGGCGACCACATATTGGCAGACCTCCATCAGCCGCCGTTCAAAGGTGTCGCGGCTGAGAGAGTTGTAGATGTGGAGAATGGCCCGCCGGTTTTTCAGAACAAACTCCAGCGCCGCGTCAAAGCAGCTTTCCAGGGTGTCTATGGTGGGGTGGCGGGAGACCAGTTCCTCCACCTGATCGGCGATGATCTCGTCCACCAGGGCGGGCAGATCCTCAAAGTGGTAGTAAAAGGAGTTGCGGTTGATGCCGCAGGTCTCCACAATGTCCTTGACGGTGATCCGGTTCAGGGGCCTCTGATCCAGCAGGGTAACAAAGGTCTCTTTGATTGCTTTTTTGGTGAAATTTTGCATAATATGGCCTCCTTTCCAATATTTCAGGAAAAATAGATTTATACCAGTATAGCATAGCTTCCGGTGGTTGAGAAGACGAAAATCCGACAAACTTTTCTTTTTCCTGTGAGGGATACAATTGTAAACCATTTTTTTAGACGGTGTCAATCCTTTTTCTTGACATTTTTCTGCTGGGGCCCTAAACTATAGCAGGCGCTATGATTCAGAACAGACAGGCCTCTCTCTGGGGGCGGCCCACTGTCCGGGATTTTTGCGGCATAGAGAAATAGAGGGGGGACATTTCCATGGAACTGCAGCAGACACAGACACAAAAATTGAGTCAGCGGCAGCTGTACAGTGTGGAGCTGTTACGGCTGAGCACTCTGGAGTTGGAGACCTATGTCCGAGAGCTGGCCCAGGAGAACCCTATGGTGGAGCTGGAGGAATCCTCTTTGGCCCCTCAGGCGCAGGGGCAGGACGATCTGCTGGGCCGCCTGCGTTGGCTGGAGGACAACGACCGCCAGAACTGGTTTTACCAGCATTTCAGCGACGAGGAGCTGGACCCCCTGGCCCGCATCGGCACTGGCGGAGGACTGGAGGAGACTTTGGTCAGCTTTTTGTGCCGCCAGCTGGACCGGCTGAGACTGGAGGAGGGCACGGAGCGCCTGGTACGCTATCTTATCTACTGCCTGGATGACGACGGTTACCTGCGTACCTCATTGGGGGAGCTGTCCTGCCAGGGAGCCATTCCGCTGCCGGGACTGGAGAAGGCCCTGGCCGTTCTGAAAACCCTGGAGCCGGCGGGAGTGGGGGCAGTAGGACTGTCAGAGTGTCTGGCCCTTCAGCTGGAGCGCGTTGGAGTGTCGGGGCCTGCCTTGGCCATCGTCCGCGACCACCTGGAGGCCCTGGCCAAACGCCACGACCGGGCCATTGCCGCCAAGCTGGAGATTACTCCGGCCCAGGTAGAAGAGGCCAGGCGGACCATCCGGGAGCTGGAGCCCCGACCTGGCGCGGTGTTCCAGCGGACGGAGCAGGTATTCTATATCCAGCCTGATCTGGTGGTGGACGAAAAGGACGGTCAGCTGACCGTGCGGTCTGCCCGGGGAGAGAGGCCGCCCTTCCGGGTGAGCCGCTACTACCAGAAGCTGCTGGGGGAGACGGAGGACCGGGAGGTGCGGGAGTATCTGACCGGCAAGCTGCGCCAGGCGGAAAATGTCCTCTGGGCGGAGAAGCAGCGGGGGAGTACTCTGCTGCGCTGCGCGCAGGTGATTGTGGATCGGCAGAGTGGGTTTTTCCGCTCCGGGCCGGAGGCCCTGCTCCCCCTGCGGATGGGGGAGGTGGCCCGGGAGCTGGACCTCCATGAGTCCACCGTGAGCCGGGCGGTGCGGGAGAAGTACCTGCAGTGTCCCCAGGGACTCTATCCCCTGAGCTGGTTTTTCACACGCTCCGCAGGGGCGGGGGAGGACATCAGCGGGACGGCGGCCCGAAAGCTGCTGCTGCGGCTGATGGACAGGGAGGACAAGAAAAAGCCCCTGTCTGACCAGCAGCTTTCTGAGGCCATGGCCAGAGAGGGCTGTGCCGTCTCAAGGCGGACAGTGGCCAAATACCGGGAGGAGATGGGGATTCCCGGCGCCTCGGGAAGAAAAGTATAGATGACGCCGGCGCGGAGGTGACTCCGCGCCGATGTTTTTTGGAGGAGACAGCGGCCCAAAATAAAAAACATTCCACCGACCTATGCAGGTTGACCGAATTGCCGCCGGCGGATAAATTTCCCTTGAAATTGATGAGGAGATGTGCTAATCTGAAAATGAAAAGACTTTTGTAAAAGAGGGCTGACTATAATGGAACAGACTGTGAATACTACAGTTTTACGGCAGACCAATCGCCGGCGTGTCCTCCAGTACATATATGACAGCGTCGAGCCGGTAACCAAGCAGGAGATTGCCGGGGCGCTGTCCCTCAGTCTGCCCACGGTGACCGGAAACCTGGCTGAACTGCTGGAAGAAGGGCTGGTGTCCTGTTCCGGGACTCAGGAGTCCACCGGAGGTCGCAAGCCCCGGACCTATGCCCTGGAACCCCAGTCCAGAACGGCGGTAGGGGTATTTATCCGGGACGACAGTGTACAGATGCTGGCCATTGATCTGCGGGCGGGAGAGATGGGATTTCAGGAAGCGAGTGTCCCCTTTGCCCACACGGAGGAGTATTACCATATGATTGCCCAGTGTCTGGAGGAGTTTATGGACAGCTGCGGGCTGGCCAGAGACCGGCTGCTGGGAGTAGGCATTACCATACCGGGCATCATCGACCAGGCGGCGGGCCGGCTGGTGATGTCTCCCACGCTGGAGCTGTGGGACATTCCTCTGGAGGAGATCTACTGTCACTTCTCCCGCTACCCCACTTTTATAGAAAATTCTCCCAATGCCAGCGGCTACGCCGAGCGATGGGCGGACAGCGAGGCGACCAACGTGGTCTACCTCTCTCTGGACCGGGGAGTGGGGGGCGCCATCATTCAGGGGGACAAGCAGTATATGGGGGACCACGGGCGGGGCGGTGAATTTGGCCACATGCGTCTGATCCCCAACGGCAGGCTGTGTCACTGCGGTCGACGGGGGTGCGTGGAGGCCTACTGTTCCACGTCCCGGCTCAGCGATGACCTGGGCATTACCCTGGAGGAATTTTTCACCCGGCTGCAGGCCGGGGATGAGGCAGTTGCCGAGGTGTGGGAGGAGTATCGGACCCATCTAGCCGATACGCTGGTCAATCTGCGCACCTGTTTCGACTGCGATATTATTTTGGGGGGCTCGCTGTCCCGCTATTTGGAGGGGCTTCTGCCGGAAATCTGCTGGGAGCTGGGGGAAAAGACCCTGTTTAATAGCGATAGTGTCTTTCTACGTCTGGACCACTTTGGTCCCCACAGCGCATGCGCCGGTACAGCGTTGCGGTTTATTGATGATTTTCTGCTCACCTTTTAAGACGACACAAGGCCCCCATCCGGGGGCCTTGTGATGTTCATCCCAGCTTGGCGGCGAAGTCGGCCAGAGACTCGGAAATTTTGATCTGCTGGGGGCATACCGCCTCACAGCTGCGGCAGCCCACACAGGAGGAGGGACGCTTGTCCTCGGGCAGCTGGGCGACACGCGTGGGGGCAATGAAGCCGCCGCCGGTGAAGGTGTGCTCATTGTACAGCTCCAGCAGCACAGGGATGTCCAGCCCCTGGGGACAGTGGGTAGTGCAGTAGCGGCAGGCGGTGCAGGGGACGCTGGTGCTGGCGGTCATGCTGTCGGCAATGGCCAGCAGAGTTTTCATCTCCGCCTCAGACAGAGGTTTTTCCTGCTGGAAGGTCTTCAGGTTGTCCTCCACCTGCTCCATGGTTGACATACCCGACAGGGTCACCGTCACGGATGGGATGGACTGGACAAAGCGGAAGGCCCAGGCGGGTACGCCCTCGTCAGGGCGCAGCTCGCGCAGTTTGGCGGCGTACTCGTCGGACAGGTTGGCCAGCTTGCCGCCCCGAAGGGGCTCCATGACCCAGACGGGAATGTTCCACTTCTTGAGCAGTTCCACCTTTGCCTTGGCGTTTTGGAAATCCCAGTCCAGCCAGTTGAGCTGAATCTGGCAGAACTCCATATCCTTGCCGTAGGCGTCCAGGAAACGCTTCATCGTATCCAGATTGCCGTGGGCCGAGAAGCCTAGGCAGCGAATCTGCCCCGCCTTCTTTCGGGCCATGAGAGACTCGTAGATGTGGTGCTTGGGGTCTAAGTAGGCGTCAATGTTCATCTCACAGATGTTGTGGAAGAGGTAGAAGTCGAAGTAGTCCACTTGGCACTTTTCCAGCTGCTTGTCAAAAATTTCGTCCACCTTGTCCATGTTGGACAGGTCGTAGCCGGGGAATTTGTCGGCCAGACAGAAGCTGCCCCGGGGATACTCCTTTAAAATGCGGCCCATGACGGTCTCGGAGTTGCCTGCGTGGTAGCCCCAGGCGGTGTCGAAGTAGTTGACGCCCCCCTCCATGGCCCGGGTGATAAGCCGGGCGGCCTGCGCCTCGTCTGGCTTGGCGTCGTCGCCGTCAATGGTGGGCAGGCGCATACAGCCGAAGCCCAGGGCGGACAGATTCAGGTCTTGAAACTGCTTATAAATCATAAAAATCTTCCTTTCCGTTGACGAATAGGGCAGGGTGCGCTATAATGGCGCTTAAGTATGAAACCATTATACAACTTAAAGTGAAGTTTAAGTCAAGACCTTTTTGGGGAGAGATCGACATGTTTTACACCATTGGAGAGATGGCCCAAAAGCTGAATGTGGCCCCGTCCACCCTGCGGTACTACGACAAGGAGGGTCTGCTCCCCTTTGTGGAGAGGTCCAGCGGAGGAATCCGCATGTTCAAGGACGAGGACCTGGAGTGGCTGCGGATGCTGGGCTGTCTGAAAAAAGCGGGCATGCCGCTGAAGGAGATCAAGTCCTTTATGGACTGGTCCCGCCAGGGGGATGCCACCATCGGCCAGCGGCTGGACCTGCTGGAAAAGCAGCGCCAGTCGGTGCTGGACCAGCAAAAGCAGCTGGAGGACACCCTTCTCATGCTGGACTACAAGCGTTGGTATTACCAGACCGCCCAGGCGGCGGGCACCTGCGCCGTTCACGACACCATGGACCTGGAGCAGGTGCCGGATCGGTTCCGGCCGCTGAAAGAGGAGTGGCAGGCGGAGGAAGATGGAAAGGAGCCGCTATGAAATTTACCGGTACCGTCATATCTGTGTCGGATGTGAACGCTTCCAGGAAATTTTATCAAGACCTGTTTGGCCTGGAGCTGTATCAGGACTATGGAATCAACATCTCCTTTACCTGCGGCCTGTCCCTCCAGCAGGAGTTTGACTGGCTGATCGGAGCTCCCAAGGAAACGGTGATGAAGCGGTCCCACAACATGGAGCTGGCCTTTGAGACACGGGACTTTGACGGCTTCCTGGAGAAGCTGGAGCAGTACCCCGGTATCGAGTACCTGGGAGAGGTCATCGAACACAGTTGGGGACAGCGGGTAGTCCGGTTTTATGATCCGGACAGTCATCTCATTGAGGTGGGCGAGAATATGACGATGGTAATTGAGCGTTTTTTGTTCACCGGTATGACGATGGAGGAGGTGTCCGCCAGGATGGATGTCTCCATAGAGGATCTGACGAAACTTTTAAGCTAGGAGAAAGCCTATGAGCGACTTATTTGAAAAATCTATGGCCACCCTGGAGCTTCTCCGGGTTCTGGAGCTGCTGTCCGGGTGCGCCGTTACCGACGAGGGCCGGGAGAAGGCGCTGGAACTGCGGCCCATGGACGACATTGACGACGTGCGCCGGGCCCAGGCGGAGACCACCGCGGCGGTGAAGCTGCTGGTCCTTCGAGGAACGCCCGGCTTTGCGGGTATACGCCCGGTGGCCGCCAGTCTCCAGCGGGCAGACATGGGGGGCAGCCTAAACACAAGGGAGCTGCTGGAGATTGCCGCTGTCCTCCGGGCGGCCCGCACTGCCTCTGACTACGGGGCGGGGGAGGAGAAAACCCCCATATCCCACCTGTTCCGGGCCCTGACCACCAACCGTTTTTTGGAGGACACCATTACCAATTCCATCGTGGGGGAGGACGAGCTGGCCGACTCCGCCAGCCCGGAGCTGGCCTCCATCCGCCGACACATGCGGGCCACCGAGTCCAAAGTCCGGGACATCCTCCAGAAGCTGATCTCCTCCAACCAGTCCAAGTATTTGCAGGAGAGTATCATCACCATCCGCTCCGACCGCTATGTGGTGCCCGTGAAGTCGGAGCACAAAAACGCCATCCCCGGCCTGGTCCACGACGTGTCCTCCTCGGGCTCCACCTTCTTCATCGAGCCCATGGGGGTGGTGAAGGCCAACAACGAGCTGCGGGAGCTGCTGGCCAAGGAGAAGAAGGAGATTGAGCGCATCCTGGCCGAGCTGTCCGCCCAGTGCGCCGCCCACAAGGAGGACATCTCCGAGGACTACCAGATGCTCATCTGGCTGGACGCCATCTTTGCCCGGGCCAAGCTGTCCTGCAAGCTGGAGTGTACCGAGCCAAAATTATCTGACAAGTATTTGCACCTGCGGGGGGCGCGGCACCCCCTGCTGGACCAGAAAAAGGCCGTCGCCAACGACCTGGAGCTGGGGGAACACTTCGACACCCTGGTCATCACCGGCCCCAACACCGGCGGCAAAACGGTCACGTTAAAGACCTTGGGCCTCATCACCCTCATGGCCCAGTGCGGCCTGCACATCCCGGCCAGGGACGACTCCACCGTCCGGATTTTCTCCCGGGTGCTGGCCGACATCGGCGACGAGCAGTCCATCGCCCAGTCCCTGTCCACCTTCTCCTCTCACATGACCAACATTGTGGGAATCCTGGAGGAGGCGGACAGCGATACTCTCATTCTTTTCGACGAGCTGGGTGCGGGCACCGATCCGGTGGAGGGGGCCGCCCTGGCGGCGGCCATCATCGAATCCGCCCGGGGCATTGGGGCCCAGGTGGCGGCCACCACCCACTACGCTGAGCTGAAGGTATACGCCATGACCACCCCCGGGGTGGAGAACGCCTCCTGCGAGTTCAACGTGGAGACCCTGGCCCCCACCTACCGGCTGGTGCTGGGCATTCCGGGAAAGTCCAACGCCTTTGCCATCTCCCGGCGGCTGGGTCTGCCTGAGTATATCATCGAAAAGGCAGCCGCCCGGCTGGACGCGGAGAATGTCCGGTTTGAAGACGTACTCACCCGTCTGGACCAACAGCGGCAGGAGATGGAGAAGGAGAGAGCCGAGGCCCGCAGACTCAAGCTGGACATGGAGCAGTCGGCGGAGAAGGCCCGGGAATACCGGGAGAAGCTGGAGGCAGAGAGGGCCAAGGTGGTGGAAAAGGCCAACGCCGAGGCCCGGGCCATCATCGAGGAGGCGAGGGCGGCCAGCGACCTGGCCATTGCTGAGCTGAAGGAGATGAAAAAGCGCCAGGACCTGGACTGGCAGCAGGTGAACGACGGCCGGGCGGAGGCCCGCCGCCTGCTCAACGAGGCGGAGAGGAACATTGGCGGCGGCGCCCCGGAGGTGGAGCCGCCCCCGCCCACCCGCCCGGCGGTGAAGGGGGACACAGTGGAGCTGGTGTCTATGGGGACAAAGGCCACCGTGCTGTCGGTGAACAAGGACGGCACCCTCCAGCTCCAGGCGGGTATCCTCAAAATTTCTGCCAAGCAGGAGGAGGTCCGGGTGGTAGAGGGGGAGACACAATCCCAGAAGGAGACCCGCCGCATCATCGCCCGGGCGGAGCGCACTCTGCGCACTGCCGCCGTCCCGTCTCAGATCGACCTGCGGGGTATGATGACCGACGAGGCCACCGCCAACCTGGAGAGGTTTTTAGACACCGCCATGATGGGCAAGCTGGAGACGGTCACCATCATCCACGGCAAGGGTACCGGCGCGGTGAGAAACGCGGTGCGGACCTATCTCAAGCGCAGCCGCTATGTGAAATCCTTCCGCCCCGGCCGTTACGGCGAGGGGGAGGACGGCGTCACTGTGGCGGAGCTGAAGTAGAAAAAGCGGCCGAAAGGCCGCTTTTTCTGTCAAAACTGATACACAAGCAGATAATGGGTCTCATTGTCCAGGGTGTGGGCGCGGATGCTCACCGTGTTGTCGTCGTCCCAGCCGATGCCGCCCTCATGGAGGTTTTCGTAGCCCTCCCGGTCGAAGGCGAAAAAGATGCCCTTTTCCAGGTCGACCACGCCGATCTGGGAGATGCCCAGGCCCTCTGTTTTGGAGTCCATGGAGAAATAGAGAAGCTTGTTTCCAGAGGGATTGATCATGAAGTCATCCCCTTTTTGGAAGGTAAAGCCGCCCAGTACAGACCGGTTTCCGGTTTTCAGGTCCACCACCTGGACTTGGCCCTCCTCCGATATGAGGACGCAGCGGCTGCCGAAGGTCATCACCCCGCTGGGGTGCTCACCCCAGTCACGGTAGTAGGGGGTGCTGTCCAGCGTCTTTGTTACCCGACCAGAGGGGATATCGTAGGCGTAGAAAGTTATGGCCTGGAGTATATCATCCTCGTCGTAGCCGGAGTCGTAGAGGATCAGGGTATTATCATCCGCAAATGCCGCCATGTCCGCGCCCACGCCGCCCAGGGTACGCACGTCGGTCAACGTCTGTGTCTTCCGGTTGTACAGCCACTCCCGGCCATTGGGGAACTGGGCGCTGGCATGGCCGGTGATTAGGGCCAGTTGAAAGTTATCGGACCAAATTGCGCCGTCGGATTCCGTCAGCACATCGGGGTCCACGCCGACGAACAGTTCCTCGGTGTCGCCGGTGTCCAGGTGGTAGAGGAAGGGGGACTCCCTGTACTCCATCTGTGTTCCTGTGGACAGGCGGAGCAAAAGTACGTCGGTGCGGCCGGGGATAAAGGAGAAATTCCAGTCCCAAGCGTGCTCCCCCTCCTCGTCCCAAGCGCGGTTGTCGCCGGTGAAGAAGTCCAGCTGGCCGTCCCGGATGAACCACCAGAACTCTCCCAGATAGTGGATGCCGTCATGCGTTATGTCGACCTGACTGGTCTGCATATCCACCTGGACGGGAATCAGCTCGTTGTCCTTGGCCTCCCAGAATTTGTAATCCAGGAGAGCCTTTCGGTCCTCGCTCCAGGCCAGGTCGTGGAGAAGGCCGCAACTGAATCCGTACCGGTAGCTGTCCATCCTGATGTACTGGGCCTTGACCAGCTGGCCGATCTCTGCCTGGCTGATGTCGGGCCTTTCTGGTGCAGTGCTGCTGCTGGGCACCTGCTCCCTCTCCTCCATGCGGAAGAAGGACAGCACCGCCGTGCGCAGCTCCGGACTGGCCGCCAGCGCCGCGGTGAACAGACAGGCCACAGCCAGCGCCGCCGCCAGCACGCCGTTGACCACCCGGCGGGCCAAGATAGAGTTCTTTGGGCTTTTCTGCATAATACTCTCCTTCAACTCCGGGGTGGGGACAAGCCGGTCCATTACCCGGCGATAGTCGTTGATGTTCATATGGAACCCTCCAATTCGATTTTCAGCAGCTCTCTGCCCCGTTTCAGCCGCATTTTTACCGCCGACTGGCCCAGTTTGAGGATCTGGGCGATCTCCGCCACCGAATAGCCCTCGTAGTAGTGAAGGTGAATGGGCAGTCGATACTGCTCCGGCAGACGGATCACCGCGTCAAGGGCCTCCCTCTCCTCCGGCGCGGCGGTGGGGAGAGTGTCCTCCAGTTCCACCACCCGCTTTCGCCAAAAGCTCCGGAGATGGTCCCGGCACAGGTTGGCTGTCACCTGGAGCAGCCACCGCCGGCGGTGGTCCCCGTCCGTGAAGGCGGGGGCGCGGCAGATCAGGCGCAGGAAGACCTCCTGGGTCACATCCTCCGCGTCGGCGTGTCGCCCCAGGTAGACCATGGCCAGCCGGTAGACCGCCGCGCCGCAGGCATCATAGGCCTCCTCTAGCTGCCAGGTGTTGCATGTCTGATTCATTCCCTGACCTCCTTTCACTGATAGAACGATTGGGGAAGGAAAATAGTCACAGATTTCTTTCATTTTCTCACAGATTATGGGAAAAAGGAAGAGGACATGGATAATTTTGGAAGACAAGATGGTTTATTGCCCGGATAATACCGGAAAAGGAGTAAAACACTCAAAAAAATTCATATTTGTGACAAATGTGGAAATGTTCGGAAAAAAGAGGGAAAATCTTTAAAAAAGGCAGTTTTTTTTCTATAGTTAGAAAAACAGGGACAAAAATAGAAATTTATCCCGTAAAAGCGGGCGAAAATTAGGGTAATATTTGTGCAAATGTCCATTGACGAAACCGGGATAAATCTGTTATGCTAAGCACACATCCTAATGAATAGGGCGGAGGTACGCGATATGTATAGTCAGGAAGCCGTCGTAAACAACCAGGTCGGTCTCCACGCCAGACCCGCTACATTTTTCATCCAGAAGGCCAACGAGTTCAAGAGCTCCATCTGGGTGGAGAAGGAGGAGCGCAAGGTCAACGCGAAGAGTCTGCTGGGCGTTCTGTCTCTTGGCATCGTGAAGGGCACTCCTATCAAGCTGATCGCTGATGGTCCCGATGAGAAGGAAGCGGTCGAGGCTCTGTACAAGATGATCTCTTCCGATTTCTCCGAGTAAACATCCCAATCATGGAAGGCGCCGCAACGCGGCGCCTTTTTGATATCCCCCTGAATGGCTGGCAGGGCCTTGCGCCGGGCGGGCCGTCCACGGATCCGGAACATGACCCGCCCTAGAGGGCGGGTCCCATAGAAATTAAGGGGAGAGACTCTATGACCTTTGAAGAACTGAAAGAAAAGGCCCACAGTCTGCCGCTGAAGCCAGGGGTCTACATTATGCAGGACGCCCAGAGCACCGTCATCTACGTGGGCAAGGCCAAGGCGCTGAAAAACCGGGTGAGCCAGTACTTTCAGGATTCTGCCTCCCACACGGAGAAGACGAGGGCCATGGTGTCCCAGATCGATCACTTTGACGTAATCATCGCCGACAGCGAGTTTGAGGCCCTGGTGCTGGAGTGCTCTCTCATCAAGCGGCACCAGCCCCGGTATAATATCCTGCTGAAGGACAGCAAGGGCTATCCCTATGTCCGGCTGTCCAGGGAGGCCTACCCCAGGTTTTCCCTGGCATCCAAGGCTGCGGAGGACGGCGCCCGGTATTTTGGTCCCTACGCCAGCCGCCACAGTACCCAGGGGATTATCGATGCACTGCGCACCGCGCTGCGGCTGCCCTCCTGCAATAAGAAGTTCCCCAGAGATATTGGAAAGGAGAGACCCTGCCTCAACTTCCACATGGGCAAGTGCGACGGCTACTGCCGGGGGGATGAGCTGAAGGAGCAGCACGATCAGGCCGTTGCCCAGGCGGTGTCCCTGCTGGAGGGCCGGTTCAAAGACGTCCAGCGGGACCTGACAGCGGAGATGGAGAGGGCGGCGGAGGAGCTGCGCTTTGAGAGAGCCGCCCAGCTCCGGGACCGGCTGCGGGCTATTGAGCTGCTGGGCAAACGGCAGAAGGTGATCGCCGCCTCCCTGGCGGACACCGACGTGGCCGGCTTCTTCCGGGGGACGGCCAAGAGCTGCTTTGTGGTTCTCCACTTTGTGGACGGCGAGCTGGCTGCCAAGGATTTCGACCTGCTGGAGACCCCCATGGAGGAGGAAGAGGGGGCGGTGCTGTCCTCCCTGATGCGGGAGTACTACGTGGGCAGAAACCGCCTGCCCAGGCAGATTTTAATCCCCTGTGAGCCGCCCGACCAGGCGCCCCTGACCCGGATGCTGTCCGAGCAGGTGGGATACCGGGTGGAGCTGATCACTCCCCAGCGGGGGGCCAAGATGGACCTGATCAAAATGGCCAACCAGAACGCCCGGGAGGAGGTGGAGAGGGCCACCACTCACGAGGAGAGGCGCAGCAAGCTGCTGGAGGCGTTGGGGAAGATGCTCAGCCTGGAAAGCCCGCCCCGGCGGATGGAATCCTATGACATCTCCAACCAGGGCGCCAGCGACATCGTGGCCTCCATGGTGGTCTACGTGGACGGAAAACCCCTCAAGCGGGACTACCGCCGGTTTAAATTGAAGGACATGGAGGGCCCCGACGACTACGCCTCCATGGAACAGGTTCTCACCCGCCGGTTTCGCCGCCTGCTGGACGGAGACGAGAAATTTTCGGACAAGCCCGACCTTCTCCTCATCGACGGCGGCCACGAGCATGTGAAGGTGGCCGCCCGGGTGCTGGAGACGCTGAATCTGTCCATTCCCGCCTTCGGCATGGTGAAGGACGACCGTCACCGCACCCGTGCCCTGGTCCACCCAGACGGCCGGGAAATTGGTATCCAGTCTATTCCGGCGGTTTTCGCCCTCATCGGGCAAATTCAGGAGGAGACCCACCGCTTTGCCATCGAGTATCACCGCCAGCTGCAGGCGGGGCACGTAAAAACCTCTGTTCTGGACAAAATACCCGGGGTAGGTGAGAAGCGCCGCCAGCAGCTGCTGAAACACTTTAAGACGGTCAAGGCCATCAAAGCTGCCTCTTTGGAACAGCTCCAGGAGGCTGTCCCGAAAAATACCGCCCAGGCGGTGTATGATTATTTTCAATCAGAAAAATAAGGAGCGTTTTGTATGCGCATTATTTCAGGCGAGGCCCGGGGCAGAAAATTGAAGGAACCTCAGGGGTTGGACACCCGGCCTACCACCGACAAGGTGAAGGAGTCGCTGTTCAATATCATCCAGTTTGAGCTGGAGGGACGGCGGGTGCTGGACCTGTTTGCCGGCACCGGCCAGCTGGGGCTGGAGGCGCTGTCCCGGGGGGCGGAGCACTGCACCTTTGTGGACATGCGCCGGGAAGCGACCGCGCTGGTGAAGGAGAACATCAGGCTGTGCCGCTTTGAAGACCGCGCCCGGGTGGCCCAGGAGGAGGCGCTGTCTTTTCTCTGCGCCTGCCGGGAAAAGTTTGACGTGATCTTTCTGGATCCGCCATATAACAGCGGTTTATTGGAAAAATCCCTTGAACAGCTGACAAGGTTTGACATTTTGCGGGAACATGGTATAATAGTGTGCGAAAGTGGGACGGACTGGTCTGCTCCCGCTATGACGCCACCCTATGAGATGGGGCGGGAGTACCGGTATGGACAGATCAAGCTGACCGTCTGCCGCCGGGCCGGGAGTGTGAACCGATGAGCACAGCCATCTATCCGGGCAGCTTTGACCCGGTGACTCTGGGACATTTGAACATTATCAAGCGGGCGGCCGCCTGTTTCGACAGCCTTGTTGTGTGCGTTATGGTAAACTCCAAAAAGACCGGGATGTTTACCCCGGAGGAGAGGGTGGAGCTGCTGAGAAAATCTACCGCCCGGTTCCCCAATGTGGAGGTGGACTCCTCCAACGAGCTGTTGGCCGCCTACGCCAAGCGGCGGCGGGCCAAGGTGGTGGTCAAGGGACTGAGGGCTGTGTCCGATTTTGAGCAGGAGGTTCAGATGGCGGTGATCAACCGGCACCTGAACCCCAAACTGGAGACCATGTTTCTGGCGTCCAGTGAAAAGTATACCTATCTCAGTTCCACCATCGTCAAGGAGATGGCACGGTACGGGGCGGACCTGACCGGCCTTGTCCCCCGGGAGATTGTGGACGATGTGAATCGGCGCATGAGAGAGATGGAAGAAAAGGGAGGCTGACCAAATGGCAAGCGGTGTGGAAGAACTGTTGGATATGCTGTTCGAAATGATTGACGAGGCAAAAAACGCCCCGCTGTCCAGCGATAAGTGTATTATCGAGAGGGATCGGGCCCTGGACCTCATCGACGACATCCGCAGTCAGTTCCCCATGGAGCTGACCGAGGCCCGAAAGATGATGGCTCGCCGGGCTGAAATGGAGGCGGACGCCAAACGGAAGGCGGAGTCTATCGTCCGCTCCGCTGAGGAGAGGGCCAAACAGATGCTGGCCTCCGACGCCTTGGCCCTCCAGGCCAAGCAGCGGGCCAACGATATGATCCGCCAGGCGGAGGAGCGTAGCCGGGCCCTGAAGCGGTCGGCCAACGAGTACTGCGAGGACGCCCTGCGCCGCACCGAAGAGGCGGTGGCCGAGGCCTTTGACGAGATCAAGCAGTCCCGCTCCCGGTTTAGGGCCGCCGCTGCGGCGACCATCAACAACAACCCCGGAAGCCAGCCCCAGGGGGGGCGGCCCGTGTTTGACGCGGACAGAGGATAACCACATAAAACCGGCCTGTCGTGGGAGAAGGGTACCCGCGGCAGGTCGATTTTTTTTACAGGAAGTGAAAAATTTACCCCTTGTGTCCCGTGTTAAGGGTGAAGGGAGTTGAGAAGCATGGCCCCTGTCGGTACCGAGGAGACCATATGCCGTCTTGTACGGGAGTACAGCGATATGCTGCTGCGCCTGGCCAGTACCCGCCTGCCCTCCGTCAGCGATGCAGAGGACGCGGTACAGGAGGTGTTTTTGCGGCTGCTGGCTGCTCCCGTCTCATTCCGGGACGCCGGACATGAGAAAGCGTGGCTGATTCGAACCACCCTTCATCGCGCCAGTGATATCCGCCGTCAGGCGGAAAGGCGGAATCTCCCTCTGGAGGAGGCGGCCCAGACGGCTGCCCCTGAGCCGGGGACGGACCTGCTTCAGGCGGTGCAGGCGCTGCCGGAGAAGTATGGCGCCGTAATCCATCTGCATTACTACGAGGGGTATTCCATCCGGGAAATTGGAAAACTGCTGGGTTTGCCCTCAGCCACAGTGGGCACCCGGCTGGCCCGGGGCCGGGAACGGCTGCGGGAAATGCTGAAGGAGGAGATCAAATGAATTGGAACGACTACCGCAGGGCTGTGGACGCCATTCCCTTTTCCGCCGATTTCCAGGAACGGACGGAGGAGCTGGTGTGTCAAACCGCCCAAATCGCCGAAATTGAAAAGGAGTGTATTGCTATGAAAAAGAAAGGCTTGATCAAAGCGGCTGCCGTTGCTGCGGCGGTGGCCCTGTTTACCGTTTCCGCCTACGCTGCGTCCCACTGGCTCAGCCCTGCCCAGGTAGCGGACATGTATGGATACCCTGCGCTGGCCCAGGCTTTTGAGAGCGAGGATGCCGTCCGGCTGAATCAGTCGGTGCAGACGGAAAACTTCTGCGTCACCCTGGCGGGACTGGTCTCGGGAGAGAATCTGTCCGGCTGGACTGACCAGGCCGATCAGGCCCGCACCTACGCGGTGATGATCCTGGAAAGCCTGGACGGAACGCCGCTGGACACGGATGATTTTTCCATTGTAGACTACACCTTCACGCCTCTGGTGGCTGGATTCACCCCCTGGTCGGTGAATAACTGGACCCTGGACGCCGGCGTCTCCCTCCTGGAGCAGGACGGGGTGCTCTACTACCTGCTGGACACCCAGAACGTTGAAATGTTCGCGGACCACACGGTGTATCTGGCCTTCTACCAGGGCACAGTGCCCAGCCAGGAAACCTTCACCATGGCGGAGGACGGAACCATCTCCTTTGTGGAGGAAATTGAGGGGCCCCACGCCCTGTTCACCCTGCCCCTGGGCAAGAGCCAGGCCGACCCCGCCGCAGTGGAGCAGTTCATATTGAACAGCGGTTTTGACCGGGAGTGGTTTACCACAGTGAGCCCGGACGCCGGCGCCGCCTACACCACCCGGGAGAACGAGGACGAAAACGGCAGCAAGCATATCGAAATCCTGCCCCAGCCCGGGGAGGATACCGATTTCGAAGAGACGAACTGACTCACCGCTGACGAATTGGCCGTCGATTCGGCCGCGCTGAAATCCCCCTTGCCTGTTATCTTTAGTGCGTCTGACAAATTTTGCAACGGGAATCTGTCACACCTGACTTCTTCCCGCATAGGATAAAACAGCCGTCAACGGCAAATCCAACAGGGAGGGGAGGCGTTTTCATGGGTATCGTGGTGGTACGTTCCCCCCGGTGCCTGCGGGGGCTGCTGCGCAGGATTTTCAAGGTGAAATAGGCGTCATACATAGGAGCTCCCGGGCATATAGTGTCAACAAAGCCAGGCTGATACTATGACAAGGGAGAGGACACCATGGAATTTGAACGGGATACCATTATCAACTACGAGACGGCAGCGGAGGTGACTTTGTGCCAGGAGGAGACTCTGGAGAGCATCGTACCCGACGCATGCCCGGACATTCTGCGCATTGTGGACGTATGTGGTCAGGCCACCGTCAGCGGCAAGCAGGCCCGGGAGGGGGCGGCACAGGTGACCGGGATGGTTCGGGCCTCTATTTTATACCAGCCCGAGGGTGGCGGCGGTCTCAGGAGGATGGAGGTGGGCCTGCCCTTCACCTGTCAGGCGGAGGCCCCCGGTCTCACCGAGAGGGGGACGGTGCTGGCCAGTCCGCGGCTGCGTGGCGCCGAAGCCAGGGCCCTCAACCCCCGCAAGGTGCTGCTGCGGGTGGACCTGGCTGTGGATATCACTGCCTGCCAGCCTGTGGAGAGACCCGTCTGTATCGGTGTGAAAGATTCCGGCGAGGAGGGGCTGTGCCAGCGGCAGTTCCGGGGGGAGAACTACCAGCTGTGCGCTGTGCAGGAGAAGCCCTTTACCTTTTCGGATCAGGTGCGCCTTCAGGGGACGGGGGAGTCTCCCATGCTGCTGGCCGTCCGGGCCCAGCCGGTGTGTACCGAGAGCAAGCTCATCGGGTCCAAGCTTATTTTCAAAGGGATGGTGGAGCTCTACCTTCTCCTTCAGGAGGCGGGAGGCGGGCTGTCCGCCAGCCATGAGTCCCTGCCCTTTTCCCAGATCATCGAGGTGGCGGGCGCCGGGGAAGAGGGGGAGTGCCAGGTGGAGGTGGAAGTGGCCTCCCTCCAGTGCGACCAGCTGCCCGGCGACGGCCGGGAGATGGATGTGAATCTGGAACTGCTGGCCCAGGCCCAGGTATATTGCCGCCGACCGGTGACGCTGCTTCAGGATCTGTACAGTACCAGCAGCCTGATGGAGGTGGAACGTGAGAATCAGCGTCTGTGCCGCCTCACCGAGCAGTCGGTACGGCCCCAGGCTGTCCGGGAGCTGCTGGAGACGGGGGAGCTGGTCCGCTCTGTGGTGGACGCCCGGCTGACTCTGGGCCAGGTGCGTCGGAACCGGGAAGGAAAGGAGCTGGTTCTCACCACTGAAGGCTGCGTTACGGTACTTTATCTGGACGAGAATGAGCTGGTCCAGTGTGTGCGCCGGTCTCTGCCGGTGACCTGCCGCCTGGAGTGCCCGGAGGGAGCCCGGTGCTCCTGCACCTGTGTCTGCCCCGGGGAGGTCTTTGCCGCCCCCGCCGCCGGCGGAGTGGAGGTGCGTTTTACTGTGGAGTTCCACTGTCTGGCCACCGAGACGGCAGAGGTGCCCACGGTGACCTCCGCTCAGCTGGGAGAGGCCCGGAACGCCGGGGAGGGCCAGCGTCCCTCGGTGGTGCTGCGTATGCCATCCCCCGGAGAGGAGCTGTGGGATATCGCCAAGGCCCACGGCACCACGATGGAACAGATTCTCCAGGCCAACGAACTGGAGGAGGACTGCCTCCCCACAGGACGGATGCTCCTCATCCCCAGCACCAGATAAAACCGAGAGGCAGGCCCAAGCGGGCCTGCCTCTTTTGCTGGTCGATGTTAGGCTGGAAGGGTGACCTGATTGGTCTCCCAATTATATTCCAGCTCCTGGCCGTGGACCAGGCAGTTGACGGGGAGATAAAACCGCCGCACAGCGCCGCCGTTTAGCTTGCTCTCCCGGATGACAGCCTGTCCGTCAATGGAGACAACAGATTCGTTCAGGCGGTCGGAGTACAGGCTAATCATGAGAAGGGTGATAAAGACTGCGGACGTAAGTAGGGAGAGAAAGCTGCCCAGCCAGATTGGGGAAGTACGCTTTTCCGGGAGAGAGGCAAGCGTTTGCAAGCAGCGGGCGATGGTCACAACAAGCAGGACCCAGATCAGGAAACTCATGACGTACCGGGGGGTGCAGCGCCAGCCCATGTCCAGCTTGGAGAGAGAATAGTTGCCGCCAAAACGGAGAAGAATCATTCCGCCCAACAGAAGAAGGGACCGTAACAGTCGTCTTTTTTCTGCTTCAGCCCCCCGTACCAAGGAAAAAAACAGGACAGGAATGCCCAGAAAGAGGAAAACAGCTATGACACAATAGAATTGAGTTTCGGCCATGGTAGTACCTCCCTTTTTTGTGGGCTGATTATATCAGAGATCGGCTGAATAGGCAAGCTGTATTTCTGGAGAAGGTCTTCAACAGCAAACAGGTCCGACTCCTTTATCTTTGGGTGAGATTTCACTTGCAAAACAGCGGAGAATTGCCTATAATAGAGAAAACCTGTCTACGGGAGGAGAGAATATCATGGCATTGGACATGAAGTATTTTGAAGAGATGGAGAAAAAAATCCCCAAGGGAAAGGTGCGCACCCGGTTTGCGCCCTCGCCCACGGGATACATGCACGTGGGCAACCTGCGCACGGCGCTATACACCTGGCTCATTGCCCGGAACGCCGGGGGCACCTTCATCCTGCGCATTGAGGACACCGACCAGGGCCGCCTGGTGGAGGGCGCCACCGATGTGATCTACAAGACGCTGGCCGAGTGTAAGTTGGACCACGACGAGGGGCCCGACGTGGGCGGCCCTGTGGCCCCCTACATCCAGTCGGAGAGGCGGGATACCTATGGAAAGTACGCCCGGCTGCTCGTCGAAAAGGGACACGCCTACTACTGTTTTTGCGAGAAAGCGGACAGCGCCGAGGACACCGGCGAATTTGACCGGGCGGAAGACCTCTGCCGGTCCCTGTCCCCGGAGGAGGCCCAGGCCCGGGTAGACGCCGGGGAGCCTTACGTCATCCGTCAGCGCATTCCGGCGGAGGGGACTACCACCTTCCACGACGCCATCTTCGGCGACATCACCGTGGAGAACAAAACGCTGGACGATCAGGTCCTCATCAAGCGGGACGGTATGCCCACCTACAACTTTGCCAATGTCATCGACGACCACCTCATGGGCATTACCCACGTGGTCCGGGGCAGCGAGTACCTGTCCTCTGCTCCCAAGTATAACCTGCTGTATGAGGGCTTCGGCTGGGATATCCCCACCTATGTCCACTGTTCTCCCGTCATGCGGGACGCCCAGAACAAGATGTCCAAGCGCCACGGCGACCCCTCCTACGAGGACCTGAAGGACCAGGGCTTCCTCACCGACGCCATCCTCAACTACGTGGCCCTGCTGGGCTGGTCCCCCCGGGGAGACATTGCCGAGAAAGAGGTCTTCTCCTTGGACGAGCTGGCAAAGGCCTTCGACCTGGCGGGCATGTCCAAGTCCCCGGCCATCTTCGATATTGAGAAGCTGACCCACTTCAACGCCCTATACCTGCGGGCCATGTCCCCGGAGGATTTCGCCCGGGTGGCAAAGCCCTATATCCGAGAGACTGTAAAGGGTGAAAGCCTGTCGGCGGAGGAGATTGCCGCCCTGCTCCAGGCCCGGTGCGAAAGGCTCACCGAGATCCCGGAGAAGGTGGCCTTCTTCCAGGAGCTGCCCGAGTACAGCGCGGAGCTGTTTGCCAACAAGAAGTCCAAGTGTACCCCCGAGGTGGCAAAGGAGATGCTGTCCTCCGCCATTGTGGTGCTGGACGCTGTACACACCTGGAACGAGGGGAATATCCATGACGTTCTCACCGGGTTGGCTGAGGGCCTCCAGGTGAAGAACGCCACCGTCATGTGGCCGGTGCGTATCGCTGCCGCCGGTCAGGCGGTGACGCCCGGCGGCGCCATTGAAATTTGTAAAATTTTGGGCAAGGAGGAGACCCTCCGCCGCCTCAAGCTGGGGCTGGAAAAGCTGTAAGATAAAAGAGCCGCCTTTGGCGGCTCTTTTTACACCCGTTCATACAGGTGTAGGTCAAATCCGATTTGGCAGTCAAGCCGGTCCAAAGTCTTCAGCCGGACGACGCCTTCTTTCGGAGTCTTCCAGGCGTAGGGAGTCATGCCGAACAGGGCCATGATGTCGCCGGTCCCCTCTAGATTGACCGTATAGCGTATCTCCTTTACATCCCGCCAGATAAAGCCGGTGTAACCCTCCCGCTTTACCGGGTTCTCATAGGGGTGGACATACAGGACTTGCTTCATCTCCCACAGGTGCCGGGCGGAGGGGACTGCGTAGCAGAACAGTCCCCCGGGGCGCAGCACCCGGGCGAACTCCTCGGTTGCCAAAGGAGAAAAAATGTTGACCAGTACGTCTACTGACTGATCCAGGACGGGCAGATGGTACACCGAAGCCACGGCAAATTCCGCCTTGGGCGCCCGTTTCGCTGCCCGGCGCAGAGCGGCTTTGGACAGGTCCACCCCCGCGATTTTAGGGGGGCGGTCCGCCTCGGACAGCGCCCGGTACAGCCCGGCGGTGTAGTAGCCCTCTCCGCAGCCGCTGTCCAGGATGACGGGGGCGGGCAAGTTTTCTGCGTACTGTAGAATTACTTTACACAGATTGTCCCGCAGAGGAGCATAGTAGTCCTTTTCCAAAAAAGCGGACCGGGCGGCCACCATGGCTTTGTCGTCGCCGGGGTCTTTGGAGTGCTTCTGATTGGCGGGGAGCAGGTGGACATACCCGGCGGCGGCCCGGTCAAAGCTGTGCCGGTTGGGGCAGAGCCAGCGTGTCTCTTCCCTCTCCAGAGGGGCTTGGCACAGGGGGCATCGGAACAGACTTTTCATAACATGTCACCTCGCCCCTCCATCATATCGGGGACGGAGAAAAAAGACAAGGGTATTTTGTTCGAAAGAGTCGAAATTTTGCCCGGGATATGATATATTGTAGGGGCGGCCTGCGGCCGCCCGCCCAAATGTAGATGAGAGGTGACACATTATGAACAAAACCCCAGAGGAAATCCGCGCTATTGTGGAGGAGCTGAAGGTCCTCTATCCCGGCGGCATCTGCTCCCTGGAGTATAAAAAAGACTACGAGCTGCTGTTTTCCGTCCGTCTGGCCGCCCAGTGTACCGACGAGAGGGTGAACAAGGTGACCCCCGCCCTGTACAAGCGGTTTCCAACCCTGGAGTCCCTGGCGGAGGCCGATGTTTCTGAAGTGGAAGAGTACATCCATTCCACCGGCTTCTTCCGGGCCAAGGCCAAGGACATTGTGCTGGCCTCCCAGATGCTGCTGCGGGACTACGGCGGCAAGGTCCCCGGTACCATGGAGGAGCTGCTGAAGCTGCCCGGCGTGGGGAGAAAGACCGCGAATCTGATTCTGGGGGACGTGTACCACACCCCCGGCGTGGTGGTGGCTGACACCCACTGCATCCGCATCACCGGCCTGCTGGGCCTCACTGACGGCACCAAGGACCCGGCCAAGGTGGAGACGCAGCTTCGGGCCGTCCTGCCCCCGGAGGAGTCCAACGACTTCTGCCACCGTATGGTCCTCCACGGCCGGGCGGTGTGCGTCGCCCGAAGACCCCAGTGTCAGACGTGTACCCTGCGGCCCTGGTGCGACCACTTTGCGAAGAACGGAGTCTGACAGGAGCGCGAAAAAGCCTCCTTTGGAAAGGAGGTGGCATCGCCGGAGGCGATGACGGAGGATTGTGTTTTGCGAAGCAAAATATACGAAGTAAACCCGGATTTGCAATATCTTGATTGCTTCGCACATTTTGGCTTCGCCAAAATACAATCCCCACCCGGCTTCGCCGGGAGCCCCTTTCAAAAGGGGCCCTTTCTTTCTCTAAAAATTTATCGAAAAACAATAAAAATATATTGAAAATCAGTTTTCGCTGTGCTAGGATGGAGTAAACCGAAAGGGGGAATTTTCCGTGGAAAAGACGGCTGTTCAGAGGCTGGCGAGGATTTTGCGGGGAATGGTCGCCGTTGTGTTCACGCTTAATTTGTTCTGTCTGCCTCTGGTGCCTGGAGCGGTGGCCTTTTGGCATGACCATGAATCGGTATGGGAATGGGTCAGTCATGAGAGCGGTGACGGTCTGTTTTGGGTGGCAGTGATTTTCGTCGGAGCCCTTTATGGGATTTTCCTGGAACCTTCGCTTCTTACGGCATGGAGCCTGTTTTTCTGGCTGTGCGGCGGCTGTACCGCTATGATTCTCTGGCAGGCCAAGAAGGTGCTGGACACCATTTTGGAGGGCAATCCCTTCCAGATAAAAAACGCCCGGGCGCTGAGCCGGGCGGCGGTGTGCTGCTGGGTGATCTCCGGCATGGCGCTGGCGCGGCTTTTCTGGTGGCTGGGGCACGACCACAGCGCCGCCCCGCTGTTCACCTACAACACCCTGTTCATCCTGGGGTTCCTTATGGCCGGTCTTCTCTTTCAGGTGATGTCCGCCCTGTTCCGTCAGGCAGCGGAGCTGAAAGAGGACCAGGACCTGACCATTTAGGGGGGGCGGCTATGGCGATTGTGGTGAATCTGGACGTGATGATGGCCAGGCGAAAGATGTCCCTGGGAGAACTGGCGCAGAAGGTTGACATAACAATGGCAAATCTGTCCATTTTGAAGAACAACAAGGCCCGGGCGGTGCGCTTTTCCACTTTGGAGGCCATCTGCAAGGCGCTGGACTGCCAGCCGGGGGACATTTTGGAGTTTGTGCCGGAGGAGGAATCAAAATGAAATGGATTTTGGCGCACAAGCGGCTGGGAATTTTTTTGATTGCCGCGCTCCTGCTTCTGGCCTGGCGGCATTATGACCGGCACTTTACCCCGGAGCGCTGGGCGGATACCGATATTTCCCGCCGGGGAAAGCTGGTGGAGAGTCTGATGGAGCAGTACAACGGCCTGGAGGGCATGACCCGCGGGGAGGTGGAGGCCCTGCTGGGAACGGACGATGACGAAATGCGGGTACGTGAGGATGGCGGCGATGCGGCGAAAACCGTGCTGGTCTACGCCGCAGGCCGGCCCCGGGCCATGTTTCCGGAATATTTATACATTTCCCTGGAAAACAACCGAGTTGTGGAGGCGCGGATAACAGCGGATTGAGCAAACATTTTAAGAGACAAGTTTCACCTCTCCCCCTCATATAGATAGGGGAGAGGTGATTTTTATGAAGCCCCGGCGGTTTGGATTTTTGGAACGGGCGGCGGAGACCTTCGACCTGCCCGCCGACGCTCTGGCGGGTCTGCCGCGCCTGGAGCTGGTGGGGGACGGCGAGCTGCGGGTGGAGAACCACAAAGGCATCCTGGCCTATGGCCGGGAGGAGATTCACGTCAGTGGAGGGGTATTCCTCATCAAGATTGCCGGCCGTGAGCTGGAGCTGCGGGCCATGACAGGGATTGAGCTGCTGATCACAGGAAGAATTTCTCAGATCACGCTGGAGTGAGGGGCAGCAGGTAGATTGGGGCACGGTCCACCGTGTCTGCAGTAAAAAGGAGAGACGCCTATGCGGCAGCTGATGAATTTTCTCCGTGGGATGGTGGTACTCAGGCTGACGGGCCCCTTTCCCGAGAGGCTGATCAACCTCTGTGCCCAGGAGGGGATCGAGTTCTGGGCCATGGAGTGGCCGGACGAAAACACAGTCCGTCTCACAACCCGGCGGTATACCCTGCGGCGGCTGGAGGAGCTGGCCCGGCGGGCTGGATGTACGGTGGAGAGGGAAGCCAGCCTGGGCCTGCCCCAATTTCTGGGCCGGTTCCGAACCCGGTACGCCTTTCTGGCGGGGCTGATCTTTGCGCTGTGCGCCGTGAGTTTTTTGTCCCGGTTTGTCCTGGTTATTCAAGTGACGGGTAATCAGGAGGTTCCCGCCGCAGTGATCCTCAGCCAGCTGAGGCAGCTGGGGGTACGGCCGGGAGTATATGGCCCCGGCCTGAACCGCAAACAGCTGGCCCAGGAGCTGATGGTCCAGCTGGACGATCTGTCCTGGGCGGCGGTCAATCTCCACGGCACCCGGCTGGAGGTCATTGTGCGGGAGGCGGTGAAGTCTCCGGAGAGGGTGGATGAGTCGGGATTTTTTGATATTGTGGCCCAGGCGGACGGAGTGATCACCCACATGGAGACAGAAAAGGGGGACGCGCTGGTGGAGGAGGGAGATGTGGTGGCGCGGGGAGATGTTCTCATCTCCGGCACTGTGACCATGGAGCCGCCTCTGTACAGCGAACTGCCCAACCGATATTACCAAACCCACGCCCGAGGCCGGGTTTGGGCCCGGACATGGCGTTTCCTCACCGCCGCCATCCCGCTGGAGGCCACGGTGAAGGACTACACGGGGACGGAAAAAAGCGCCTGGTCCCTGAATATTTTAGGGCGGCGCATCAAAATTTTTGGAAACACTAGCATTTCCTGGCCAATGTATGATAAAATAACTACAGTGTGTCAGGCGACCCTCCCCCGGGGAGAAAATTTGCCTTTGTCCGTCAGCCGGGAGACATTTCGGGAGTATCAGCCCCGGGCGGTGGAGGTGGACCGGGATGCCGCCCAGACTCTGCTGGAGGAGCAGCTTTTGAGGCGGCTCCGGGACCTCATCGGCGAGGACGGGGAGGTGGAGTCCACCCAGTTTGCCGCCCGGGTGAACGGGGATCGGCTGGAGGTCACCCTCACCGCCCAGTGCCTGGAGGAGATCGGCCAGGAGAGGCCGGGGGTGGAGGCGGAGAATCCGTAGAGCGGCCCGGCCCGCCGCTTTGAGAGAAGGGCAAGGAAACGGCGCGCCGGGGTCGCCGTGCCCTACAGAAGATTTAACCATACCAAGGAGAGATCATTGATCCATGACAGAACAGACCATCAGCTTAGAGCGTCTGGAGGAGACCATCAATGTGTTTGGTTCCTTCGACGAAAATATCCGAATCATCGAGCATGAGATGGGGGTCACGGTGGTGAGCCGGGACTCCATGCTCAAGGTGGCGGGGGAGGACCCGGAGGGGGTCATGTACGCCGTCAAGGCCATTGAGAATCTGATGACTCTGGCCTCCAAGGGGGAGGCCATCAACGAGCAGAATGTGCGCTATATTACCCAGCTGGTGCGGGAGGGCCGGGAGAGTCAAATCGTCCAGCTGGCCGGAGACGTGATCTGCGTCACCGCCAAGGGCAAGCCCATCAAAGCCAAGACCCTGGGACAGAAGAAGTATGTGGAGGCCATCAGGAACAATGTGGTCACCGTGGGGGTGGGGCCCGCCGGCACAGGCAAGACCTATCTGGCGGTGGCCGCCGCCGTGGCCGCCTTCCGCTCCAAGGAGATCAACCGCATCATCCTCACCCGCCCGGCGGTGGAGGCGGGGGAGAGGCTGGGCTTCCTTCCTGGCGATTTGCAGAGTAAGGTGGACCCCTACCTGCGGCCGCTGTACGACGCGCTGTTTGAGATGCTGGGTCCGGAGACCTACCAGAAGTACCTGGAGAGGGGCAACATCGAGGTGGCCCCTCTGGCCTACATGCGGGGCCGTACGCTGGACGACTCCTTCATCATTCTGGACGAGGCCCAGAACACCAGCCGGGAACAGATGAAAATGTTCCTCACCCGCCTGGGCTTCGGGTCCAAAATTGTGATCACCGGCGATATCACCCAGATCGACCTGCCTGCGGACAAGGTGTCCGGACTGCGGGAGGCCATGCGGGTGCTGAAGGGGGTGGAGGATATCGCCATCCTCCGCCTGAACGAGTCCGACGTGGTCCGTCACGCCCTGGTGCAGAAAATTATCAAGGCCTACGAGGTGGACGAGGACCGGCGGAATCAGAAGAAGGACAAGCGGTAGAGAAGAAAACGCCTTGTAGGGGCAGCCTGTGGCCGCCCGGCAGTTAATGCATCCTGAAACGGGCGGCCACAGGCCGCCCCTACATCCCGCCCAGGCAGAGGCTGGCCATCTGGAAGCCTAGACGAAGTCCGCGGTAAAAGCTGAGCAGTCCGTGGGCTCGGACGGGGTCGTCTTTCAGATAGTCCGGCCAGAATTTCGGGTCGGGACCTGGGTAGAGGCCCAGATAGAGTTCTTCTATGACCGTGGGGATTTCAATTTCCATATTATGCTTCCTCCTAATGCACAGTTTTCTGTCTGTTATCATAGCACGTAGTTATTCGTATGTCGAGGAGAATTTTTATGTTATCTGATAGATTACGCTTGTTGCGTAAAGAAAAAAATTTGACTCAGGTTCAAGCCGCCGGTGAAGTGGGACTATCCTACCGAGGCTATCAGGACTTGGAGCGAGGGGTATTACCTCGGGCTGACAACCTGATGGCGATTGCTGAGTTTTATCAGGTCTCCATCGACTGGCTTATGGGCCGCACGGACAAGCGGGAGGTCAACCGTTAGACCACTGAGAGAGAAGGGCCTTCGGGAGAGGTCTGGAGGATGTTTTCAGAATAGGTTAAAAATCCCCCGGCTTCAACCGGGGGAAATGAAATTTACAAAAGCGAGGTACATATGAATCAAAAGGAAATCAGTGAGCTGCGCCGCCGGTTTCGGGCGGACAAGAGCGCCATCAGCCGCATCTATGGATGTTATGTCAACTGCAATAAAGAGATTGTCTCCTACCTGGATGAGTCTTTGGGAAGAATGCCCCAGGAGGAGGCGGAAAAGTATCTGGGATTGTTGAAAAAAACTCTGTCCGGAACGCTGGGGAAGAACCTGATCGACATTGTGTTTTCCACCCGGCAGGTGATGGACAGCGATGAGCACCGGCTGCTCATGGCCCTGCGGGACTCCGAACTGAAGGACGGGGAAATCCGCGAGAACTTTTATCAAAAGGTGATCGACTCTCTGGACATGGAGGGCAGCAACTATCTGATCCTGCTGGCCCACGACGCCTATGACGTACCTCACCGGGGCGGGGACGGCGAGGTGCAGGCGGATGCCTCCGAACAGGTGTTCTCCTATGTCGTGTGCTGTGTCTGCCCGGTGAAGGACGGCAAAGCGGAGCTGAGCTATTTCCCCGGCGAGAATGAGTTTCACAATACGCTGCCCCGCCAGCTGGTGGCTCCGCCTGAGCTGGGCTTTCTGTTTCCCGCATTTGACGACCGGGCGGCCAACATTTACAACGCCCTTTCCTACTCCCGGAAGGCCGACGAGCTGCATCAGGAGTTTTTGGACGCTGTTTTCCACACCGAGCCGCCCATGTCGGCGGGGGAGCAACGGGAGGCCTTTCAAGCCGCCCTTACCCAGGCTTTGGAGGAGGCATGCAGCCTGGAGGTGGTCCAGGCTGTCCACGAGCAGCTGACAGACCGCATCGAGCAGCACAAAGGCGATCCGGAGCCCCTGGCCGTGACCGCCCGGGAGGTGGGAAATATCCTTCAGAGCTGTGGGGTGGAGGAGGAGAAGGTGGCCGCCTTCTGCGAGAGCTGCGGCCAGCAGTTTGGCGAGGGCGCGGCCCTCAGCCCCGCCAATCTCATCGACTGCAGGCGATTTGAGGTCAAGGCGGGAGACGTCACCGTTTCTCTGTCCCCGGAGCAGAGCTACCTGGTGGAAACCCGGATCATCGACGGAAAAAAGTACCTCCTGATTCCCGCTGGCGAGGGAGTGGAGGTCAACGGTATGCCCGTTACCTGAATTAGAGAGAGGGCCGCTGGCCCTCTCTCTTGCCTTATATCTGCACCACCTGAGTGGCAATTTTCTCCCGAAAGACCTGGTCGTGTTCCACAAAGAGGAGGGTGGGCCGGTACTGGAGGAGCAGCTCCTCCAGCTGCATCCGGGAGAACAGGTCGATATAGTTCAGCGGTTCGTCCCACACATACAGGTGTGCGCTGTGGCACAGACTGGCTGCCAGGAGGACCTTCTTCTGCTGCCCCGCGCTGTACTCAGACATGTCCCGCTGGAACAGCTCTCGAGAGAAATCCAGCTTGCGCAGAACGGTAAGGAATTGAGTCAGATCGACGCCCTGAGTTTCCGCCCAGGCGACCAGGCCTCCCCGCAGGTGGTCTGCCTTTTGGGAGACGAAGGAAATCTGAAGACCGGAGGCCCGGAACAGCGTCCCTGTGTGGGGGACTTCCTCCCCCAGAATGAGCCGCAGCAGGCTGGTCTTGCCCGAGCCGTTGCCGCCGCTGAGGCAGAGGCGGTCCCCCTGGCGCAGGGTGAGGCTAACCGGTCTTCCGTGGACGCCGGGATAGGAGACGGCCAGGTCACGGCCCTCCAGCAGGCGGCCACTGTGGTAGATCAGGGGGGTCAGTTTCAGGCTGTCTGCCCTCTCGATGTCTTTGAGAAGCCCCGTTTTCTCCTGGATAGCCCTGTGCTGCCGGTCCTCGATATTTTTTGCCCGCTGCATCATTTTGGCCGATTTGTGGCCGATAAATCCCCGATCTACCTTTAATCCGGAGTTCTCACTGTGGTATTTGCTCCTCTCTACTCTGTCCGACCAGCGGTCGACCCGCTTTGCCGCCTGCTCCAGCCGGCGTATCTCCCCCTTCAGCTTCTCGTTCCGGGCGGCCTCCCCGCGGTCCCGGTCCTCCTTATCCCGAAACCAGCTGGAGAAGGTGCCCCGTACCAGCTCCGGGCCGGTGGGGTTCAGGGCCAGGATGTG
The DNA here is from genome assembly GCA_951801655.1 of uncultured Oscillospiraceae bacterium. GTDB lineage: Bacteria > Bacillota > Clostridia > Oscillospirales > Oscillospiraceae > Lawsonibacter. The sequence continues at coordinate 21,063 of CATONV010000003.1, read as the reverse complement.
GTCCACGCAGCCGTCCAGAAAGGCCCGGTCATGGGACACCAGCAGAAAGCCCCGGTCCAATCCCCGGAGATAGCTGGACACCAGATCCCGGCCGGGGCCGTCCAGATGATTGGTGGGTTCGTCGAGCATGGGGTAGGCCCCCTCGTCCAAAAAGAGGGTGGCCAGCAAAGCGCGGGTCTGTTCCCCGCCGCTGAGAGTGGCGAAGGGCCGGTCCAGCACCTCCTCTCCCAGCCTCAGCTTGGACAGCTCCCAGCTCAGACGCCACGCCTCCTCCGGCGGCGCACCCTCCAGCAGGATGTCCAGCGCCCGCCGGTCTGTGTCGGCCACCGGCCTGGGCCAGCGCAGACAGGGCTGGCGGAGGAAGACCGTCCCGCGGCCCTCCAGTTCTCCGGCAAGCAGTCGGAGCAGAGTGGTTTTACCCCGACCGTTTCGGCCCACCAGGCCCAGCTTCCAATTGGTGTCCAGCTGGAGATTCAGCCCGTCAAATACCGGGGTGTGGTCTCCATCGTAGGTGAAATGCAGATTTTGTATGGTGATTTGCGACATATCGTTCCCTCCTGTCATGCGCGAAAAAACCGCAGGAGGGACTCCCTCTTGCGGCGGCAGGGGCATGATATGCCCAATATGAGCCGAAAGGGGAAGACTGCGCGTTTCCTCCTGCGGACCCATGACAGAACCGGGCTGTTCTCACAGCCCGCATCAATTCCTGTCACGGAATCAGCAAGTGGTTTTGCGCATCTTCCCGCCTCCAATCTGTTTGATTGGAGACAGCATAGCATGAACCGAAGGAAATGTCAAGGGCCCTGCCTCGGGGAAACACGCAGCAATCTTCAAAAATTGCAATACCTGTAGGGGCGGATACCATCCGCCCGCACGATGATGCAGTGTATGTCGTGATTGCGGGCGGGTGATACCCGCCCCTACAGAATGCTGTCAGCAATTCTCAGATTGCTATAGAAAACCTGCCGTTTGCGATGGTTGCCTCTGTTCTTCTTTGACGACTCTCGTTTTTTCCTTAAAGTTTTGTGAAATTTTTTTCCAGGGCTGGCAATGGGGGAGGAAATGCGGTATAATGATCTCACAAAACCGGAAGGGGCGGTTCCGAGCCCCGCGGCAAATCAGAAGAAGAGGTCGATATTATGCCTGCCAACCGCTATGAGAGTCCCCTTTCCTCACGTTATGCCAGCGACGAGATGCAGTTTATCTTCTCCCCGGACAAGAAGTTTTCTACCTGGCGCCGCCTGTGGGTGGCCCTGGCCCGGGCGGAGATGGAGCTGGGCCTGCCCGTCACCCGGGAGCAGGTGGAGGAGCTGGAGGCGCATGTGGAGGACATCGACTATGAGAAGGCCGCCCAGTGGGAGAAAAAACTGCGCCACGACGTAATGGCCCACGTCCACACCTACGGCGAGCTGTGCCCCAAGGCTATGCCCATCATCCACCTGGGGGCCACCAGCTGCTACGTAGGGGACAATACCGACATCATCCTGATGCGGGAGGGGCTGGAGCTGATCCGGGACAAGCTTGTTGGAGTGCTGGCCCGTCTGCGGGATTTTGCTGACAAGTATAAAGACTTGCCAACCCTTGGCTATACTCATTTCCAGGCCGCTCAGCTGGTCACCGTGGGCAAGCGGGCTACCCTGTGGATGAACGAGCTGCTTATGGACCTGGAGGAGGTGGAGCACCGCATTTCCACGCTGACTCTGCTGGGGTCCAAGGGAACCACCGGTACGCAGGCCTCCTTTTTGGAGCTCTTTGAAGGGGACCACGAGAAGGTGAAGCTGCTGGAGGAAAAGATTGCAAAGGAGATGGGCTTTACATCTGTTGTCCCTGTGAGTGGACAGACCTATTCCAGAAAGCTGGACTACAACGTGGTGTCCTCTCTGGCCGGGGTGGCCCAATCCGCAAGCAAATTTGCCACCGACCTGCGGCTGCTGTGCCACCTGAAAGAGGTGGAGGAACCTTTTGAAAAGAATCAGATCGGGTCCTCGGCCATGCCCTACAAACGCAATCCCATGCGGTGTGAGCGCATCTGTTCTCTGGCCCGGTATGTCATCGTGGACGTGGGAAACCCGGCGGTGACCGCCGCCACTCAGTGGTTTGAGCGCACCCTGGATGACTCGGCCAACAAACGCCTGTCTGTTCCAGAGGCTTTTTTGGCTGTGGACGCCATTTTGAACATCTGGGCCAATGTGGCCGACCGGCTGGTGGTCCACCCCAAGGTGATTGAAAAACATGTGCTGGAGGAGCTCCCCTTCATGGCCAGCGAGAATATCATGATGGACGCGGTGAAGCGGGGAGGGGACCGGCAGCGGCTCCATGAGCGCATCCGGGTGCTGTCTCAGGAGGCGGGCAGAAATGTAAAGGAGCTGGGTCTGCCCAATAATCTGATCGACCTGATGGCTGCCGACCCGGCGTTCAGCATGACCCGTGAGGAGCTGTCCGCCCATCTGGACCCTGCGGCCTACATCGGCCGCTGCCCCGAACAGGTGGAGGAATTTTTAACCTCTCAGATTGACCCGGTCCTAAAACAATACGCCAGCGCCCTGGACCGGGGGAATACGGAGCTGAAGGTATGAGGAAAGGCGGTGTATGACCGTGAAGCGCAATGACAGACACCCCTATTTGTCCGCCGGGCTGACCGCCTTTGCGGTGATCGCGGCGTCGCTTTGTCTGTTTTTCCTGCTGTTCCATTTGGAGAAGGTCACCGTTTTTTTTAACAGCCTGGGGAGTATTCTGCGCCCGATTTTTATGGGGGCGGTGATTGCCTTTTTGCTGCTGCCCATTCACCGCAATATCCTCCGGTTCCTCATTGCCATTACCCCGGATCAGCGGGTCAAGGCCCCCAGGGATCACAGCTTTCTTAACTTTGTGGCAATTGTGTTCAGTTTGCTGCTGGCCTTCTTTCTGTTTTACCTGCTGCTGGCTATGGTCATCCCCCAGGTGTATGACAGCGTCGTGGGGCTGGTGCAGTCCATTCCGGATTACATTGAGGTAGTCCAGGTCTGGCTTCAGCGGTTTTTTGAGGATAATCCGGATATTCAGGCCTCTGTTATGTCCATTTACAACTCCGCTGCCACCTCTCTGGAGCAGTGGCTGAACGCCGACATCCTGCCCAATCTGGAGTCGGTTTCCACCACCTTCCAGTGGGTGCGCACCACCGTTCTGCCCAACCTCACCGGAGTGATGGCGGGGGTCTCGGGAATGCTGGTAGGTTTTCTGGTGCTGGTGAAGGATCTGCTGATTGCCATCATCGTTTCGGTCTATTTGCTGGCCCGAAAGGATATCTTCGCCGCCCAGAGCAAGAAAATTGTGTACAGCATGTTCCGCACCGATATTGCGGACCTGATTGTGTCGGAGACCAGAAATGCCTATAAAATTATGAGCGGCTTTATCAATGGCAAGCTGCTGGACTCTCTGATCATCGGCGTCATCTGTCTGGTGTGCTGCAACATTTTTAAATTTCCCTACCCGGCCCTGATTGCCGTGATTGTGGGGGTGACCAATATTATCCCTTTCTTTGGGCCCTTCATCGGGGCCATCCCATGCGGGCTGCTGATCTTTCTGGCCAACCCTCTCCAGGCGGTCTACTTCGCCATCTTTATTCTGGCCCTTCAGCAGTTCGACGGAAACATCCTGGGGCCCAAAATTCTGGGGGATTCCACCGGCCTGGCCTCTTTCTGGGTGCTGTTCTCCATTTTGCTTTTCGGCGGGCTGTTCGGCTTTGCCGGGATGGTGCTGGGGGTACCCGTCTTTGCCATGATTTACAGTGTGGTGAGCCGACTGGTGGGCTACGGTCTGCGTTCCCGGGGCTTGCCCCAGGAAACAGAGGACTACATGGGCAAAACAGGACCTCTGTCCCGATAAACCAAAAGGCTTCCCGCCCCTGCGGGAAGCCTTTGACTGTAGAGAAAGGAGACACCCTGCATGTTCAAGTTGTTATTGGGCCGGGCCGGCGCGGGAAAAACCGCTGCGGTGCTGTCCCGTTTGTGCCGGGCGGGGGAGGAGAGACACCAGGTGCTGCTGGTGCCGGAGCAGCAGTCCCACGAGACGGAACGGGCGCTGTGCGCCGCAGGCGGACCCCGGACCAATCTGTACGCTGAGGTGTTGTCCTTCAGCCGGCTGGCCAACCGTATTTTTCAAAAGGCCGGCGGTCTGGGAGAGGAGGAGCTGGAGCCCGGCGGGCGGCTGCTGCTCATGTATCGGGCGGTCCAGGGGGTGGCCTCCGGGCTGACGGTGTACAGCCGGCCCTCCCGCCGTCCGGCCTTTCTTACCTCGCTGCTGGCCACGGCAGACGAGCTGAAGAGCTGCCGGGTCCCCCCCGGAACACTCATTCAGGCGGGAGAGGAGGCCCCGGGGCCCGAAGGGGACAAGCTTCGGGATCTGGGGCTTATTTTCGGGGAATATGACGCCCTCGCCGCCCGGACCGCCCTGGACCCCCGGGACAGGCTGACCCGGGCGGCAGACAAGCTGCGCGCCTGCCGCTGGGGGGCGGGGGTGGATTTCTGGCTGGACGGCTTTACCGATTTTACCCCTCAGCAGGGGGAGCTGCTGCGTCTGCTCATGGTTCAGGGACACGATATGACCGTCACCCTCACCTGCGACGGCCTGGAGGGGGAGGAGATATTTTCACCCGCCCGGCGTACCGCCAAGACCCTTGTGCGATTTGCCCAGGAGGCGGGGATTCCCTGTGAAGTGGAACACCTTGTCGCCCAGACGGCGGACAAGTTGGAACCTCTGATCCATTTGGAGAAGACGCTCTTTGGGGAGAGTGTCCCGGCGGACTGCGCGGGGGCGGTGGAGCTGTTTCAGGCCGCCTCCCCCCGGAGCGAGGTGGAGTGGACTGCCGCCCGCATTTTGCAGCTGGTCCGGGAGGAGGGTTATCGTTTCCGGGATATTGGTGTGGCTGCCCGGAACTATGGGGCCTACCGGGATTTGGTGGAGTCGGTGTTCGGTCGGTATGGAGTGCCGGTTTTCTCCTCCGCCATGGCGGACATCTTGGAGAAACCGGTTCTGGCGCTGGTCACCGCCGCCCTGGACACCACCGCAGGTGGCTACCGCTATGACGATATCTTCCGCTATCTGAAGACCGGTTTGACCGATCTGTCCCAGGAGGAGATCGACCTGTTGGAGAACTATGTTCTGAAATGGGACATAAAGGGCAGCCGTTGGACACAGAAAAAGGAATGGTCCTGGCACCCCAAGGGCTATGGGCAGAAATGGCGGCAGGAGGATCGGGATCTGCTTGCCTTGGTGGAGGGCGCCCGCTGCCGGGCGGCCTCGCCCTTGGAGACCCTTCGAAAAAATCCCGACCGGACGGGAAAGGGACAGGCCGCGGCACTTTATACGTTCTTGGCGGAAATTGGCCTTCCGGAGCGGCTGGAGGAGAGGGTAGATATCCTGTTTCGGCGGGGAGAACCCGCTTTGGCAGAGGAATACCGGCAGCTGTGGGACATTCTGTGCGGCGGACTGGAGCAGTGCGCCAGCCTGCTGGGCGACGCCCCCATGGAGCTGGAGGAGTTCGCTGTGCTGTTCCGGCTGGTGCTGTCCCAATACGATGTGGGCACCATCCCTGTCTCTCTGGACCGGGTGACGGCGGGGGAGACCACCCGTCAGACCGGGCACCGGGTAAAGATTCTCTTCCTTCTGGGGGCGGACGACGCGTCCCTGCCCCAGGTGGGGACGGCCCCGGGCCTGCTGTCTGACGACGATCGGGCCCTGCTGTCCGCCTACGGCCTGGAGTTGGCCCAGTCCCAGCGTGACCTGCTTTACCGGGAGATGACCACCATCTATCAGATCTGTGCCCGGCCCAGTCAAAAGCTGGTGGTCACCTGGCCCTCTCAGGGCTTCGATGGAGAGGAGAGGCGGCCCAGCTTTCTGGTGGGCCGGCTTCGGCTGCTGTTTCGCGATTTGCGGCCGGTGCAGGAGGGAGAGCTGAGAGGCACCTTCCGGCTGGAGGCTCCGCTGCCCGCTCTGGAACAGGCGGGACGGAATCAATTGGCCCGGCAGGCCCTGGAGCATCTGCCCGGCCTGGAGGAACAGGTGGCCCGGCTGGACCGGGCCGCTGTTTGGGAGAGAGGACGGCTGTCCCGCCAGGCGGTGGATCGGCTGTACGGACGGCGGGTACCCATGTCGGCCTCCCGGATGGACAAGTACAGGTCCTGCCACTTCTCCTATTTCATGCGCTACGGGCTGGAGGCGGAGCCGCGCAAACCCGCTGGCTTTACAGCGCCTGAGTACGGGACCTTTGTCCACTATGTGCTGGAGAATGTTTTGCAGGACGAGATGTTTTCTCAAACGGCCATGCCAGATATGGAGGAGAAGCAGCGAAAGCTGCGCCGACTGACCAAACAGGCAGTGGATCGCTATGTGGCGGAGGAGCTGGGGGGGCTGGAGGGACAGACACCCCGGTTTCAGTACTTATTCCGCCGCCTCCTCCGCTCGGTGCAGGCGGTGGTGGATAACGTGGCGGAGGAGTTACTCGCTTCCAAATTCAGGCCCATCTCCTTCGAACTGGGTTTTGGCAAGGGAAGGGATGGTGGGGAGCCCGACCTGCCCGCGGTTGAGCTCACCTATCGCGGCGTTACGATCAGCATCACCGGTTTTGTGGATCGGGTGGACGGCTGGGTGGACGACAGCGGTCGGCTTAACCTGCGGGTGGTGGACTACAAGACAGGACGAAAGAGCTTTGACCTGACCGAGGTGTGGAACGGTCTGGGCCTTCAAATGCTTCTCTACCTGTTCACCCTGGAGGAGAAGGGGCAGGACCTCTACGGCCTTCCCGTGGAGGGGGCGGGCGTTCTCTATCTGCCCGCCCGGGAGGCGGTCATCCGGGGCAGTCGGGCCATGAGCGACGAGGAGCTGAGAAAGCGGGTGGACAAGGAGCTGGTGCGCAGCGGCCTTGTGGTAAACGATCAGCAGGTGCTGGACGCCATGGAGATCCGGAGAGAAGGCGGCTACCGTTTTCTGCCCCTGCGGGTGAGTAAGTCCACCGGGCAGATTTCCGGAGAGGCCCTGGCCTCCGCCGAGCAGCTGGGCAAGCTGGGGCGGCATGTCCAGCGGGTGCTGGAGGATATCTGCCAGGAGCTGGCCGGGGGCAGCATTGCCGCCGATCCCTTCTGGCGGGGACCGGAGAAAAACGCCTGCCGCTTTTGCGATTATGCCGCCGCCTGTCACTTCGAGCCCGGCCGGGGCGGCGACTGCAAACGCTGGCTGGCCAACGTGAGCGCCCAGGAGTTTTGGACACAGATTGAGGAAGAGGGTTGAATCGTTTGGAAAACAGCAAAAACATTCTCATAATCGGCGACATGCCCGGTTACGGAAAGATGGGCCTGGCGGGGATACTGCCCATTTTGTCCAACATGGGCCACAGTATTTATAACCTCCCCACCGCTCTGGTCTCCAATAACTTTGACTACGGAAGATTCTCCGTTCTGGACACCACGCACTACATGCGCCAGACCATCCAGGTATGGCGGGAGCTGGGGTTCCAGTTTGACTGCATCACCACCGGCTTTCTGGCTTCGGCAGATCAGGTGGACCTGCTCCGGGATTTTATCGACAGCCAACGGAAGGACGGCCTGCTGGTAGTGACCGACCCCATCATGGGGGACGGCGGCAAGCTGTACAATGGCTCCACAAAGGAGACAGTGAAAAACATGCGGCGCTTTGTGAGGGCGGCGGATGTGATTGTCCCCAACCTGACAGAGGGGGAGTTCCTCACCGGGCTTTATGAAGGAGAGGAACTGCTGACGGCGGAGCAGGCCCGCCGGGTGCTGGACGGATTACTGGAGCTGGGGCCGAAATCGGCGGTTGTCACCAGCGGCCGGGAGAAGGAGTCGGGCCAGCATGTGGTGTGGGGTTACGACGGACAGGCGGGGACGTGTTTTACTGTTCCCTATCGCTTCATCAAGGCCCATTTCCCCGGTACCGGGGACATTTTTACCTCCCTGCTCACCGGCCAGCTGCTGGGGGGCAAGTCTCTGCCCCAGGCGGTCCAAAAGGCGGTGGAACTGCTGGAGCGGCTGATTTTCCTGGAACAGGACGTGGCTGAGAGGAACAACGGCATCCGCATTGAAAAGTATCTGAGTGTGCTGACGGAGTAAAGGAGACCGACCTATGCCCTTCCCTTTAACAGACGAACAGAAGAAAATTGTAGACGACCGGGGCGGAGAGCTGCTGGTATCGGCGGCGGCCGGGTCGGGGAAAACCCGGGTGCTGGTGGAGAGGCTGCTGGACCGAGTGACCAAGGAGGGAATCGACATTGACCGCTTCCTGGTTATTACCTACACCAAGGCTGCTGCGGCGGAGCTGCGGGGGCGGATCGCCCAGGAGCTGTCTGACCGACTGGCGGGCGCCCCCAACGACCGTCACCTGCGCCGTCAGACCACCCTGATCTACCAGACGCAGATTTCCACCATCCACTCGTTCTGTGCCGCCCTGCTCCGAGAGAACGGCCACCTGCTGGATCTGGATCCGGACTTTCGTCTGTGCGACGAGGGGGAGGAGAAGGTTCTCATGGCCCAGGTGCTGGAGGAGGTGCTGGACAGAAAGTATGAGGGCCTGACGCAGGACAGCCCCTTTGCCCGGCTGGTGGACTCTCTGTCTGCCGGTCGGGACGACAGCAAGCTGGCCCAGATTACCACGGACGTCTTTTCCAAGGTGCAGAGTCACCCGGACCCTACCCGCTGGCTGGAGGAACAGAAGAGGGTGTGGCGGCTGGAAGGGGTGTCCGATATGTCGGAGACCCCCTGGGGCGTCGCCCTACTGAAGGCCGCCAGGCGGCAGGCGGAGGCCTGCCGGGAACGGCTGCTTCAGGCCCTGGAGCTGTGCGGGGTGGATGAGCTGCTGGAGGTCAACTATGCCCCCGCGATTTCTGCCACCCTGGAGGGACTGGAGAACTTTTTGCGGGAAAAAACCTGGGACGGGGCCCGCGCAAGGCTGCCCATCCCCTTTCCGGAAGCCGGGCGAAAGAAGAAGCGGAGCCTGATTCTGAGTCCCTTCCGGGAGGAAGAGGCGCTTTTGCTCAGAGAGAGGGTGAAGGCGATCCGAAAGCGGTGCAAGGGGGTGCTGGACAAGGGGACGGAACCCCTCCTGTCCGGTGACACCGCCGCCCAACTGGAGGAGTTGGCGCTGGCCGCCCCGGTAGTGGAGGCGCTGATGGACCTGGTGTTGGACTTTCAGTCCGCCTTTTCCCGGGAAAAGGCCCGGCGTGGGCTTTTGGACTTCTCCGACCTGGAGCACTGCGCGGTCAAGCTGCTCACCGACGGGGCGGGGGAGCCCACCGCCCTGGCCAAATATGTGGGCAGCCGATACGACGAGGTGCTGGTGGACGAGTATCAGGACACCAACCGGGTGCAGAACGCCATTTTTGACGCTATCTCCGACGGGGGGAGAAAGCTGGTCCAGGTGGGGGATGTGAAGCAGTCCATCTATCGGTTCCGCCTGGCCGACCCTTCCATCTTTTTAAGCAAGTACAGCCGCTTCCCCGACGGAGAGGAGGCGGTGGACGGCCAGCCCAGGCGGCGGGTGCTGGCCCGAAATTTTCGCTCCCGCCCGCAGGTGCTGGAGGGGTGCAATGACCTGTTTCGAAATATTATGTCAACTGAATTTGGCGAGATGGACTACGACGACAGTCAGAAGCTGGTGCCGGGAAAGTCGTTTTTGGAGGAAAGTTCTGTGGGTCCCGACCTCTACGCCCTGGAGCTGGATGTCCTGGACCTGTCATTTCTGGGGGACCGGGAGGGAGAAAAGGACAGCAAAGATCTGCTGGAGGCGCGCTTTGCCGCACGGCGGGTCCGGGAGCTGCTGGACAAGCCTCTGCTTATCAAAGAGGGGGACGGTCTTCGTCCCCTGCGCCCGTCTGACGTGATGATTTTACTGCGCAGTCCCAAAGCGACTCTCCACCATTACCTCCGGGCCCTCACCGAGGAGGGCGTCCCCTGGACTGCCGAGGGAGGCGACAACTTATTTGAGACCACGGAGGTCAACGTGACCCTGGCCATCCTTCAGATTGTGGACAATCCCCGGCAGGACGTGCCCCTCATCGCCGCCCTGCGCTCCCCGGTGTACGGGTTCTCCGGGGACAAGCTGGCCCTGCTTCGGGCGGACAGCAAGGGAGATTTTTACAGCGCCCTGGTCCACGCCGCTGAGACAGGGGATGAAGAGTGCCGGGGCTTTCTGGAACGGCTGGAGGAGCTGCGCTTTGGAGCGGGGGACCGCACCTGCCGACAGCTTATGTGGCACATTTTTGAAAAAACCAACTTGCTGGGGGTCTTTGGCGCCATGCCGAATGGAGGAGAGCGCCAAAGTAACCTGCTGTCCCTCTACGCTCTGGCCGGCCGGCTGGAGGACGTCGGGTGCCGCACTCTGTTCCAGTTCCTGCTGCGGCTGGAGAGGCTGAGAAGTACCGGTTCCCGGTTGGGGACCACTGCCGGAAACGGGCGTGAGGGGGAGGGGGTGTCTGTCCTGTCTGTCCATCGCTCCAAGGGGCTGGAGAGCCCGGTGGTGCTGGTGTGCAATCTGAACCGGCGAATGAACCGGGACGACACAATGCGCCCGGTACTGTTCCACCCGGAGCTGGGAGTAGGTCCCTATTGTCTGGATCTGGAGAGAATGGTGGAGTACCCTACTTTGGCCCGGCGGGCGGTATCCCGCAGGGTGGAGAGGGAGATGCTGGCGGAGGAGATGCGGCTGCTCTACGTGGCCATGACCCGGGCCAAAGAAAAGCTGATTCTTACCATGGCTCTGCCCGAGGGGGCAAAAGCCCTGGAACGGCTGGGGGGGAGCCTGCCCGTTTCGCCCATGGCGCTGGAGGGGCAGCAGAGCGTGGGGGCCTGGGTGCTGCTCCACGCCCTCACTCGGCCCGAGGGGGATGCCCTCCGGGCCCTGGCCGGCCTGCCCGAAGAGGGAACAGTCCCTGCCGGCCCAGCCTGGGACATCCGCTGGGTGGACGGAACCGCGCTGGGAGAGGAACGTAAGGCGGAAGACCATTACACTGATCTGCCCCAGGAGGAGGAGACCGGAGAGGACCTGAGTGCCCGACTGGCCTGGACCTATCCCCATCTGGCAGCGGCCAATCTGCCCTCCAAGCTGACAGCCACCCAGATCAAGGGCCGGGCCCTGGACCGAGAGGCGGCGGAGGACGCTGTCCCGCCCGCCCGCCGGGGCAAGCCTATCACCAGGCCGAACTTTATCACAGAGGAGAAGGGCCTCACCTCCGCCCAGCGGGGCACCGCCCTTCACCTGGCCATGCAGTACCTGCCCCTGGACGGGGACAGCAGCCTGAAGGCGGTGGGGATGGAGCTGGAGCGTATGGAGAAGGCGGGTTTTCTCACCCGACTCCAGCGGGAGGCGGTGGATCCGGCGCGGCTGTCCGCCTTTTTGACCAGTCCCCTGGGCCGGGCCATGGCTGCGGCGGGGGAGAGGTGTCGCAGGGAGTTTAAATTCTCTGTTCTGGACTCCGCTCTGAACTACTTTCCCGACGGCAAGGGGGAGGAAATCCTCCTCCAGGGCGTCATCGATGCCTGGTTCGAAGGGGAGGACGGCTCCATCACCGTGGTGGACTTCAAAAGCGACCGGGTGTCCCCCGGCGGCGAGAGACACCGCGCCGAGGAGTACCGTCCCCAACTGGAGGCCTACTGCCTGGCCCTGTCCGCCATCCTGGGCAAGCCCGTCAACCGGCAGGTGCTGTGGTTTTTTGCCACCGATACGGCGATTGAACTGTGAAAAAGCCGCCCGAACCGGGCGGCTTTTTCTACTTCTCAACCAAAATAATGTCCTCTCCGAAGCGTTTCACGGCGTTCCAGGGGATAATCTTATCCTCCTCCCGACCGAAGAGGCCGAAGAAGCGGCGCTTTCCGGGGACCACCAGGGCCTGGACCTGGCCGGACTCCAGGTCCACCTCCATGTCGCCCACATAGCCGTAGCGGGCGCCGTCCTCCACGCTGATGACCTCTTTATACCGCAGCTCGGCAATGCGTGTTTCCATACCTATTCCCCCGATTGTTATATGAATTCCCGCCGGTTAGGCGGGAATCTGTTTAGTTTAAGGTATGCGGGGGAGGGGCTGTCCTATGCTCTCAGCAGGCCCTTGGAGATCAGGAATTCCCGGGCCACTTCAACCACAGGCCGACCGTCTACGTCCACGGCGTAGGTCAGCTCCACCATGTCCTCGCTGCTCACCTGGCCGGTAAGCAGCTCCAGCACCTGCTCCAGGTTGGGGGCGGCGTCGTAGAAGCGGTCGAACAAGTCCTCCCGCACCAGGAAGGCCCCAAAATACTCAGGGAAGAAGCCCAGGTCGTCCTCCAGAATGGTGAGGCCGGCCCGCTTGTTCAGGCCGTCGGTGGCGTAAACCACCATCACGTCGAAGGCCCCGCCCTCCACGGCGTTGTACTTGAGCACCACGTCCACCGGCTTGGCGGACTTGAAGTTCAGGCCGTAGAAGTCCACAAAGGGCTGGTACTTCATGCTGCCCTCCTCAGTGTAGAACTCGTGCTCCGCGCCAAAGTTCAGCTCCCCGGCCACGGGGACCAGATCGGAGATTGTTTCCGCGCCGTACCGGTCGATAACGGACCGGGTGACGCCGATGGAGTAGGTGTTGTTCAGCCCCACCTTGCCCAGCAGCCGCAGGCCTTCCCTCTCCCGAACAGTGTCGTTGACAAAGTCGTAGAGGGTCATTCCATCGGGAATGTCGCTGGTGTCCAGCCCCAGGAAGGTGGTGAGAACCGTGCCGTCGTAGCTGAACATCAGGTCGCAGCTGGGGTTTTCGCCCTTCAGCTCGTTGTGGTTGTTCACCTGGGTCATCTGGTCCAGAATGACCACGTCCAAATCGGTTTTGTCCTCCACCAGCAGTTCAGCCATGGCGTGCATCAGCTTCACCTCGGAGTAGTCCCCGTCGTAGAGGACAAGCTGTCCCGCAGTCTGGCTGGGCAGGACCATGGACACCACCAGGGCCACGCTGGCCAAGGCTAGAACGATGCCGCCCGCCGCCTTCACCGGGACGGGGAGAGTGTTCCGGTGGATGCCGGACAGCCGCCGTTCCACATAGCCCAGCCCCACGTCCAGCACCAGGGCCATAGCCATCAGCACCAGGGTGCCCAGGAGGATTTGGCCCATGTTCCGTTGGCGGATGGCAGTGTAGAACAGTCCGCCCAGTCCGCCGCCCCCAACGAAAGAGGCAAAGACGGCGGTGCCAATGGCGTTGACGGCGGCGATGCGAATGCCTGTCACCAGCATGGGGGTGGCCAGAGGGATGTCCACATGGAACAGGCGGTAGACGGGACTCATGCCCATACCGGCGGCGGCCTCTTTCAGGTGTGCGGGCACCTGAGACAGGCCCAGAGAGCAGTTCCGGGCGATGGGCAGCAGGGAGTAGAGGGCCAGTCCGATCATAGCGGTGGGGGAGCCCGGTCCGGCCACCACCATGATAACCCCCAGCAGAGCCAGGGCAGGGATGGTCTGGATGAGATCCACTATCCACAGCAGGGCTTTCCCCGCCTTGGGGAAGAGGTAGGCCAGCAGGCCCAGAGGTACGCCGGCAGCAACGGCCAGGATGAGGGCGGACAGCACCAGGGACAGGTGGTCCCAAATCATGGCAAGACTCATTTCCCGGCCCCGCCTTTCCGCAGGCCCCGAGGAACCACCCGCTTCTGGAGGGCGTCCACCATAGCGCCTAGTACCAAGGCCAGAATGGCGGCGGGAACGGCCCCCTGGAGAATGAGGGCGTTGTTGTTGGAGCTGACCCCCTTGTAGACAAAGTCGCCCAGCCCGCCCTGACCGATCATGGCGGCCAGCACCGCCCAGCTGACGGTGTACACCGTAGACAGCCGCAACCCACCGATGATAGTGGGCATAGCCAAGGGCAGTTCTACCTGATAAAGCCGCTGGAAGTGGTTCATGCCGCAGCCCCGGGCGGCCTCTTTATACTGCTGGTCCACTCCGTTCAGCCCGGTGACGGTGTTTTTCAGTACCGGAAACATGGCGTAGATGGACAGGGCGATGATGACGGTGGCGGGGGTCATACCAATCATAATTACCAATATGCCAATGAAGACAATACCGGGCACGGTATTTAAAATAGACAGCAGGGGAATGAGAAATTTGGACAGCGTGGGCAGGCGGGACAGTCCGATGCCCAAAGAGAGGCCCAGCACAAAGCCGATGGCCACGCAAACCAGGGTGTAGCCGGTGTGGCGGGCGGTGGCCTGGAGGATGGACAGCAGCAGCTCGTTCATTCCATCACCCCCACAGCTGTTCCGCCATGGCGGAGGCCATGCTGGTTTTGGTGACGATGCCCGCCACCGTCTCGTTCTCCTGCAGCACCACCAGGTAGGGGAAGCCGCTGGAGATCAGCTGCTCAAAGCACTCCCTGGCGTTGTCCCCCACATGGACGGTGGGGGTGGTACACCGCACCAGCGGCCCGATGGTCTTTACCACGTGTCCGGTAAGGCGGATATCTGCGATGGAAACAGTGCCCTGATACCGACGCTGCTCGTCTACTACGAGGAGGGTGTCCACGTTGTGGTGCTGCATCCGGCTGACGCACTCGTTGACGCCCCGGTTTTCCTTCACGGTGATAATGCCGGTGCGCATGAACTGGTCCACCGTCAGCCCGGCGGGGTCGGGGCCGGACTGGTGCTTGCCCAAAAACTCCCGAATCTGGTCGGTGGCGGGGTTCTCCAGCATCTCCTCCGGGGGCGCGATCTGGACGATCTCCCCCTGGTTCATAAAGACGATGACGTCGGCCAGGTCCAGCGCCTCCTCCATGTCGTGGGTGACGAAGACAATGGTCTTGTTCAGCTTCTGCTGAAGGTTTTTTACCTCCAGCTGGAGGGAGCGGCGGGTCATGGGGTCCAGGGCGCTGAAGGGCTCATCCATCAGTACCACCGGGGGAGAGGCGGCCAGGGCCCGCAGGATGCCGATGCGCTGCTGCTGGCCTCCTGACATCTCCCCGGGGTACTTATGGGCGTACTGGTCGTAGGGCAGTTCCACCATGTCCAGCAGATCGTGGACGATCTGGTCGCACTTGTCCTTGGGCCATTTCAGCAGCTTGGGCACCACGCAGATATTCTGGGCCACCGTCATGTTGGGAAACAGGCCGATTTGCTGGATGACATAGCCGGTGTGCCGCCGCAGCTCATAGCGGTCGATGGAGGCAATGTCCTGGTCGCCTAGGTAGATGTGTCCGCTGTCGGGCTGGATGAGGCGGTTAATCATCTTTAGGGTGGTGGTCTTGCCGCATCCGGAGGGGCCGATGAAAACGGCGAACTGCCCCTCCTGGATCTCAAATGAGATGTCGTTTAGAATCTTCTGGGTTCCGTAGGTGAGACTGACGTGATCGAATCGAAGCAATGTGACCTCCTTTTCCGGGGCGCTTGGGGCGCCGGTTTATCAGAGCAATTCTATGTAATCATGAGAAACCTTCTTTTTATAGGGGGGGTATCGGCATTTTTGCGAATTGCTCCGGCCGTCTCCAGTCAGGTAAAAAAAGAAGGGCCGAGTTTGCAACCGGCCCACAAAAACCTGTATGGCTGTGTACCTGAATGGAAGAACCTGGAATAATAACTAAATATAGTATAGCTGATTTCTTCGTTTTTGTCAAATGAAGAAAATGTTAATTTCTGTCGAACAGGCGGGTTAAAGAAACCTTTATGAAATCTTAAACTTCCTCCCCCGTTGTCCTTAAGGAACGTCTGCTATTCTTGTGGACATAAACGACTCTCAATTCTTTCCGGTGTTTGCGTCTTTTTGCAGGGCGGAGAAAATTGAGGGGTAAAAACGAGAGGAGGAGCGGGATATGGATTGGTTGTTTCCTGCTGCACTGGCCCTGACGGGCACAATGGGAGTATTGATGACATTATGGGGGCTGTGGTATTTTGTCTCCGGACTGGCCTGCGCAAAAAAGCCGGTGGACTACGGTTTTCATCCGGCCCGGACGAAATTTGCCGTTTTAATCGCCGCCCGGAACGAGGAGCTGGTAATCGGCCCCCTGATCAACAGCCTGCTCACCCAGGACTATCCCTCAGAGCTGTATGATATCTGGGTGATCCCAAATAACTGTACGGATAATACCTCTCTGGCGGCCCAAAGCTTTGGGGCCAAGGTGCTGGAGTGTACCGTGCCGGTGAAGAGCAAGGGGGAGGTCCTCCGGTTTGCCTACAATCGACTCTGGGGCCGACGGTATGACGCCTGGCTGGTTTTCGACGCGGACAACGTGGTGGACTCCCGGTTCCTGGCGGAGATGAACAACGCCCGGTTGGCCGGGGTCCGGGCGGCTCAGGGCTACCGGGACAGCAAAAACCCCTACGACACCGCCGCCTCCGGCTGCTCCTCCATCTACTACTGGATGATGAACCGCTTCCACAACGGGGGCAAGGCGGGGCTGGGCGTGTCCGCCATGATCGGCGGCACCGGCTTTATGGTGACCCAGCAGCTGCTGGACAAGCTGGGCGGCTGGCGCACCGAGACCATCAGCGAGGACCTGGAGCTCACCGCCCAGGCCGTGCTGGCAGGGGAGAGGGTGGCCTACGTACCCAAGGCAGTTACCTATGACGAACAGCCCCTCACCTGGGAGCAGTCCTTTACCCAGCGCCGCCGCTGGACCAGTGGTACTCTCCAGGTGGCCCAGCGGTTCCTGCCCGCCCTGAACGAGGCACAGGCCAGCCGGCCCCGGCTGACTTTGTTCGACTTTGAGACCACCCTCCTGCTACCCGCCTACCAGCTGGCCGCTCTGGCGGGCCTGCTGTGTACCGCCCTCACCTCTGCCCTGGGCGGGAGGACCCTTCTCCAGTCCCTGCTTCTTGGGCTGGCGGGGGCCTGCGGCAACATCGCCTGGGCTGCCCTCACGGCTACCATTGCCGCCGGGATCGTCCTCACCTTGGAGGGGAAGTGGGACCTCCGGCTGTGGAAGGGGCTGTGTACCTACTGGCTGTTTCTCCTCACCTGGCTGCCCATTACCGCATTCAGCTGCTGGAAAAAGACTACCGTGTGGGAGGAAATTCGCCACACCCGCACTATGGCCCCCCAACTGCCAGGAAGATAACGAATAAGAAAATGGAAGCCGCTGTGGAACGTACCACAGCGGCTTTCTTAATGTAATTGTGTATGTGTCATAAACAACCGGCTAAGTATTATGGAGAGACCTTCTCTATCTTCTTTTTTCATGGCAATTACCTCCTTTCATTGAATGATATTATATCTCAATTGAGAAGCAGAAAAAACTCGAAATAAAAGTTTATCACCATTCAAATGAGTAATACTATAATCTCTAAGGGATGGTGATGTACTTGGATACCCAGGCGCGTATTCTTCAGCTGATGAAGGAGAGGAACTGGACAGCCTACAGATTGGCAAAGGAAGCTGGCCTGCCGCAGTCTACGATCACAAATTTGTTTAAACGGAGCACCACGCCGTCCATCCCGACGTTAGAGACGATTTGCAAGGGCTTTGGCATCACAATGGCGCAGTTTTTTGCGGAAGGAGATTTTGTGGAACTGTCAGAGGAGTAACGGAAATTTTTTGATGACTGGGCAGTTTTGAGCAGAGAGGACAAGCTGCTGGTAGAACAGTTGGTAAGAAAATTAAAGTCGGCAAAATAAAAGACCGCCGTCCCGTAGGGGACGGCGGTTTGTGATTTTACTGCACCGGTTCAAAGTCGGAGGCGGGCCGGCGGCAAATGGGGCAGACGTAGTCGTCGGGGAGGGTGTCGCTCTCGTAGATGAAGCCGCAGATCTTGCATACAAAGCCGCGGGGCTTCTCCTGGACAGCCTCCGCCTCGGGAGAAGACTCTTCGCCTTTGACGGACGCGGCCAGAGTCTGGGCCAGGGCTGTGATCTCCCCCTCCTGGCCGGGGACCAGGGCGGACTTGAGGGTGACAGGGGCCTCAAGTATCTCCATGTTTTTCATACCGCCCAAAATTTCCGCCATCAGCTTGCCGCTGGCGGGGGCCCAGGAGCCGTTCTGGATGAGGGCGACCTTCCGGTTTTGCAGGTTGTGGTGCTGAAGGTCCCGCAGCAGATGCTCCATGGGGTCGAAAATGCCGTTATTAAAGGTGGGGGCAGCGAAGACGATGTGGCTGTACTTGAAGCAGTCGGACAGCACATGGGAGTAGTGGGTGACGGACACGTCGTGCATCTCAACGGGCACGCCCAGCTCGGCCAGGCGGCAGGCCAGAATGTTGGCGGCGGTCTCGGTGTGGCCGTAGATGGAGGCGAAGGGAATTACAACCCCCTGGACCTCGGGCTCATAGGAGGCCCACTTCACGTAGCGGTCGATGATCTGAGAAAAGTCCTTGCGCCACACGGGGCCGTGGAGGGGGCAGATCATCCGGATGTCCAGGGCGGAGGCTTTTTTCAGCAGGGCCATTACCTGAGAGCCGTACTTGCCCACGATGTTGGTGTAGTACCGCCGGGCCTCGTCCAGCCAGTCTCTCTCCCAGTCGATCTCGTCGGCGAAGAGAACGCCGTTCAGCGCCCCGAAGGAGCCGAAGCCGTCAGCGGAGAAGAGAATCTTGTCGGTGGAGTCGTAGCTCACCACCACCTCGGGCCAGTGGACCATGGGGGCGGCCACGAAGGTGAAATTGTGCCGGCCTGTGGACAGGGTGTCCCCCTCGTTCACCAGAATGGCCCCAGAGGGGTCGGCGGCGTGGAACTGGCGGATCATGTTGATGGCCTTTCCGTTGCAGACGATTTTGGCCTCCGGGTGGCGGAGAATCAGGTCGCCCAGGGTGGCGGCGTGGTCGGGCTCCATGTGGTGGACAAAGATATAGTCCAGGGGGCGACCATCCAGAGTGTACTCCAAATTTTCCAAAAATTGTGTCTGGACGGAGCGATCCACCGTGTCAAAGAGGACGGTCTTCTCGTCCAGCAGCAGGTAGGAGTTGTAGGACATTCCCCGGGGGACGGGGTGGGCCGCCTCGAAGACAGGGTGCTGGCGGTCGTTGGAGCCGATCCAGATCAGGTCCTCGGTGACCTTGCGGGTACAGTACATAGAGAAAAACCTCGCTTTCGTGCAGGAATTTTGTCGCCCCATAGTTTAACATATTTTTCCCAAAAATGCGATAGAATTTTTCCACAACGGGAAAAATTTTTTTCCTGTCCCCTGAAAAGGCATTGAAAAAGAACAGCCGCTTCCGTATAATGGGTAGGGCGCGGCAATCCGGTGCGCCGTGACAAAAAAGTCCGACTATTGTAAGGCGGCGGGCCGAGATCGTCCCGCACTACCATTTAAGAGAGGCGGGACATGGGATGTACCGTATTGATATTATGACATTATTTCCCGATGTGGTGGGAGATATGCTCTGTGAGTCGGTTTTGGGCCGGGGCCAGGAGAGGGGCTACATCCGGGTGGAGTGCCACCAGATTCGGGACTACACCGTAAACAAGCAGAAGCAGGTGGACGACTACCCCTACGGCGGGGGCCGGGGGGCGGTGATGCAGGCCGACCCTCTCTACCGCTGCTGGGAGAACATCTGCCGGGAGGCGGGGGAGAGGGTTCACACCATCTACATGTCCCCGGCGGGCAAGACCTTTACCCAGAGGGATGCCCGGCGGCTGAAGGACGACTACCGGCGGCTGATTCTGGTCTGCGGCCACTACGAGGGCATCGACGAGAGGTTTATCGAGGAGTGCGTGGATGAGGAGATTTCCCTGGGGGATTTTGTGATGACCGGGGGGGAAATTCCCGCTATGGCGGTGGCCGACGCGGTGTGCCGCCTGGTGCCCGGGGTGCTGTCCGACCCCTCCTGCTACGAGAAAGAGAGCCACTGGAACGGCATGCTGGAGGCCCCCCAGTACTCCCGCCCCGAAGTGTGGCACGACCGGGCGGTGCCCCCCGTCCTCCTGTCGGGCAACCATGCCAAGGTGGACCAGTGGCGGAGAAAGCAGTCCATCCTCCGCACCAGGCAGCGGCGCCCCGACCTCTACGAAAAGCTGGACCTGTCCTCCAAAGAGGACCGGAAGCTGCTGAAAGAGCTGGAGGAGGAGTAAATGGGCGATGTGATGGTATTTGTAGACAGGGCGCAGTTTCGGGCCTGGCTGAATGATAACTGTCTGTCGAGAGAGGGCGCTTGGCTGCTGTTTGGCAAGCCGGGCGGACCGAAGACGATTAAAGCGGGAGAGGCGCTGGAGGAGGCCCTCTGCTTTGGCTGGATTGACGGACAGATGGAGAGGATTGATGACAGCGCCTATAAAAAATATTTTGCCCAGCGCAGGGAGAAGAGCAAGTGGTCAGAGAAAAATAAGGCACTGGTCAAAAGCCTGGAGGAGAGGGGCCTTATGACCGATTTTGGCCGAAAAAAAGTGGAGGAGGCCAAAAGAAACGGCCAGTGGAACGCGCCGAACCCTCTGGCTGTTATCACAGAGGAACAAATTGCCTGCCTGTCCGCGCTGCTGAAAGACTATGAGCCGGCCTTTGCAAATTTTCAGGCTATGTCCCTGTCTGTGAAGAAAACCTACACGCGGGCGTATTTTGACGCGAAGACGGAGACTGGCCGGGAGAAGCGCATCGCCTGGATGGTGGACCGGCTCAATCAAAATCTGAAGCCAATGTAACGATTGTGACTGCCGGAAGGGATAAATCCGGCTGGTCCGCCGGGGGATTGATATTTCCTCTTTACATCTTTCAAAAGGTATGGTAAACTAATTGGCATAATCCAATTTAAAAGACCATGTCTGGAGATGAAGCATATGAGTTTCAAAATTGTAGTGGATAGCTGCTGCGACCTGACCCCCGCCATGCTGAAGGACCCCGTCTTTGTGAAGGTACCCCTGACCATCCAGGCCAACGGCAGCACCTTTGTGGACGACGAGACTTTTGACCAGGCCGATCTGCTGTGGGCCATGCACCAGAGCCAGGACGCCCCCACCACCTCCTGCCCCTCTCCCCAGGCCTATCTGGACGCCTACCGGGGGGCGGACGACGTATATGTGGTTACCCTGACCGCCCTGCTCAGCGGCTCCCACAACAGTGCCGAGCAGGCCCGGCTGCTGCTGGAGGAGGAGAACCCGGAGGTTAACGTCCATGTGTTCAACTCCTGTTCCGCCGCTTCCGGGGAGCTGCTGGTGGCCA
>CATONV010000002.1 GCA_951801655.1 uncultured Oscillospiraceae bacterium | reverse complement strand
GGCTCATCTCCACGGCGGACACGCCGTCGATGGCGGACAGGGCCTTCTCCACCCGGCCGGTGCAGTGGGCGCACATCATGCCCTCGATTATCATGGTCTTGTTCATCGTTTCGTTTCCTCCTTGATTGGTATTATCCTGTATCTCCAGGGGACAGCTTCCACCGCAGGGGGCCGCCTCGGGAGTCTCAGACCGGAATTTACTCCTGAAAAAGCGCAGGCGCAGGGCGTTGGTCACCACCGTGACCGAGCTAAGACTCATGGCCGCAGCGGCAATCATGGGGTTGAGCTGAGGCCCGCCGAAGAGGACCAGCACCCCTGCCGCCACGGGAATACAAACCACGTTATAGAAAAAGGCCCAAAACAGGTTTTGCTTGATGTTCCGGATGGTGGCCCGGGACAGCTCCACTGCGGCGGCCACGTCCAGCAGGTCGGACTTCATCAGCACAATGTCCGCACTCTCGATGGCCACGTCAGTGCCCGCCCCGATGGCCAGGCCCACCTCCGCCCGGGCCAGGGCGGGGGCATCGTTGATGCCGTCCCCCACCATGGCCACTTTTTTGCCCTCGGCCTGGAGGGAGGTAATCTTCCTCTCCTTGTCCTGGGGCAGCACCTCGGCCAGCACCGAGGTAACCCCCAGCTCCCTGCCGATGGCGTCGGCGGTGCGGCGGTTGTCTCCGGTGAGCATGACCACCTCCAGCCCCAATTCCTTGAAAGCGGCCACCGCGTCTTTGCTGGAGGGCTTGGGGGTGTCGGCCACAGCGATGACGCCCAGTAATTTTTTCGTATCCCCGTCCCCAAAGTAGAGAGGGGTCTTGCCCTGGGCAGCCAGTTCATCCGCCTGCGCGGTCAGAGGACCCGGGTCAATGCCCGCCTCTTCCATCATAGCCCGGTTGCCCCCCAGACAGGTGCGCCCGTTCAGGATCGCCCTCGCCCCGCGGCCGTGGACGGCCTCAAAGCCTCTCACCGGCGCCGGGGACAGGCCCCTCTCCCGGCTCTTCTCCAGGATGGCGGCGGCCAGGGGGTGCTCGGAGGGCGCCTCCAGACTGGCGGCCAAGGTAAGCAGTGCGGTCTCCTCCTGCCCGGAGGCAGGCAGGAGATCGGTCACCACCGGCTTGCCCTGGGTAAGAGTGCCCGTCTTGTCCAGCACCACCGTGTCGATGGTGTGGAGGGTTTCCAGGGCCTCGGCGGATTTGATCAGAATGCCGTTTTCCGCCCCCTTGCCAGTGCCCACCATAATGGCCACGGGGGTGGCCAGGCCCAGGGCGCAGGGGCAGGAAATCACCAACACGGCCACGCCGGCAGTGAGGGCCTGGGTGGCGGTGTGGCCGGTGGCCAGCCAGACAATGGCGGAGATCAGGGCGATAACCATGACCACCGGGACAAACACCCCCGCCACCTTGTCCGCCAATTTGGCGATGGGGGCCTTCGACGCAGAGGCCTCCTCCACCAGGCGGATCATCTGGGCCAGGGTGGTGTCCTCCCCCACTCGGCTGGCCTCAAAGGTGAAGAAGCCCGACTTGTTGATAGAGGCGGCGGCCACCTTGTCCCCGGGGCCCTTGTCCACCGGGATGGACTCGCCGGTGAGGGCGGACTCGTCCACGGCGGACTGGCCCTCCAGGATCACCCCGTCCACCGGGATGGACTGCCCTGGCCGGACTGCCACCTGGTCCCCCACCCTGACCTCCTCCACTGGGACTTCTGTCTCCACGCCGTCCCGGATGACACGGGCTGTCTTGGGGGCCAGGTCCATCAGCCGGCTGATGGCCTCCCCCGTCTTGCCCTTGGACCGGGTCTCCAAAAATTTTCCCAAGGTGATGAGAGTGAGGATCATACCGGCAGACTCAAAGTACAAATCCATGTGGTACTTGGCCACCCTCTCCATGTCCCCGTGGCCCAAGCCGTACCCCATCTGATAGATGGCGAAGACGCCGTAGATCACTGCGGCGGCGGAGCCCACTGCAATGAGGGAATCCATGTTGGGGGCCCGATTCCAAAGGGTTTTGAAACCCACCTTGAAATACTTGTCGTTGAGGTACATGATGGGCAAGGTGAAAAGCAGTTGTGTCAGTCCGAAGGCCACCGCGTTCTCATGGCCCACCAGCAAGGCAGGCAGAGGGGCGCCCATCATGTGTCCCATAGAGAGGTAAAACAGCGGGAGAAGGAAAACAAAGGACCAGATCATCCTGTGCTTCATCCCGGCCAGCTCCTGCGCCATCACGTCCTCTTTCGGGGCGGACTGGGCTTTCCCCCCACTCTGGGGCAGGGAAGCCCCATATCCTGACTGTATTACCGCCGCGATAATGTCCTCTGCGGAGAGGATCAACTCGTCATATTCGGCTGTCATGGAGTTGGCCAACAGATTGACAGAGGCGATTTTCACCCCTTCCAGCCTGTTGACCGCCTTTTCCACATGGGCGGAACAGGCGGAGCAGGTCATACCGGTAATGTTAAACTTCTGTTTTTCCAATTTCTTCACCTGACTTTCCGGAGGTTCTTTTAATACCCAACCCCCGGGGGGTGTATTGATTGTACCTCCTCTCTCCTCTTTTGTCAAGTGGGAGTCTGGACTTTTTGCCTTCAATTTATTCCCAGCTGCCTTCCGTACCGCACCTTGTCCTCCACCCAGTAGGCGGTATAGGGCCGGTCCAGCTGGTAGCCCAGCTTCTCCGCAAGGGCCAGGGAGTGCTGGTTGTGGGCGTCCCAACCGGGGTAAATCTCCCAGGCCAGGCACTCCAGAATCAGCCGCGCCCCGCAGGCGGAGGCCAGCCCCAGACGGCGAAAATCCGGCCGGGTGTCAATCTCGATCTCAATGGCCCCGTCACACGCGGCGTAGGAGGAGGCCCCGGCCACCGGCAGGCCTCCCCCCTGGGTGACCACAAAGCCCAGCCCCCTTTCCCGGAAGTCCTCCTCGCCCTCAAAGCAGCCGCACAGATCCCTGGCCCACTCCTCCTCCATCAGTGTAAAGTAAAACCCCCTCCCAATTGGGCGCAGGTAAAATCCTTGCGGCAGAGTCCTTGTAAAGGAAAATAACCTCCCCTGATCGAATCCCTCCGGGGAACGCCGGGTGGCATATCTGGTAAAGGGAGAGGCCCTCTCCCCCAGTGTATCCTCAATCAGCCGGGCCCACCCCTCTCTCCCCGGCACCAGTATGGGGGCGTCCGCCCTCTCCACCAGCGCCCGGACAGGCTCCCCCGCCAGAAAGCAGAAATCCCCAATAGAGGCCAGAGCGCTGTCCTCTCCCCAGGCCTCCACCTGGCCCATTGTCCCCTGGAGGCAGGCGCGCACCATAGGGGACTCCCATCCGGCAAACAGCGCGTCAATTTTCCTCTCCATTGCACTCTCCCTTTCTACGGCAAAGCGGTGTGAGGACCATGCCTCACACCGCTTTTGACTATTGGAACGATCCGACTGTGTTACGCCCACACGTCAAAGCTGTACTGGGCGGGCGCGGGCACATCGGACATCATCTCAAGCATATCCTGCGCCTGAGCCTCCATGTCTCTCATGGCCATTTTCATCAGGCCAAAGGTGTAATTGGTCTGAAACTGGGCCGCACTGAGACCATCCATATGTGACCCTCCCTTCCAATTGAATTTGGTGTCGCTCCGTTTACAATATCGGCAGAAATTCCCGACTTCTTAAGGGCCTGTTCTCTTTTCTTCCGCCTATTTGATGGTACTCACTGTGTTGTCGCTGCTGTTCAGAACATAGATGTGCTGTTGATCCACGCTGAAGAAATAGGTCCCCGCGATCACGCCCATATTGTTCTTTTCATAGATATTGAAGCGGCGGCAATCCTGTCCATCCACCTTCACAAAGCCGTCTACCGGGAAAATGGTATAGCTGTCCATGGTGTCCCCCGGCAGACCCAGCTGGGCGGGGGTCATGGCCCGGAGCTGCTCCATCTGCGTACTCACATTGGAGGGTTCCGGCTTGCTCTCCTTCTCGGGCTGACGAATGCTGGCCTCCGGCGAGGAGACACGGACGGCCAAATTGGCGCTGGCCTGGGACCAGCCAATCACCACCTGGAACAGATGGCCCTCGACAGCGGAGGGCCGGACCAGCATCAACGCCCCCTCGGCGTCCTGGAGCTCCGGACGCTCCTCCAGTGCCAGATAGGTCTCATCCGTCATGGTAAAGCCCTGTTCACTGCCCAGCAGAATATCCAGATATCGATCCACCACAGGGGCAAAGCTGGTCAGCTCATAGATGTAAGTAAACTTGTCGTCTACATCGTCCTGCCGCTTCTGGGGACTGCGCATGGCAATCAGCTCGCCCTCGCCCTCTTCCAGAATGGTATCCAGGGAGATGGTAACATCCTCGCCGACGACATACTCCTGCACGCCTTTCTTGGGCAGGGGTTCCTCCAGTTGCGGACTGTCGTCTTCTCCGCCCAGAAGTTGAATGCCAAAGCGGGGCAGGACAAACAGGACCACGGCGGCGGCCACTGCCGCCACCACCACAAGCGCCAGGGGAATCAGGAGAAGCTTTTTTTTGCCTCCCTTTTTCTTCGGATTCTCTGCATTTTCAGCTTTTGCTTTTTTTGCTTTCTTCAAGACAGATCACTCCATTACATTTCCAAATACCGGATGACCACGTCATCCTGGGGACGCAGCTCCTGGCTGAAGGCGCACTCCTGCCCGTTCACCTGCAGCTCCACGCCCCGATCCAAATGCTCAAAATCGATGCCGGAATGCTCCAGCAGGTCCATCACGTAGTAGGGGGCTCCCTCCGGCTTTGCCGGCAGAATCAGAGCCTTCCCGTTAAGAACCACCTGGAGGGGACGCGCCTTCTCCCAGACGCCGGATTGGGGCGCTGTCTCCTCTTTGGGAGGCGCCGCCTTTGCCGCCTCGGATCGTTTCTCCTCCTGGGGCGCCGTCTTCGCCGCCTCGGATCTCTTCTCCTCCGTGGACGCCGCTTTCGCCGCTTCGGATCTCTTCTCCTCCGCAGGCGTCGTCCGCAGGGGGGACGCCGTTTCAGGCGTCTGCGCCTTGGGCGCTTCCGGCCTGGATGCTTTCACCCCGGGCGTTTCTGTCTGCACAGTCTGCGGCCGACCGGGTCGGGCCGAGGTGACCACCCGGTCGCCAGTGTTCAGCAGAGTATCCAAGTCCGTCAGTCGACCGTTAACCGTCACACCGCCGGTAAAATCCACCCCCAGCAAATCCTTCACCGTGCGCCGGGCAGAGGCGCCGGACACCGCCGGGGTAAACTCGATATTGTCCCCCGCGTAAACCACAGTGGAAGGAGAGGTCTCTTTCCCGTTGAGCAGCAGGACACAGGGTGTAGACGGCTCTCCGCGAAAGAGAATCCGCTGCCCGTCCACAGTAACACTCAAATTCTTGCCCGTCCGGCCCAGCAGGTCGATGGAGCTGTAGCCATTCATCATCAGCAGCTCCATCACCGTCAGCGCACCGCTGCGGAAAAGCTTGGCGGGCTTTCCATTGAGCATAATTCGGTAGCTGTCGCTGATCAATCCCAGCCCGGCAGATACCGCAATTCCCAGCGGGGTGGCCAGCTCCGGGTCGTTCAGGTCATAGTCCTCTGAAAAGGCGGTAATTTCATAGTTATTCCCCGCCAGGGCCACCCGGCTCTCGTCCATGTCCAATGCCTCGGCCATCAGCTCCCGGAGGCCATCCAGCTTACTGCCGCCCCCCGCTAAAAACAGGGCCGAGGGGGCTCCGCCGTTGAGTGCGACAATTCGCTGGGCGATCTCCCGGGCCAAGGTGCCCGCAGGCTGCCGGACCGTCTCCCGTATCAGGTCTCCGGGAATAGTCTGTTCCAGCCCCAGCACATCCCGATAGGTGACGCTCTTCTCCTCCATCTGGGTCTTCATCCTCTCCGCTGTGGCGAAGGGAACCAGGAAGCGGCGCATCAGTTCCTCTGTAATCTCGTCCCCGGCGATGGTCGCCATGGTGTACCCCACCACCGCGCCATCCCGGCACACCGCAATGTCCGAAGTACCCGCCCCAATGTCGGTCAACACCAGATTAAGCAGGCGCAGGTCCGCCGGAATGGCCGCGTTGAGGGCCGCAATGGGCTCCAGCGTAAGACTGGCCACCTCCAACCCGGCGGCTTCCATCACGGCGTAGAGACTCTCCACCACCTCCCTGGGCAGGAAGGTGGCCACCACTGTGGCCTCCAGTACCTGGCCGTTGTGGTTGCGCAAAGTGGACATGGGGTAGCGGTCCAGATGGTAGCCGGCCACCGTATAGCCCACCAGGTAGAACCGCCGTTCTCCCTCCTGCACCTGGCCCAGCGCAGCCTCCGCCTCAGACACCGCGCCGCTCTCCAGCCGGCCAATAATATCGTTGGTAATCCTTGTAATCTCAGGAAACTCCAGGGTATAGCTGCCCTGCTCGGTCCGCAGTGCCCGGCCTGCCGCAGCCACGCACACCCTCTCCAGGGCACAGTCCAACTTTTCCTCCAGACGGCCGGTCACCCGACGGGCCACCTTGGCCACCTGGGCGATATCCTCAATCTGGCCGTCCAGCATGGCCCGCTTCCCATGTTCCTCCTTTTCAATTGCCAACACCTGAAAGCGTTCGTCCACCACTCGGCCCGCGACGCCGATGATGCTGCGGGTCCCGATATCCAAGGCAAAAATCAGACCGCTGTCCTGGGGCTTTCGTTTTGTCATCCGACTGCACCTCCCTTGGTCTGTGAATTACGAATATGGCGCCCCGTTGCCGGGGCGCCATATATTTTCAGAACGCGCTGCCGGCGTCTGTTTAGTATTTCGCGCTGGTAAAGGGGTTGGAGTCGGCGCCGGCATAGCCCCCGTCGTCGTCGCCGGCGTCCCAGCTGGAGCTGCTGCTCTGGTAGCTGGGCGCAGGAGTGCTGAAGCTGGAAGAGCCGAAGCTCCCGCCCAGCTTAGAGCTCACCTTAAACTCAGCCATCAGCTGGTGCATAATATTCGCCTGAGAGGACAGCTCTTCACTGGCCGCAGCGCACTCTTCGCTGGTAGCGGAGTTGGTCTGAACCACGGCAGAGATCTGATCAATGCCTTCGGTCACCTGCATGATGGCCTGGGTCTGGTTCTCCACGGCGCTGACCACGGTGTCCATCATGGTGGTCACCTGGCTGGCACTCTCGGTGGTGCGGGACAGGGCGTCAGTGACCTTGCTCACGGCCTCGGTGCCCTCGGTAACGGCGGAGATGGAGCTGTCAATCAGATCCTTGGTGGCCTTGGCAGCCTCGTCGGACTTGGTAGCCAAGTTACGCACCTCGTCGGCCACCACTGCGAAGCCCTTGCCGGCAGAACCGGCGCGGGCGGCCTCAACGGCGGCGTTCAGGGCCAGAATATTGGTCTGGAAGGCAATGTTCTCAATGGTGGCGATAATCTTGCCGATCTCCTGGGAGGAGCTGGAAATATTTTCCATAGCAGTGTTCAGCTGCTTGACATGCTCCATGCTCAGGTTCAGCTGGCCGCCGGCCTCATTGACGTGACCGCCGGCGGTCTCTGCAACGGAAGCAGTCTGCTTAGCGTTCTCGGAGATATCGGTGATGGTGGCGGACAGCTCTTCCACAGAGGAGGCCTGCTCGGTGGCACCCTGGGCCAGGGCCTGGGCGCTGTTAGACACCTGCTCGGCGCCAGCGGTGACCTGGTCAGCGGACTGGGAAATATTGGCAATCGTTTCGCTCATACGCAAAACGAACTGGTTGATACTCTGCTGAATGGGGGCCAGGTCGCCGGGGAACGTAGCGGTGAGCTCCACATCAAAGTTGCCCTTGGCCATCTGGGCAGTGGTGCCGGAGATATCCTTGATTACGCTGTTCAGCACCTTCTGGCTGGTACGCAGAGCATCGCACATCTCACCCAGTTCATTCTTGCCAGTAAAGCTGACAGGCACAGCCAGATTGCCCTGGCTGAAGCCCACCAGAGCGCCCCGAACCTGGGTGCTGGGCTCCACAATGCTCCTGATAATCTTGGTAGCCATGACCAGTACAACCAGGGTGGCGACGACCATCACACCGATGATAACGCCCAATCCGATATTGGAAGTCAGGTTTTGCTTGTCAATAATCTCATCCTGCTTGGTCTGCAGGTCCTTGGCCAGGACCGTACCGGCGGCGGCGGCGGCATCCAGAGCAGGCGTACATTCGTTTACGATCATATCCGCCGCCCGGTTTCTGTCTGTCTTGACAACCTCCGCAATCTTCTGGGCCTCGGCCGACCATGTATTCAGGGTGCTGACAAAGTCATTGAGCAGGCTGCGATCCTTCAGTTCCTTGGGGTACGCGTCTTCCATCGCAGTAATCTCAGTGTTAAGCTCACTCAGCTTGGCAGTAACAGTACTCAACCCGTTCTGATTTCCGGACAGGGCAACATCCCGCAAGCTGCGGGCTGCAATGTTGTAGTTGATCCGGCAGTCGGAAACCAGCGTGTTGGTCTTCACATAGTGGTCGATAATGTCTTGATACGCACTCTTCTGTGAATTCATCATAACCAGCGACGTAACAATGATGATGACAGAGACCAAAATTGTGGTGCCGAAGCCTACGATCAGACTTTTCCGGATGGACATGTTCTTGAAGTTCATACTGTATTCCTCCCATTTTCTTTACCGCCGCGCAGGCGATGCGGGTATCTTGAGCTACATTATACACCACTTTTCCGCGAGACGCAAGGAAAAGTCAAGATTTTCACTTATTTTCCTTATCCATTCTGCCCTGGCGAAAAGCTGGCGTAAAAGTTTTGATTTCTATCGTTTTTCAAGTAATATCTCCATATTTTCCGTGCTGTACGTCGCCTGCCAGCTTGCCGTCCACCAATGTGACCACTCTGCGGCGCATAATATTTACGTACTGGCTGGCGTGGGTAGCCATAATAATGGTGGTGCCACGGCTGTTCAGCTCATGGAGCAGATGCATGATATCCCAGATGGTATCGTCGTCCAAGTTGGCGGTGAGCTCATCCAGCAGCAGCACCGGCGGACTGCTGATCAGGGCTCTGGCCAGCTCCACCCGGCGCACCTCGCCGATAGACAGCTGAGCGGGGAAACAGTCTCCCACCTTGGGCAGGCCCACCAGACTCAGCGCCTTCTCCGCCGCCGCCCGGCTTTTGCGCTGCATTCCGCTGGCCCGGGCAGCCACCATCAGGTTTTCCATAATGGTGCGCTTCCGGATGAGGAGAGTCTGCTGACTGACAATACCGAAGGTCCGACTCAGCCGCACCCTCCAGGGGCCGAAGAGGCGGGCAATATTGGTATTGTCCACAAAAACGGCGCCCTCATCCGGAGAGATCTCGCCTCCGATCAGCTTCAGCATGGTGGTTTTTCCAGCCCCGCTGCTACCAATCAGAAAGACAAAATCTCCCTGCTGCACTGTAAAATCCAGGTCCTGCACCGCGTAATGCTTGCGCTTGTCCTCGGTTTTATAGATTTTTGACGCTTTTTCCATGTGAATTTCCGGCATTTTCCTACAGCTCCTTGGCTGAATGTCTCATGACATGATACGGTATGCCACAAAAATTTTAGTTCAAAAAAATCGCTTCTTGTAGTATAATCGTTTTTGAGGCAATTGAAAAGAGCCATTTTTGATTTATTGGGGGCCCGCTGTGAAAAACTTTGAGAAACCGGGAAAATGGAAACGCCATATTCTTCCAGTCCTTCTGCTGGCTGCGGCCTGTGTGGGGACCGTGGAGCTGGTGGTCTGCGCCTACCAGGCGCCCGACATCTACGCCGCCATCACCGCCCCGGTCCGGAGTCTTGCCCACCATGCGGGCCAGGCAGGGGAGCTGGTGTGGGCCGGCCTTCAGCAGCACACCGACCGCGTTGTGGCAGAGGGCGTCACCCGTCTTCAGACAGGGCTGCGGAAGCTGGACGACTACCTCTCCCGTCCGCCTGAACCAGAACCTGAGCTGACGCCCGAACTCCAGGAGGAACTCCAGCTGGTGGATGACGACACCGATCTCGCGCCGCCCCCTCGAAGCCGGGCCGACTACTCCGTCACTGCGCTTCTCTCCCGGGACGGACAGCAGTACCTCACCGGCGGCAGCCACAATCTGATCTACTACGATCAGACCGCTTCCCGTTGGGCGGAGGAGCCCTACGGCAGCGACACCATCGGTCACTACGGCTGCGGGCCGACGGCCATGGCCATGGTGGTTTCCACTCTGACACAGACCTCCATTGATCCAGCGGAGATGGCCCGTCTCTGTGTGGACCGGGGCTACTGGGCCAAAAAGCACGGCTCCTACTGGTCCATCGTCCCGGGCATTGCGGAGGAATATGGCCTTACCTGCACCTCTCTGCTCCCAGAGGAGACAGACAAAGAGGTCATCCTCCACCATCTGTCCACCGGGCAGCTCCTGGTGGCCCTGG
The DNA here is from genome assembly GCA_951801655.1 of uncultured Oscillospiraceae bacterium. Classification (GTDB taxonomy): domain Bacteria; phylum Bacillota; class Clostridia; order Oscillospirales; family Oscillospiraceae; genus Lawsonibacter. The sequence continues at coordinate 88,654 of CATONV010000002.1, read as the reverse complement.
TGGGGCCAGGACACTTCACCAGCGGAGGACACTTCATTCTGCTCCGGGGCCTCTCAATGGACGGCACCATCCTGGTTGCCGACCCAGCCAGCCCTGACCGGAGTCTCACCACCTGGGATCTGGATCTAATTTTGGAGGAGCTGTCCGCCAGCCGCAGCAGCGGCGGACCTCTGTGGGCCGTCTCCGTTACGTTCACTCCATAAAGTATCCCCCCTGCGCCGCAGGGGGGAATTTTTTATTTTTCTTGCGCGTAGAAGGAGTTATCCCCGGCAATACGGCGGTTCAGGCGCTCATCCAGCTCCAAGATCCTCTCCAGCAGCCGGCGGGCGGCGCCCGCCTGCCCGTGGTAGGTGGTCTCCTCCTCCCCCTGAGGAGAGGCCCCCTGACCCAGCGACAACACCCTCTCCCGGTCCTCCGGGGACAGGCTTTCCCTCTTGTCGTCGATGGCACGCTTCAGCTCCTGCAGCTGGAGCAAAGGCTCCTGCCGCAGGGCAATCAGCATCCGCATGGACACATCGTCACTGCGGTCCATGGCCTGGCCCATCTGCTGACTCAGATCCATCACCTCAGACAGGCAGCTGTATTTTTTCCGTTCCAGTACCGTCAGGTCCAGCCAGTCGCCTTTCGTCATGTCCGTCTCTCCCCGCCGCTCTTCTCTGCGGAGCGAAACGCATCCCGCATATCAGCCAGCATGGGACGCAGCCGGTCCAGTTCTCCCTTGTTCCGCCCCAGCTTAATCCGCCCCATCTCGTAGGTGAAGTAATCATACATCCTGCTCAAATCCTGGCTGATGGGGTACTGCCGGTCCAGGGTCTCATCCAAGTAGTCGACGATATCGATGCACCGATCCAGGGCCGCCTCAAAGGTAGGCCAGTCCTGCTTATCCAGGGCGAGGGAAGCCAGCGTGCTGCGCTTAACCAGCTCGTCGTAGAGAAGGAGCAGCAGTTCCCCCGATGTCATGGAGTTAATGGACTGTTGTTTATACTGCTGATAACCTCTTGCGTCCATGTTGGAATCGTCCTTTCTCGGCGTTAGCCGCCCATCAGGCCCGCCAGAGTGGAACTCTGGGAGTTCATCTGATTGATCAGCATCTCCAGCCGGCTAAACTGCTGGGTGTAGCGATCCACCTGGTTTGAAAGCTTATCCTGCCACTTTTCAATCTGGTTGTTGTAGTTGTCAATCTCCTTCTGCCAGGAGTTGTTCATCAGCGACAGGGAGCTCAGCGGACTGCCGGCCTGCTGGATCAGAATGCCCTTGGGCTCGCCGGTGGTTTTGGAGTACATATCCAGCTGTGTCTTCATGGTCTGCATCACGCCCGTCTCGCCGGTGAATACCTGGGTCACCTTCTCGGGGTCGCTGTCCAGAACATCCCGCAGCTTGCTCTCATCCAGGGTGACGGTCTGGCTGCCGTCGCTCATAGAGTAGTTGATGGTGATGCCCATGGACCGCAGGGCGGCCTCGTTCCGGCCGGCAAAGGCGTTGCGCATCTTGTCGTACAGGTTTGAAAGGTTCCGGTCGCCGAAGAGGATGCCCTGCTTGGCCTTCTCCTCATAGCGCTCAATGGCGCTCTCCGACATGCCCTGCCGCTCATCTTCGGTAAGGGGCTCGTAGCTGGCAAAGGTGCCGTTGGACTTCTTATAGGGCATGGTGGTATAGGCGGACTTGATCTCCGACATCATGGTGTTGTAGTCCTCGATCATGGTCTTGACGGCGTCCACAATCTTGTCCGAGTCGGTAGTACTCTTAAAGGTGATGGAGTTCTTGGGTTTGCCCGCGCTGTCCACGGCCTCTTTTCCGTCTTCGTCTTTGGCGCCGTCGAAGGTGTCCTTCATGGTAATGGTCAGCCCGTCGATGCTCACGCTGTTGGAGCTGCGGGTCATCTCCTTGGTCTCACCGTTGATGGTGACGGTAAACTTGGCATCCTGGCCGGGCGTATAGTCGACAGAGGGCGCTTTGCTCTCATCAAACTGAACATCCCAGTCAAACTTATCCTTAATTTTCAGCTCGACGGGAGCGCCGCTCTTCGCGTCTCTCGCTTCGATCTGCCCCGTATACTTGTTTTGGGTAAAGGTATAGCCCTTCATGGACTGGTTCAGGTTATCGACGACCTCTCCAACTGTCGTCTCCTTCGTAATACTGAACTCCAGGTGGCTGTCTTCGGGAATCGAGAAGGTAAATTTCGCACTCTCGCCGTCCTTCAGCCAATCAACGCCGTAGGAATCGGCAAAGCTGTTGCTGCTCTGGTCGCCGATTTCCGTTTTTCCAAACATGGTCTGGGCCAGACCCTCGCCCATCTTGATCTCGCTCTCCAGTCCGGTCTCCTTGGACTTGAAGAGGAATTTTTTTGTGGTCTGGGAGTAGCTGACCGTCACGTCGGCGTTTTTGTTGGTGTTGATGTCGTTCATGATGTCAGACAGCTTGCTGTCCTTGGTGTACTTGCCCACCACCACGTCGTTGATCTTGAACTCATACTGCTTTCTGCCCTCGTCATCCAGCAGATCGTTGCCGTCCTTGTCCTTCACGGCAGTCAGAGCGTCCAGCTTATCCGTCCCCAGCAGATCCTCCAGAGTCTTGCTGGTGTTCAGGAAGCTGGTGGCCGCCTGACCGATACCCAAAGTCTCGCCCACATCGGTGTTGATGATCAGGTCGGACCCCTCCTGCACGTCAAAGCGGAGGCGGAGGGTCTCGCCGCTCTCGTCGGCGTTGGATACCTTAATCTTCTCGCCCTTGTAGGCCTTCTGCACCGCGTCGTTGAGGGCCGCAGCGTAGTTGTTGGCGTTCAGCTTGGAGATATCCTTGCCGTCGGCGTCTTTGAGGGCCTTGCCGTCGGCGTCCACCAGCTTGCCGTTTTTAATGGTGGGCAGCTTGATCTGGCGAACGGTGCCGTCCAGGCTCAGATTCATGGTCTTGCCGGACAGATACTCGGCATTGTTTACGTTTTTGGTCAGGCTGGCATCGGAATTGCCGGACATATCCTTGGGCAGCTCAATCACGGTGGGCTTATCCTTGCTGGCATTGCTCAGATTCAGGCCCAGGGTGCTGGCCACGTTGCCGCTGGCTCCGGAGATATACAAGCCGTTGCCCGCGCTGCCCTTCTCGGTAAAGGTAATCTTTCCGTTACTCACCTCAACTCCGATGCGCTGGTCGGCGCTCTCGGTGCTGCCGCTGCTAAAGGTGATCTTCTCGTTGGCCAGCTTCTGCTCAATGAGCTTGCCCAGGGCCGCGTCTTCGCTGATTCCCTTGTTCTTCTCCTTGATCTCCTGAAGGGCCTTGACGTCCTTCACCTCGTCGAACTGGACGCTGACCGTCTTGCTGCCGTAAGTCAGAGTCAGGCTGCCGCTGAGCTTGCTCAGCTCTGTGGTGCCGTTCACCAGGTCCAGCCCCTTGAGTACGCCGTTTTCATCCACTCCGAAGTCGGCGGCGATGCTCTGTCCGTCTCCGGCCTTCAGGTTGCTGGCGGTGCGGTACTGGGCGGAGGTGGCCAGCTGGCTCACCCTGTCCAGCGAGATTTCGCTGCTGGTCTTGCCGCTGGCGGCCACCTTGTCGGCAAACAGGCCCAGTGTCTCCACCTTGACGGCGCTGTTGAAAAAGCTGGGGGAGGTCAGGTTGCTCCCCGAAGTATAGGAGGTGTACTTGCTGCTGAAGCCCACCATTTTGCTGATAATGCTGCGGTAAGCGTCCTGCTTCCACTCAGTCTTGGTAACCTTCTGATTCAGCGACTCAATTTTGGTCTGGTAGCTCTTAACCAGATTTTCGATCATGGACTCGGTGTCCAAACCGCTTGCTAGGCCGCTGATCATATTGGCGCTGTTCATCAGGCTGCTTACAGTGTTGCTGCTGCTAACTCCATTGAGAGACGCCATCGTAATCGCTCCTTCCATTCTGTTCTTTGTATGACGACGGTTTTTTTGAAAATGAACGCAAAAATACTCTGTACTTTTTTATCGGCATGTAGTATGATTAAGTTAATAGCTCTCAGAGAAAGATTTTACTGGAGGAGATCGCTTGTCCGCTATCATCACTATTACCAACCAGAAGGGCGGCGTTGGCAAGACCACCACGTCCAGCTCTCTGATGGACGGCCTGCACAGCCGGGGCGCCCGGGTGCTGGGGATCGATTTGGACCCTCAGGGCAGTTTGGGCTTCTGCCTGGGGCTGGACATCGAAAACTGCGCTACCATCCACGACGTTATGAAGGGTACGCAGAATATCCGCGACGTGATCATGCAGTCCGACTGCGGGGATATCCTGCCCTCCAATATTCTGCTGTCCGCCGCCGAGCTGGAGTTTAACCGGCCCGGTCGGGAGTTTTTGCTGAAAAACGCCCTGGCCGAGGTGGAGGGGGATTATGATTTTATCATTATCGACACCCCGCCCGCCCTCAACGTTCTCACTGTGAACGCCTACGTGGCCGCCGACGGTCTGGTCATTCCCATGGCCCCTGAGATTCTCAGTCTGCTGGGCGTATCTCAGATCCGAGAGACCATCGACACCGTACGTCGATGCTACAATCCCCGTCTGCGTGTGCTGGGCATCGTTCTCAACAAGTTCAACCAGCGTTTCACCCTCAACCGGGAGGTGCTGGACATGGCGGAACAGATCGCCCAGCAGCTGGACACCAGTGTGTTTCAGTCCCGCATCCGCTCCGGTGTGGCAGTGGCGGAGGCCCCTGCCCACGGCGAGAGTGTGCTGTCCTACGCCCCAGACTCTAAGGTGGCCCGGGACTTCCGGCTACTCGTCAATGAGATTGTCCGGATGTACGACACACCCCTCGCCCACTCCTGATACTTCCGAAAGGAGCCGTTTTCATGGCCGCAAGTAAAAAGAATGCCAAAGGCAACAAGACTGCCCATGTTTTGAACTTACTCGCCCCCGGCGCTCCCAGGGAGGGCGCCCCTGCCGATGAGGAAACTTTGGCGGAGGGCGGCGCTGAACAGCCGGCCGCCGCGCCTTCCCGCCCCCTTCTCCCACCTATTCTGGAGGTGGCCCAGGCCAACGACGACAGCCTGGCCCAGCAGATCCAGCGCGCTCTGGAGGAGGAGCTGGAAACATCCGCCGATTCCCCGGCGGAGAGCCGGGAAACCACAGTTGAGGAGGTGCCTCCAGTGGCCGCAGAACAGCCGGAAAAGGTCCCTGAGATCCCCGCCCCGCCTTCCGGCGGCAAAATGAGTCAGGAGGACATCGAAAAACTCCTGACGGGCACAGCCGAGCCCACACCCGCGCCGGCTCCTGCCGCTCCGCCTTCCGGCGGCAAAATGAGTCAGGAGGACATCGAAAAACTCCTGGCGGGCGCAGCCGAGCCCACACCCGCACCGGCACCCACCGCTCCGCCCTCCGGCGGCAAGATGAGTCAGGAGGACATCGAAAAACTCCTGGCGGGCGCAGCCGAGACTGAACCTGCACCGGCTCCCGCCGCTCCGCCCTCCGGCGGCAAGATGAGTCAGGAGGACATCGAAAAACTCCTGGCGGGCGCAGCCGAACCCGAACCCTCTCCTTCTCCCGCACCGGCGCCTGCTCCCGCTCCCGCGCCGGCTCCCACGCCTGCCCCTCCCTCTCCGGAGGAGGAAGTGTCCTATATCAACATTATGCAGGCGCTGGTAGAGGAAAAAGCTCCCTCGTATATCAAAAAGTTCGGTCTGTGTACCTGCAAGCAGTGTGAGGCAGACGTGAAAGCCCTCACGCTTACCAACCTGGTTCCCAAGTATGTGGTGCTGTCCAAGCTGGACCGCATTCCCATGCTCACCGTGTATGAGGGCCGGTACAGTTCCACCATCTTTGCCCAGCTCACCCGGGCCTGCAAGGTGGTTATGGACCACCCCCACCACGACCGGTAAGACAAACAAACCCCGCGGCGGTCTTTCGACTGCCGCGGGGTTTGTCAGCGTCACGCCAAAGCTCTTTTCAGCGCCTCCACCCGGTCGGTCTTCTCCCAGGCCACGCCCAGGTCCTCCCGGCCGAAGTGTCCATAGGCGGCCAGCTGACGGTAGATGGGGCGGCGCAAATCCAGGTCCCGGATAATGGCGGCAGGGCGCAGGTCAAATACCTTGTCCACAGCCTCCTCCAGGCGCGCGTCGGCCACAGTGCCGGTGCCGAAGGTGTCCACCCGGACGGACACGGGCCGGGCCACACCGATGGCGTAGGCCAGCTGCACCTGGCAGCGGGAGGCCAGACCGGCGGCTACCACGTTCTTGGCCACCCAGCGGGCGGCATAGGCGGCGGAGCGGTCCACCTTGGTGGGATCCTTGCCAGAGAAGGCGCCGCCGCCGTGGGGGGCGGAGCCGCCGTAGGTGTCCACAATGATCTTCCGCCCGGTCAGACCGGAGTCCCCCTGGGGCCCGCCGATGACGAAACGTCCGGTGGGGTTGACGTAGATCTTGGTGTCGCCGTCCAGCAGGTCGGCGGGAATGATAGGCTTGATGACCAGCTCAATCATGTCCCTGCGGATCTGGTCCAGCTCCACCTCGGCCCCGTGCTGGGTGGACACCACCACCGCGTCCACACGAACAGGCTTGTTGTTCTCGTCATACTCCACGGTAACCTGCGTCTTGCCGTCAGGCCGCAGATAATCCACCTTCCCCTCCTTGCGGATGCGGGTCAGCTGCATGGCCAGCTTCTGGGCCAGAGAAATGGGCAGCGGCATCAGCTCCGGTGTCTCATCGCAGGCGTAGCCGAACATCATGCCCTGGTCGCCGGCGCCGTTGTCCAGCCCGTCGTCCTGAACGCCCTCCTTGACCTCCAGGCACTTGTCCACTCCCATGGCGATGTCGCTCGACTGCTCGTCGATGGAGGTGATCACCGCGCAGGTGGAGCAGTCAAACCCAAACTTGGCCCGATCATAGCCGATGTCCTTCACCACTTGGCGGGCTACCTTGGGGATATCCACATAACAGGAGGTGGTAATCTCTCCCATCACGTGAATCAGGCCGGTGGTAGCCGTGGTCTCGCAGGCTACCCGGGCCTGGGGGTCTTTTTCAAAGATAGCGTCCAGCACCGCGTCGGAGATCTGGTCACAGATCTTGTCGGGATGCCCCTCCGTGACGGATTCAGATGTAAACAATCTCTTTGCCATAATAAGTTTTCTCCTTTCTTTTGCCGTTCTCCCTGCAGGGACCTTCGGCGGCCCGCGATACGCCGGGGAACCGGGCCGGCCCGGGGGCCGCCCCCTACGGGGAAAAGCAGTTTGGGTGCGCAAAAAACGCCCCGCCGGACGGCGGAGCGTTATCATTTGGCTGCACCCTCATCTTTCGATACACTACCGCCGGATTTGGCACCTTGCGCTCAACGCGCAGGTTGCCGGGCTTCATTGGGCCGTTCCCTCCACCTCTCTTGATAAGGCTATTCAGTTGTCTGGCTTGATTATAAATCAGTTGCCCGGCCTTTGTCAAGCAGTTTTCTCCGGGTTTTTACACCGCACACTCATAGATAACAAAGTCGGCCAGGCCCACACTCTCATAGAATATTTTTTTCGTGCAGATGTACTGAAAGCCTGCCCGCCGATACAGCCGGTGAGCTGGCTCATTCTCCTTCAAAACGTCCAGCCGCAGGGCCTTCCAGCCCTTTTCCCGGGCCAGCGCCCTGGCCCCCTGCGCCATTTGCAGGGCCAGTCCCCGCCCGGTAAAGCGAGGCGACACCCCCAGCGTGTGAATCACCGCCGTCTCCTCGTCCTCCGCTTCCACCTGCCAGGGGGCGTCGCCATAGCTCTTGTCCGTCCCCTGGGTGATAATCATTCCCGCAGCCAGCCCGTCCTCCGTCTCTCCAACATACAGCGTCCCGGCCCGGATGGCCTTTTGGAAGTCCGCCTCGGTGGGGTATACGCCCTTCCGCCAGCCCATGTTTCCGGTCTGCGCCTGAAACAGCTCAATAATCCCGTCATAGAGAACCACAACAGCCCCCAAATCCTCCAAGATCGCCTGACGTACCTGCAACATGAGTCTCTCCTCCTCACCCGTTCTCCCGGATGTTCTCTCCAGGTTCGCAACTTTTTCAGCTCAAGGGATTACCCGCGCCTGAAACAAGGGATAGAAAGAGTATCCCCGGCAGGGAAGCCCTTTTTTCACACTCTCTTCCAACTGGCTCCGCCGGGCAGATCGGTGATCTCGATGCCCTGCTGCTTGAGCTCATCCCGGATGCGGTCGGCCTCTTCGAAGTTTTTGGCTTTCTTGGCCTCATACCGTGCCATGACCCGGGCGTCCACGGCGCTGTCGCCCTCGCCGGTGATGGTGTATCCGCCCTGGGAGGCAGTTTTCTGTTTCTTCTGCTCCTGGCGCACCTTGGCCGCCTTGTCCAGCAAGGACAGGGAGAGAACCTGATCAAAGCTGTCCAGAACGGCCAGCCGGGTGGCGCCGTTGGTTTTTGCCTTGAGGGCGTCGTACAGGGCCGTAATGCCCAGGGCGGTGTTCAGGTCGCTGCCCACCTGGTCTCGGAATTTTTCTTTGTACTTCTCCACAACTTCCTTGTCCGCCGGGCCGTCCGCCGGGTCCAGGGCGGCGATTTTGGAAATCAGCTTCTGGAAGGCCCCGGCGGCATTGTCCAGGTTTTCCCAGGAAAAGACCAGTCCCTTTCGGTAGTGACTCTGAAGGCAGAAGAACCGGTAGACAATGGGGTCGTAGCCCTTCTCCTCCAGCAAGGAAACGGTGAGAAATTCCCCCTTGGACTTGGACATCTTGCCGCTGTTGGTGTTCAGGTGGTGGACGTGAAACCACTGCTTGCACCAGGGATGACCGATGTAGGCCTCCGACTGGGCAATCTCATTGGTGTGGTGGGGGAAGGCGTTGTCAATGCCGCCGCAGTGCAGGTCCAAGTACTCGCCGTTATACTTCAACGAAATGCCCGAGCACTCGATATGCCAGCCGGGGTAGCCCACCCCCCAGGGGGAGTCCCACTTCAGGGCCTGGTCCTCGAACTTGCTCTTGGTGAACCAGAGGACAAAATCGTTCTTGTTGCGCTTATTCTGGTCCTCCTCCACGCCTTCCCGAACGCCCACCGCCAGGTCCTCCTCGTCGTGGGCGTTGAAGATATAATACCTCTCCAGCTTGGAGGTGTCAAAGTATACGTTGCCTCCGGCCAGGTAGGCGTAGCCCTTGTCCAGCAGGCCGGAGACCAGCTTGATGAACTCGTCGATGAGTCCGGTTGCGGGCTGGACCACGTCGGGGGTCTTGATGTTCAGCTTGCGGCAGTCGTCAAAAAAGGCGTCAGTGTAGTACTGGGCGATCTCCATGACGGTCTTGTGCTCCCGCTTGGCCCCCTTGACCATCTTGTCCTCGCCGGTGTCCGCATCGCTGGACAGGTGGCCCACGTCGGTGATGTTCATCACCCGGTTCACGTCATAGCCGTCGTAGCGCAGGAACTTCTCCAGCACGTCCTCCATGATGTAGGACCGCAGGTTGCCAATGTGGGCGAAGTGGTACACCGTGGGTCCGCAGGTGTACATCTCCACATGCCCGGGGGTGTGGGTGGTAAATTCTTCCTTCTTGTGAGTCGCGGAATTATATAACTGCATGGTTTTCTCCTCCTATATTTGTAGGGCGTGACCACTGGGCACGCCGTTTTTTGTCGTAGGTTTGCTTTGAGTCATAGGTCTCGCACCCAATCGGTCTTCTCTTGGGCTGTAAAGCGGTGCGTCGAGGTCGTCGCGCCCTACACCTTCTTCCTCTCCAAAAATTTCTCATCCAGCAGTTTTTCCACCAGCTCCAACCGGGCGTTGAGGGCGGACAGCTTCTCCAGGGTTGGGTTGTTGACGCTGGTCTGGTCCACGTCGTCGGCGTAGTGGGTGGCCCGGCCGGCGATGCGGACGATCTGGGCGGGAATGCCCACGGCGGTGGCGTCCTCCGGAACTTCGGACAGCACCACGGCGTTGGCGGCAATCCGGGCGTTGTCCCCCACCTTGAAGGGCCCCAGCACCTTGGCCCCGCAGGAGATGAGGACGTTGTTGCCAATGGTGGGATGGCGCTTTCCCTGGTCCTTGCCGGTGCCCCCCAGGGTGACGCCGTGGTAGATGAGAACGTCGTCCCCCACCTCGGCGGTCTCTCCGATCACGATTCCCATACCGTGGTCGATGACGAACCGGCGACCGATTTGGGCGCCGGGGTGAATTTCGATGCCCGTCCAGAACCGGGACCACTGGGAAATCACCCGGGCCAGGAATTTCCATTTGTGACAGTACAGCCAGTGGGCCAACCGGTGGTACAGGGTGGCGTGGACCCCCTGGTAGAGAAGGAAAATCTCCAGCTTGGACCGGGCCGCCGGGTCCCGGCGCTGGTAGGCCTCCAGGGTCTCGTTTAAGGCATTGAACATATTGTACCCCCTCGGGTGGAAACAAAAAACCTCCTACGCCAAAAGGCATAAGAGGCGATCAATCGCGGTTCCACTCTTAGTTTCACTCGTTTGGCCGCTATCGGGGCCAGGCCGGACGGCATTACCCGCCGCGCTCCCGGACGCACTTCACGCTGCCCCGCCGCAGGCCCCCTTGCAGCCGGTGAGGGGCCCTCTCTGTTCTTTGGGAAAGGCGCTACTTTTCCGTTCTTTGCGCTGATAGTATAGTATATTAGCATTTCAGCATCTTGGTGTCAAGAGAATTTCGGAAAAATTCCCTCTGTCAACCTGGCGTTGACAAATTTCCAGCCTTCCATTCTTGTCAACACCGCCTGATTTTGGTATGCTGTAGACAGAAAAGGAGGGATTTTACATGACCTTAGGTGAACGGATTGCCCTGTCCCGGAAGCAGGCCGGGCTGTCCCAGGAGCAGCTGGGAGAAAAACTGGGCGTGTCCCGTCAGGCGGTGAGCAAGTGGGAGTCGGGTCAGACCAACCCGGACGTGGCCTATGTGGCTCAGATGTGCCGGCTGCTTGGGGTATCCTCTGACTGGCTTCTGCTGGGAGAGGAGTCTGCCCTGGGCGCACCCCCGGCCCGGTGCCCTGGCTGCCAGGCAATTGTCAGCGGGCTGGACCAGTATTGCCCCAACTGCGGGCGCTCCCTGCACGGCAAGACGGAGGGCTATACCATTTTTTTGAAGGCCCCGGGGGCCTCCTATCCGCCTGCCAGAGACCTGCTCTGTCTGTCTAAAACCGACCTGTTTCCCCAGGATTCTCCTCTTGCCTCCCCCCTGACTGAAAAGGAAGCCGACGAGCTGATCGCCTCCGCTCCGCTGGTCTTGGCCAAGGGTCTCACCAGAGAACAGCTGTACGCCGCCTGGGACGCCATCATCTACCCCAACCGGTTTCTCTTCTTACAGGACAGCGAGGAGACAGACCCGCACATACTGGCCAACTATCCGGGGATTGACCCTCAAACCCTGGCCCCGGCCAAGCCTCGGGAGCCCATGTCCTTCGGCATGGTGGTGCTGGCCGTTGTTCTGGGCGTGGTAGGGGGCATCTTCCTGCTGTCCCTCCTGTGAGGGGCAGAAAATTCGACCTGGCCGTCCTGCTGGCGGCGGCCGGGTTTTATCTGCTGAACCGCCTGTGGCTGTCCCGGGCCGCCGGCGGGCCGACGGGGTGGTTCCTATCCTGCTACGCCAACGACATCTTCGCCGGAGCGGCCATCGTGGCCTGGACCGATCTTCTCCTCCGGTGGGGCCGCCTGCCCCCGGTTCTCTCCTGGCGGCAAATCGTCCCTCTGTTGCTGGCGTGCGGCCTGGTGTGGGAACTGGCCGCCCCCCTCTGGAAGGCAGGGGCCGTCTTCGACCCCTGGGACTTTGCCGCCTACCAGGCCGGGGGCTTTCTCTGGCTGGCGGGACAAAAAAGCCGCCCTCGGTGAGGGAGGCTTTTTATTGTCTCATCCGATCGTACCGGCTGTAGCAGATCATGGAAGCTGCCACAGTAATAAGGCGCATTCCCACCTCAAAAATTGGCAGTATTGTTCCCAAACAATACTTGCGTGCGCACGCATATTGTTTTATAATGCTCTCAACAGGAGGTCAGCATTTATGAAACTATTAAAATGGCTTTCCGTGACGGACCGGTTTTACAAAATTTATTTGGACAAGCAGCTTGCGCCATTCGGGATCAACAGCAGCCAGCATATGTTCTTAATCAAGATCTGCCGTTCGCCCGGCATTTTGCAGGATTCCCTGATGGATATGTTCTATGTCCATCCAAGCAATATTGTGCGGACGATAGCGGCATTAGAAAAACAGGGAATGATTACCCGCTCCCCCAGCACCAAGGACAAGAGAACATGTAACCTGTACCCCACAGACCGGGCGCTGTCTGTGATCGACGAGGTGCAGGCGGTCTGTGAAAAAACGGAGGCCCTTTTGCTGCAGGGCATCAACAAAGCCGATCAGGAGCTTTTTTTGAAGCTGCTGACGCAGGCCGGTAAAAATATAACAGCAGAGCTTCACATAGAGAGAACGGAGGAGGAGTTCAATGACTGAAAATCCCCTTGGAACTGAAAAAATTTCAAAGCTGTTGAAAGGCTTTGCCATTCCAAGCATCATGGCCTCTCTTGTCGGCTCTCTCTACAACATCGTGGATCAAATATTTATTGGGCAAGGTGTGGGATACCTGGGAAATGCCGCAACCAATGTTTCCTATCCATTCTCCACGATTTGCCTTGCCATTTCTTTACTTGTAGGAATCGGCAGCGCCTCCCGTGTCTCCCTTTTTCTCGGAAACAAACAGCCGAAAGCTGCCGCCAAGGCAGCGGAAAACGGTGTCGTCCTGATGGTGATTTTGGGGCTTATTTATCTGGTGGCCGGTGAAATCTTTCTGAACCAGCTTTTGACATTATTTGGAGCCACCACCGATGTGTTCCCCTATGCCCGGCAGTATGCCAGCATCACCTTGGCCGGAATGCCCTTTCTCATTGTAACAAACGGCATGAGTAATCTGATCCGTGCAGACGGAAGCCCCCGCTATTCCATGACCTGCATGATCGCAGGCGCCATTGTCAACACCGTTCTCGACCCGCTTTTTATTTTTGCCTTCCACTGGGGCATTTTTGGCGCCGCCCTGGCGACAGTCCTGGGGCAGATTTTTTCCTTTTCTCTCGCAATACGTTACCTGTGGCACTTCAAAACCATACCTTTTGAAAAGAACCGTTTTCATCTGGATGGCAGAGAGTGTTTAAAAACCTGCGGCATGGGGATTAGCAGCAGTTCAAATCAGGTCGCGATCACCCTTGTGCAGATCGTTCTGTACAATTCGCTGACTTATTATGGGGCGCAGACGGCCTATGGCACGGATATTCCTTTAGCCGCCTGCGGCATTGTCATGAAAACCAATGCCATCGTTCTTGCGATCGTCGTCGGAATATCCCAGGGAGTCCAGCCGATCATAGGATTTAACTATGGGGCGAAGCAGTATCCCCGTGTACGGGAAGCATATTTACTTGCCGTGCAGTGGAATCTGGTCGTGTCCGCAATCGGCTTTTTCCTGTTTCAATGTTTCCCCCAATCTATCATTTCTCTGTTTGGGGACGGCGACCAACTGTATTTCGAATTTGCAGTTCTGTTTATGCGCACATATCTGTTTATGGTGCTGGTAAACGGAGTGCAGCTGCTTTCTTCCAGCTTTTTTACCGCCATAGGAAAGGCATTGAAAGGGGCTTTATTGGCATTGACCAGACAGATATTTTTCCTGATCCCGCTGATTTTGCTGCTCCCACTCCGTTTTGGAATCATGGGTGTACTGCTTGCGGGACCTGTCGCTGATTTTTCTGCGTTTCTGTTGTCGGTTGTGTTGGTGAGTATAGAATTAAGAAAGCAAAAAAACATCACGCAAATCAATTCTGCGGGGTAATTCCTGTCCCAGAGACGCAGAAAGATCAGCAGCAAGCATTTTTATCACCTTGAATGGCTGAGGAATACTCAAAGCTGGCATTGGGGTCGGTGTGCTGAAACAAGAGGCTGTCCCCGCGCCAGAAAGGGAGCAGATGCAGCCGGTAAAGCCGCCCACAGGCAGAGGGATCGTCGCAAGGGAAAGTCCGTCCCGCTGGATATGGAGGTCAATCCCCCTCTCACTGAAGTCAGACTGCCCGATCCGCACCTGAAAGGGCCGCCGGAAGATGTGAAGGGGATTTTATATGGGCTTTTGACCTGGTTTTCTGCCAACCAGCGCGCCATCTGCCCCCCAAATCATTTTGCATGTAGAAGCCCAAGAGGATGCGCATAGGCCTACTCCTCGATTTTTTGCAGCGCCGCCACGCACTGACGGGCCGTGGTCGAAGTCCATATCAGATCAGCACCCCCTCGCAGTGGTCGATCTCGTGTTGGATGATTTGCGCCGTCCAGCCGGTGAACGTCTTGAAACGGGTCTGAAGCTGCTCGTTCTGATACTGCACCTTGATGGACTGCCAACGCCTGGTCCTCCGGGCGCCGGTGAGGGAGAGACAGCCCTCCTCCGCCTCGTAGGGGCCGGACTTTTTGATGATTTCCGGGTTGAACATCACCATGTATTTGCCCTCGTTGTCAAAGACAATAATCCGCTTGCAGACGCCGATCATATTGGCCGCCATGCCCACACATCCTTCCCTGTGGGCGGTCAGGGTGTCCAGCAAGTCCTGGGCGACAGGCAGGTCCTCCAAGGTGGCCGGCTCGGCCTTCTGGGATAGGAATGTCTCATCCCGCATAATCTCTCGTACCACGGCATTGCACCTCCATTGTACACTTTCCCCAGGGGAAAATTTCTGGTATACTCATATAAAATAGCACAAACAGAGGAAAAAGACAAATTGAGGGCGGGTACGCTGCGGTGATCAGCCAAGGCGCCTTTTTCTCCTTTGTTGTGGACGGAAAAACAACAGGCAGTTTTGTGCTTGCGTAATGTCAATACACACCGCAAAGACTGCGCCGCAATATCCGATGAACAGGGCGGCGGGCCGAAACAACCGCCCACCGCCCCCTAATCTTCCGAAAGCCGCCTGAATTGTTGTAAGACAGATCATATTTTTAGCGCCTGACCCACACCGGAAAGCAGCAGAAAAATATAGCGATACCACGAATTGGAAACGAACAGACGGAGGGATACCACAATGAATACAGGGATTTTGCCCACCTGTCCGGTGGAAACAACGCTGACTTTGATCAGCGACAAGTGGAAGGTACTGATTCTACGGGATCTTCTGTCGGGGACAAAGCGGTTTGGAGAATTGAAAAAATCTATCGGCAGTGTAAGTCATAAGGTGCTGACCGCCCAACTGCGTCAGATGGAGGCCAGCGGTCTCCTAACCCGGACCGTCTATCCGGAGGTGCCGCCCCGCGTGGAGTACACCCTGACGCAGCTGGGCTGGAGTCTGAAGCCGATCCTGGACGCCATGCAGAGCTGGGGGGAGGAATACCAGCGGTACTCAGAAGTTTAGGCCTCTCGGACAAAGGAGACCGGCACAATATTTTTTATGTCCCAAATCCCTTGAGCCCCAGCAATGGTTTCCAGCAGGTTTCCTAAGTTACAAAATTGTGCGTACTTCACAGGCGGCCGCGCCCCTGCTATGATGAGAGAGCCAACGGGAGAACATCCCAAAAGCACATCATTCTGGAGGTATGACCAATGAACAAGCGCAATTTTACAACTGTCTGGCTGACCCAGGGCGAGGTCCACATCTACGATTTCGGCACCGTGAGGCTTCATGCCTACCAGACCGGCGATCCGCTGTCGGACGAGGTCTTTCTGCTGGAAAAGGCCGACCGGTTCGTGGTGCTGGAGTCCCCCTGCTTTACGGACAGCATCGCCGCCCTGGAGCAATATCTGGCGGGCAGAGAGGTGGGCGGTATGCTGGTGGCCTACCACGGAGCCGGCGCCTCCTTCCTGCCACACGTCCCCAAGTATGCCACGGCCAATGCCATTGACTACGCCAAAAGAGGCGGCGGGAAGGCACTGATCGATCAGTTTACCGCAGCCTTCGGCCCCGCCTTTGACAGCGGCATCCACACCATCGACCATACCCTTGGCGAGGGGAGGATCACCATCGGCGGGATCGATTTCATCCCTCACCTCACCACCGAGGCTTTCGACGTGGAGATCCCGGAGATTAACGCAGTTTACACCCACATGCTGGGTCACGACTGTCACTCCATTGTGGCGGGCGCAGGCCACGCGGATGGAATGATTGCCCAGCTGCGGGGCTATATCCAGCGGGGCTATGACCTGATCCTCACCTCCCACTACACCCCCGAGGATCTGAAGGACGCCCAGACCAAGATCGACTATCTGGAGAGACTGAAGGCCCTCGCCTCCTCCTGCCCGGACAGCGCCGCCTTCAAGGCGGAAGTCAGCCGGCAGTACCCCGCCTACAGCGGCGGAAACTACCTGGACATGACCGCAGGCTTTTTCTTCAGCGGCAGTCTGCATTGACGACAACATTGGCGGGGTTCTGACAGCAGTGCTGTCAGTACTCCGCCCGATTTTCAAGCTTATCTGTTGATTTCTGTACAAGACAAGAGGGACTTCGCCCGCCCCAGGGTGAAGTCCCTCTCTTGTGATCCAGTCAAAGCGCCTGAGTCCTCTCTTTATCTCGCCTTTTTATTCAGCAGCTGGTCCATCACGTCCACCAGGTGGCCGATCTCCGGCTTGCTCATCTGCTCATCGGCGCCCAGCTGCCGGCCCTTAATCCGCATCTCCTCGCTGATCAGAGAGGAGAAAATAATCAGAGGAATCGGTTGGAAGCGGGCATTGCTCTTTACCAGCTTGGTCAGCCGATGGCCGTCCATCTGGGGCATCTCAATGTCGGTAATAATCAGCGCGACCCGCTTAAAGATGTCCTGACTCTTGGGCAGGGCATTGAGGGCTTCCCACAGCTCCCGGCCATTGGGGAACATGCGAAGATTGACATATCCGGCCTTGCGCAGGCAGTCCTCAATCATCTTGGACAGGAGGATGGAATCCTCCGCAATCCAAATAGGTTCGTCGCTTCGGGCCCGGGGGCCCATCTGCTCAATTTCGTCCATCTGAATGGTGGTCTCAGGGGCGATCTCCGCCACAATACGCTCAAAGTCCAGTATGGTCACCAAGTCGTCGCCGCATTGGGCAATACCGGTGGCCACACCCTCAGACCCGCCGGACACCGTCTTGTCCGGTTTGTGGATATCTGTCCAGGAGATCCGGCTGATTCCCACCACAGTGTGTACCCGGAAGGCGATGAACATCTTATTGAAATTGGTGATAATAAACAGATCCTTCGCGCCCTTCTCCTTGTCCACACCCAAGTACTTTGGCAGGTCCACTACAGTGATGACAACATCTCGAGGCTTGAAAATCCCCTCAACCGCCGGGTGGGCATGGGGCATAACCTTCACCGACGCAGACAAGATGATCTCCCGTACCTTGGCCACGTTGATGCCATAGAGGCTCCCGTCGATGGTGAACTCCATGATCTCTATTTCGTTGGTACCGGACTCCAAAAGGATACCGCTGTTATGAACCTCCGCCATTTTTGACACTCCTCACTCTATTTCAGATGGCGCCGTCCGGCGCTTTGGATGCTTAAAAAATGATATCCTTCTGTCCGTAGGACCGGATACAGCCCTGCCCGCTAGCCACATCAAAGAGAAGGGTTCGAGCCACTTTGCCCCCCACGTCCTCCGCCAGCAGGCGGATATTCTCCCGCTTCAAAATGGCGTGGACACTCTCAATATTTCGTTGTCCGATATTGCCCAGACCACTGCCTCCGGCAATCTCAAACATCTTAGCCCCGCCGGCAATCTTCACCGTCAGCCGGCTGCGGGAAGCCCCCTTGGCTTCCAGCTGTTTCAATGTCTCCTTAATGCCGGTATCCGCGTACTTCAGCGGATGGGCCCGCCCGGTCTCCATGTTCAGCGGCAGCATGATGTGGAGCAGCGCCCCCAGCCGCAGCCTAGGATCGTGAAAACACAGACCGATGCAGGAGCCCAGCGCGTAAGTCACCAGAATGCCCTCCCCCTTGAGCATCTTCATATCGGCGATCCCTACTGTCAGCTTCTGCTCACTCATCGCTAACGCCCAGCTTCCTCAGTAAGAAATCCAGAGAGCGCAGGTCGGGAGACAGCAGCAGGTGGCTGGGGATTTCCTTTCCGTTGCATACAAAATTGCCTCCGATGGTCATTAGATAGTCAGACATTCCACCGTATTCAGCCATAGGCACCGCCAAAATGGCCCCCTGCATGTCCACCGCAAAAGCGGGCACGGTAAGGTTAATATTAATTCCTGCCAGCCCGGACAGGGCGGTCACAAAGGCAGAAATCATGATATTTCCGATCTCGATTAGGGCGGACTGCTGCAGCTCCTCCAGCTCCTCGTAGTCCTCAATACCCTTGCCCAGCATGGTCTCCAAGATGAAGTTAACCAACTCCAGCTTTTGTACAGACAGCATGATGCCGCCCACATCGCCGCTCATCTTCACCAATACGCCGGCGGTCACAGCCTCCGGCCCGCCGATCCACTCGATGGCTTCGTTATAGCCCATGATGCGCACTTCAGGCATGGTAATGCGCACCTCTTTCCCCAGCATCTGTGACAGCGCCGTGGCGGCGTTTCCGGTGCCGATGCTGCCGATCTCCCGCAGGGTATCGATCTCCAGTGATGTCAGCTGATCAAAGTTCTTAATCATGCCCAGCATTCCCTCTTTCTGCTTAGTTGGGCAGGCCGTTGATGGTCTGCTCGATCTCGTCCGTTGTCTGTACCATCCGCAGGGCATAGCTGTAGGCCCGCTGAGACTCGATCACCTTCACCAGCTCCTGGGCCAGGTCCACATTGGACCTCTCTAAAACCCCCCGCTTCACCGTACCGGTGCCCAGATACAAATCGCCGTTCTTCTCAACTGGGGTAAACCGACCGCTGTCGGCGTGGAGCATGCCGTCATAGATGCGGTAATCAAACACGCCAATATCCAAATCGGCCTTCCTGTCGTCGGGATCAATGATAACATAGTTGCCCGCGCGGTCCAGCACAAACCGCCCCTCGTTGTCGGACAGACGCCACTCAATGGTATTCTCGGGCTCGATCTCTTCCCCCGTATCAGGGTCGATCTCCGGCTCGGCGTCCTCGTCCGGGGGAATCTCAAACCGGGCCATCATGAAGGCGCCGTCTCTGGAGTAGGAGATCTCCCCGTTGGAGGGGTCATACAGCGCGAAGAAGCCGTCCCCCATAATGGCGAAGTCGAACACCCGACCGGTGTCGACATAGCCGCTGCTCTCATAGTCCACGCTGGCCTTCACCATCTTGGTGCCGGTGCCCTTGGGCAGCTGCTCCTGGTCGATCCCGGTCACATTGCCATACATCAGATGGTGGAAGGTGGCCCTCTCCGCCTTATAGCCATAGTTGTTGACGTTGGCAATGTTATTGGCCTGGACGTTCATGCGCTGCTGCTGCTGAAACGCGCCCACAGCGCCGGTGTAGAAGGACATATTCATAGCTTACTCACGCCTTTCTTTCACTGGAAGATGAGCCGACCGCCGTGTCTCTGCGGCCGCGCCCCGGATGATTACTGCATACGGCCGATATCATTCACAGCCCGGGTGATGACCTGATCATAAATCTTGCTCATCTGGGCGGCACTCTGAAGGGCACGCTGGGTAGATATCATCTTGACCATCTCTTTTACCAGATTCACGTTGGATCTCTCCACCCATTTGTGGAGGATGGTCACATTCTCGTTGACCTGGGCGCCGTCGCCGGTGAACAGACCGTAGGGGGTGCGCTCCAGCTCGCCGTTGTCCTCAAACTGGAAAACGCCCAGAGTGGCCAGATACTCGCCGTTCTCTGTGGACAGATTGCCCTGTTTATCAGTCTGCAGCTTATCGGTGGGCAGCTGAATGGGGTTGCTCTCCCGATCCAGCACCCGTCCCAACTCAGACAGACACAGATACCCCTCGTTATCCAGAGTAAAGCTGCCCGCCCGGGTGTAGGCCACGCCGTCTGCCGTCTGAATGGCGAAGAAGCCCTCTCCCTGAATAGCAAAATCCAGAGGCAGGCGGGTCTCCTCAAAGGAACTTTGGCTGAAGTCGGTATACAGGTGGTCCGGGGCCAGGATGTGGGCCTGATAGGTGGGCAGTTCCTGGTAAACGGACTTGTCCTTGTTGCCGATGCGCACCGCCATCACCTCGTCAAAGGTGCGGTCGGTGTAATGCTCGGCCTTATAGCCTGCGGTGGAAATATTGGTCATATTGTTGGCCACCACATCCAGCCGCCGCCCCTGAGACAGCATCCCGGAGGTCAGATTGTAAAAGCCCTTTATCATCGCGCAAAACTCCTCTCGGTCCCGGCCCTCACCGGGCGCCGGTCATGTATTGGTTCATGTACAGCTTCAGCTTCTGGATAGCCCGGGAGTGGAGCTGGGAAATCCGCGGCTCGCTGACCTCCATCACCTGGGCGATCTCCTTCATGCTGAGATTTTTATGGTAGTAAAGAGATATCACAGTCTGCTCATTTTCGCGCAGGGACTCGATGGCTTTGGTCAGGGTCTCCAGCAGCTCCTGGCGGAGCATAGAGTCCTCCGGACGGCTGTCCAGTCCTCCGTCGGGCACCTCCGCACCGCCGTTCTGCTCCCGGTCTTCAAAGAGGGCGTCCAGGGAGAGGACGTTGCACATGGAGGAACTGGCCAGATCTTCCTGGTACTGGTTCTGACTGATGCCCAGCCGATTGGCCATCTCCTGGTCGGTGGGGTAACGGCCCAGCTCGGAAAACAGCTCGCTGCTGGCCTGATCGATATCCCGGGCCTTGCGGCGCACGCTGCGGGGCACCCAATCCTGCCGCCGGGCCAGATCGATCACCGCCCCCCGGATGCGCTTGGACACGTAGGTTTCAAACTTGATGCCCTTGTCCGGATCGAACTTATCCACTGCGCCGGCCAGGGTAAGCAGGCCCTCGTTGACGATATCGTCCACCTGGGCGAAGCTGCTGTACACCCCTCGCACCTGGAGAGCGATGGTCTTCACCAGCCCCACATAGCGCATCACCAGGGGCCATTTCAGCTCCTCGCTTCCGGTTCGCTTGTAGGTTTGGAACAGCTCCTCTGTGGACAGAGCGTTCAGCTCCTCCTGACTCCAGGTCAACTTCTCTTGCCTGGAGACGGCCGCTTCCCGGGTCATACCGCGGCCGCCTTTCGTTCCGGTCTGGCCGGGGCCGAATCCAGGGTGATGTTGCCGAGGGACTGAATCTGCACATCGCTGGTAATCTCGTTAAAGGAGAGGACATAGACGCCAGGGTAGAACTGGGACAGCATCCGGCTGAGATAAACCCGGATGACCTGACTGGTCAGGATAATGGGCGTCTGTGACAGGTCGCTGAATTTTTTCAGGTAGTCGGCCAACTGGGTGACGATAGACTGCATCAGGTCGGGCCCCATTGCCAGGTAGATGCCCTGTTCGTTCTTGCTCAGGGAGTTGATCACCCGCTTTTCCACCTCGGCATCCAGCGTGACCACCCGGAGCTGCCCATGCTCACAGAAGCGGCGGGTAATGGTGCGGCTGAGGGCCACGCGGATGTTCTCGCATACCATATCCATGTCCTTGGTGGTCATCAGGGAATCCACAGCCGTCTCCAGAATGGTGGCCAAGTCTCGGATGGGGACCCCCTCTTTCAGCAGATTGCGGAGGATTTTTTCTAGATTGGCATAGGACAGCACGTTGGGGATGGCTTCCTCCACCAGTTCGGGGGAGGTCTTTTTCAGGTTTTCCACCAGCTGGATGACCTCCGCACGGCCCAGCAGCTCATAGGCGTGACGGCGGACCACCTCAGACAGGTGCGTCTGCATGACGGACAGCGGGTCGATCACGGTGTAGCCATAAATCTCCGCCATCTCCTTATTCTCCGGCAGAATCCACCGGGAGGGAATTCCATAAGCGGGCTCAATGGTCTCGATGCCATCGATCTCGCCGGCGGGACTGACGGGCTCCAGGGCTAGGTAGTAGTCCACCAGAATCTCGCCCCTGGCCACCTCCTCCCCCTTGATCTTCACCACATACTGGTTGGTACCCAGCGCGGAGGAGTCGTGGAGGCGGATAGAGGGAATCACAAAGCCCATATCCTGGGCATACTGCCGGCGGAAGATCACAATACGGCTGATCAGCTTGCCGCCGCTGCTCTCGTCCACCAGGGGAATCAGGCTGTAGCCGAACTCCATCTCAATGGGGTCCACACTGAGCAGCCCGTACACGTTGTTGATATCCTTGTAGTAGTCGGTCTCGCTGGGGGCGGCCGTCATATCCATCTCGACCGGCTCCTCGGCCTGCGCCATCTGAGCGGCTTCTTTTCTATCCAGCCGGCCGCTCATGATATAGCCGAACACCACCAGGCCCACACCCACGACCAGCAGCGGGGCGGTAGGCGTGCCGGGAATCAGCCCCAGGATAATGAGAACCGCGCCGGCGGTGAGGATGGCTCGGGGCTGACGGGCAAACTGCTCGATCACGTCAGTATTCAGGCTGCCATCAGACACCGAACGGGTAACGATCATGCCGGTGGCTGTGGAGATCATCAGCGCGGGAAGCTGAGACACCAGACCGTCGCCGATGGTGGCGATGGAATAGGTCTGCGCCACAGCGCCCAGATCTCCCACCCCATTAATGGAACCGATGATGATGCCGCCAATCAGGTTGATGGCGGTGATGATCAGCGACATGGTGGCGTCGCCCTTGACGATCTTGGTGGCACCGTCCATAGCGCCGTAGAAGTCGGCCTCCCGCTGAATCTTGGACCGGCGCTCCCGGGCCTGTTGCTCGTTAATCAACCCGGAACTGAGGTCGGCGTCGATAGCCATCTGTTTGCCGGGCATAGCGTCCAGGGTGAAGCGGGCGGCTACCTCAGCCACGCGCTCGGCACCCTTGGTGATAACAATAAACTGCACCAGCACAATGATAAAGAAGATGATAATGCCCAGTACGATGTTTCCCTGGGTAATCAGCTGGCCAAAGGTACGGATCACCGCCGTGCCCACTTCGCCGTTGCCGTCGTAGCTCAGGATGGACCGGGTAGTGGACACGTTCAGCCCCAGGCGAAACAGGGTAGTGATCAGCAGCAGGGACGGAAAAATAGAAAATTCCAACGCCTCGGAAATGGTCATGGTGATCATCAAAATCACGATGGACAGGGAGATATTGGTGATAATTAATATATCGAGCAAGCTCTCATGCAGGGGAACAATCAGGAACAGAACGATGACCACCACCATAAGGGCTATGCTGTTTTGAAAAATACGCCGCATGGTGTCATCCTTTCCCGAACATGATCAAAACGCCCCACAGGGCCTTATTTGCAAATTTATTGGACCTTCTCGTCCAGCTTGAGCACGTAGACCAGCACCTCAGCCACCGGGCCGTAAAGCTCAGGAGGGATCTCCTTGTTCAGGTCTACAGAGGCGTACAGGGCACGGGCCAGGGGCACATTCTCCACCACGGAGACCTGATGTTCCTCCGCCACCTTGACAATGCGCAGGGCCAACTCGTCCATCCCCTTGGCCAGTACCACCGGGGCGCTGTCCTCCTGCTCATGGTAGCGCAGGGCCACCGCAAAGTGGGTCGGGTTACGGATGACCACATCCGCGTCGGGCACCTGCTGCATCATACGCTGCTGGGCCCGCTGGCGCTGGATCTGCTTGATCTTCCCCTTGACCTGGGGATCGCCCTCCATCTGTTTGTACTCCTCTTTAATCTCCTGCTTGGACATCTTCAGCTGACGCTCGTAGTCCCACCACTGGTAGAGGTAGTCAAAAAAGGCCAGCACCGTAAAGGCCACCGCGATTTGAATGACCAAGGTTACAATGTCCTCAAAGAGGATGGTGCAGGACTGCTGGAGAGTCATATCCAGAAAGCGACTGAAGCTCAGCGCCACATGGCTGAAGTAGTTGTAGATCAGAAACAGCAGGACTGAGATTTTCAGGATGCCTTTCAGGGCCTCAATGATGCTGCGCAGGGAAAACAGCCGTTTAAAGCCCTGCAGAGGACTGATTCGGCTAAATTTTGGCTTTATGGACTCGCCGGCCACCAGCATTTTGGTCTGGAAAAAGGTCACGCCCACCACCAGAACTGCGGTAACCCCCAGGAAAGGGCCGGCGATGGTGATAAAGGTCAGCACAAAAGTTTTGAACAGTCTGCCAAGCAGACCCGGGACCACATCCACTGTATTGGCGGCCGCACAGCTGAAGCAGAAGGACAGCAGGCCCTTTACCTGCTCCATCACCACGCCGCCCATGATTTGCACCATAAACAGGCTTCCGATCAGGGTGGCCACAGCTACGGCGTCCTTGCTCATCAGGACGTTACCTTTTTTTCGTTCGTCCCGTCGTCTTTTTGGTGTCGCCTTTTCGGTTTTGGAGTCGCCGGCCATGGAGTAATCCCCCCTCTGTCAGCCGAATAATCGTAATTCTTCAGCCCGACATAAGGGGCAGCACATGCTGAAGGGTCACCAGCATCTCTCTCTCCACATGAAGCAAAAACTCGCTAAACGGGGTCATCAGCAGCAGAATCATCACCAGACCGACAATCACCTTCAGCTCAATGTTGATGGCAAACACGTTAATCTGGGGGATGACCTTCATCAGGATGCCCATTCCCACCTGGCCCAGCAGCTCCGCACCCAGCACAGGCATACTCAGCTTGATGCCCAGAAGGGTACATTCAATAAACAGCTCCACCATGGCGCCATAGAAGTTCTCTCCCAGCGCCACCGTCCCAAAGGGGACCGCCAACCCGGAGCCGGCAAAAATACGAATCAGGGTGTGGTGGCCGTTGGCCGCGAAAAACAGCAGGGTCATCAGCACGTTAAGCAGTGTGGAGGTAGCCGTCACCTGAATGCCCGAGGCCGGGTCATAGGTGGCAGCCATGGACAGGCCCATCTGCATATCGATCAGAGAGCCGGCCATCAGGGGAATGTAAAAGAAGAAATTGACCACCAGACCCAGCACATAGCCCAAAAACAGTTCCATCAGGAAGGTAAAGGCCAGGCCCAGCAGCGTGGCAGGCATTTCAAGCCGCTGGGGCGTCACAGCGTAGACGCACAAAGACAGAAGCAGGATAAAGCCCGCCTTTACAATGTTGGGGATGCCCCGCCGACCGAAGATGGGATTGAACACCACAAAGCCGGTCATACGTCCGGTAATCATCAAAAACAGGGTAAGGGAGGTAAAGTCCACAGCGTAGCCCTCCTCTAGCGGGTAGCCATCAGCGTAAAGACTTTGTGGGCGTAATCCAACAAGGTCTCCATCATCCAGCCTCCTCCTACCAGAAGGACTAGAATAACCACTATCAGCTTGAGGATAAAGCCCAAGGTCTGCTCATGGATCTGGGTGACCGCCTGAAAAATGGCAATCAGCACACCCACCGCCATACTCAGCACCAGCATGGGGCCACCCAGCTTAATGGCAACCCACACGCCCTCCCGCATCAGTTGGGTAATTGAATTGATATCCATGTTTCCTCCTTACCCAAAGCCGAAGCCCGCCACCAGGGTGGAAAACAGCAGCTGCCAGCCGTCCAGCAGGATAAACAGCAACAGTTTAAAGGGGGTGGAGATCATGGAAGGCGGAAGCATAACCATACCCATGGACATCAGGGTGGAAGCCACCACCATGTCGATGAGCATAAAGGGAATGAACAGCAGGAAACCGATCTCAAAGGCCTTCTTCAGTTCGCTGGTGACGAAGGCAGGAATCAGCACTGTCAGGGGCAGATTTTCTGCCTCCTCCTCCGTAGTCGGAGAAGCGGTGCCCGAAATATTGCAGTACAGCTCCACACTGTCCAGCGACGACCACTTCCCCATAAACCGCTTAAGAGGCACCTGAGCCCGTTGGAAGAACTCCTCCTGAGTAATTTCCTCCGCCTGATAGGGGGCAAATGCCTCCTCATTAATCTGGGCCAGAGTTGGACTCATGGTGAACAGCGTCAAAATGAGAGCCATTCCAATCAGCACCATATTGGGCGGCGTCTGCTGAGTACCCATGGCCGTGCGCAGGAACGAGAAGACCACTATGTACCGGGTGAAGGAGGTCATCATGATGATCAGCGAGGGCAGGAGCATCAGGACGGTGGTCAGCAGTAAAATTTCCAGCGTCTGCACGCTGTCGCCGTTTACATTGATCAGCGCGTCGGTCGGCATCCTTCCTCACCTCGATCCATTCACCGGCACTTTGTTGTTACTTCTCTCTCAGCCGCTGCATCAGGGCACGGAAATCCATGGGGCGTTTCTGCTCCGGTCCCTGGGGAGGGGCGGGCGACTCCCAGTTTTCCCCCTCCTCCCGGGTCAGCTCAGCCAACAGGGTCAGTCCCGCAGAGGTGCTGCCCAGCAGCAGATATCGCTGCCCTGCCCGCACCACCAGCAGGTTCTGGTCACGGCCCACGGCGGCCCGGTCCAACACCTGAAGGCGGCCGTTACTCCTGGCGGAAAGCAGCCCGCCGCCTAAACTCTGCCCCGCCCAGCGAGTGAAGAGATAGGCACCGGCCAGCACCAGGAGAACAACAGCCAGCAGACCCAGCACGGAGAGGACCTCGGGCCCGTTTTTCATCAGGGCTCGCCCACGATGGAGGTAACAGTCTTCAGCACACGCTCAGGCTTAAAGGGCTTGACAATAAAGTCCTTCGCGCCGGAACGGATAGCGTCGATGACCATGGTCTCCTGCCCCATGGCGGAACACATGACCACATTGGCGCTGGCATCGGCGGCGCGAATGGCCTTCAGAGCCTCCAGGCCGTCCATGTTGGGCATGGTGATGTCCATCAGTACCAGGTCGGGCTTCAGCTCGTTGTACTTTTCCACCGCCATAGCACCGTCCTCAGCCTCATAAATCTCAGTGTAGCCGGCCTTGCTCAGGGTGTCCTTGATGACCTTGCGCATAAAAGCAGCGTCGTCAACTGTAAGAATCTTAGCCATAGTTAACCATCCTTTTCAAAAATAGTTGATTGTATCTTTGATATATTGTGAAAGGGCTCAGCCCTGGGTCAGCACATTGATATCAGGCTTCTGTAAAATCTCGGTGATGCGAATGCCGAAGTTGTCGTCGATGACCACCACATCTCCCTTGGCCACGCACTGCCCGTTTACCAGCAGGTCCACCTGGTCACCCGCCAGTTTGTCCAGCACCACCAGAGATCCCTTGGAGAAGGACAGAATATCCTGAATCTTTCTCCGGGTCCGACCGATCTCCACCGCCACCTCCAGAGAGACGGAGAGGATCAGGTCCAGATTGTCCTTCTGTTCCTGGTTCAGCTGGCTCTCCGCGCTCAGCTCCTTCATCCGGCTGGGCTGTGCGTTGATCACCTTGGGATCAGGCGCCGCAGGCTGAGGCGGATACATGGGATAGGGCGGATAGGGGTAGGGGTACTGGCCGTAAGGAGGATAGCCGGGGTAACCGGGCATCTCTCCCGCAGGAGGCATTCCCGGAGGCGCCGCAGGAGGCGTCATGGCCGCCGACGGGGCGCCGGGCGCCGCCGCAGGGACGCCGCCCGCCATCATCCTCTCGATCTCCTCCTGACTCATGGTCGCGCCGCCGGCGGGCGCGGGCGCAGGCGCGGGGGCAGGAGCAGGGGCGGGGGCAGGAGCAGGGGCCGGCGCAGGCGCAGGCTCATCCAGGCCAAAACCCGATACCAGCTCGCGGGCCAGCTCCACAGACATGACATTCATGAACTCACTGTCCAGAACACCCTCGATGATCAGGTTGAACCGGACCACCACCACAGGGCCGTGGGTAACCGGAAAGTGCTCCTCCTTCACCTTGTCCAGGTCCTGCAGCTCAAAGGACTCAGGGGTGGAGATGTTCACCATCCGGCCCAGCAGGTCCGACAGGGCCGTGGAGGACGAGCCCATCATCTGGTTCATCAGCTCACACACGGCGCTGATCGACAGCTCGTTGAGCTCAAACTCCTCGTCCGGCGTCTCGGTCATCAGCAGGATGTCCGTGATAGCCCGCACGTCGCTGCGCTTTAGGAGCATGATGTTGCTGCCCTCCAGGCCGCAGACATACTTAATCTCCACACCCACCGCCGGCTCAATCTTGCCGAGGGTAAAGTCCTCCACATTGACCACGTTTACTCTTGGTGTGGTGATGTCCACCCGGTGATCCAGCATATTAGACGCCGCGGTGGCCGAGGAGCCCAGGCTGATGTTCATGATCTCCCCGATGGCGTCTATTTCCATCGGGTTAAAAATAGTATCTTCCATCCAGATTCGCTCCTTTTAGCCTACACTTTGATGTAGGTCTCTCCGATTTTCACGGCCACCCGCTTGTTGCTGGTGCCCATACGTCCGTCAAACCACCTTCGCCCGCCGATGTTCAGGAATACCGGGGAGTCTTTGGATCTCTTGATATCTACCACGTCTCCCACGTTCAGGTGGTACAGGTCACTGAGTAGTATCCGAGTTCGGGCCAGCTCGGCCACAATCTCCAGCTCGGAGTCCCGCAGAGAATCAAAAATCTCCTCGGACTTATCTTCGCCGGTAGTGCGGCGGCTGGTATTTTTGCTGATCTCACTGAAAACATTGGTCAGCATCTCGCCCGGTAGGCACAGGCTCATCCGACCTGTGCAGTTGGGGAACTTAATGGTCAGACCCACAATAACCACCGTCTCATCGTAGCCGATGAGCTGGACCAGAGTGGGGTTCACCTCGGTGCGGACATAGGAGAATTGAAGGGTTATATAGTTCTCCCAGCTGCTGCCCAGAATGGGAATCAGGTCGGCGATCAGGTCGTCGTACATGTTCAGCTCCAGATCGGTCAGCTTATAGTCATTTGGCAGCAGCGGGTCCGGTTCGCCTTCGCCGCCCATCATCCGGTCCAGCATGGACAGCACCACCGGCGTGTCCATATGGACCAGGATGGGGTCGTCGCCCTGGAGCTGCGCCTGATCGATCTCCGACAGGACCACCACGTCGCTCTCCGTCAATGCGTTGGAAAACTCGTAGTACCGCTGCTCCTCCACGCTGTCCACCTCAATTTCACAGGTGGCGTGGAGCAGGGCATTGATCCGGGAGTTGATAACCCGGGCATAGCTCTCAAAGATGCTGTTGAGCATCTTCAGCCTGTCCTTGGTGAACTTGCGCGGGCTGTAAAAGTCATATTTACGATATTTTTTCTCCTCAGATTTCTCCGCCGGCTTGTCCACGTCCAGTTCTCCGCTCCTGGCCGCGTTCAAAAGGGCGTCTATCTGACTTTGCGATAAGACTTCAGCCATATTGTTCCCTCATTTTAGAAAATGCTCTCTCCGCCCCTGAATGGGGCGCAGTTCGTCCCGGCTCAATTGCCGTTGGTGGTGTAGCTCATGGCGGCGTTGCCGTCTGAGGCAAATTCTGTACTGCCGCCGGTGTTGGTGTCAGCCATAGTATAATACTGCCGGTAGTTGTCGTTCAGTGCGTTCTCCAGGTCCCGACCGGTGATGATCAGCTCCACGCGGCGGTTTTTGGCCCGGTTTGCGCCGGTATCGTTGGGGGAAATGCTCCGCCACTGGCCGTAGCCCTCGGCCACCAGGCGGCCCGGGTGCAAGGCCTCTGCGGGAACGCGCTGCTGTATATAAAGGACAACTTCCGTTGCCCGGTCAGAGGCCAGATAGCGGTCGAAGCGGGGGTCGTTTGGCTGGTTGGCCCTGCCCTGGGCGGTGTGGCCCAGCACCCGAAGCTCGTCAATATAGGGGCCGGCCTGGGCCAGGGCGGGGATAATATCGTCCAGCAGCTCCTTGCCGTCCTTACGTAGCAGGGAGCTGTCGCCATCGAAGAAGACCGCGTCGTCAAAGGAAATAAAGACGAAGTCGTCGCCCTGACTGACCGCGATGCTGCCCTCGCCCTCCTGATTTTGCTGCTCGGTGTACTCCACCAGAAAATCATACAGCTCATCCAGGGCCTGGTCCACCTCGTTGTTCAAGTCGGGCACGGGCATTGCGTTACCGCCCTGATCGGTCTTATCTCCGACAGGGCCGGGAGAGATGTTGTCGCTGGTCAGAGCGTCCCGATTGAAGCTTTTGACCACGATCATCCACTTCTCCTGATCGATGGTGGAGATGGAGTACAGCAGAACGAAGAAACACAGCAGCAGGGTTACCATGTCGCCATAGGTATCCATCCAGTTGGCGCCGCCTCCGCCGCCGGAGCTTTTCTTTTTAATGCTAGCCATGGTTTCACCTCAATTCACACAGGGCTTACTCGCCCTTGCCGCCCTTCTTGCCTGCGCCGTCGCGCTGCTTCTGGCCCAGGAAGGTGAGCAACTTCTCCCGAAGGAACTTGGGGTTGGCGCCGGCCTGAATCGACATGATGCCCTCTACAATAATGAGCTTGCAGAGCATCTCCTCCTCGTCACGCTGGCGCAGCTGGGTGGCGATGGGCCCAAAGATCATATGGGCCAGCACGCAGCCGTACAGGGTTGTGATCAGAGCGGTGCCCATTGCGGTACCGATGTTGCTGGCGCCGTCGCCGTCCAGGTTCATGCCCTTCAGCATGTTGATCAGACCTACCAGCGTACCCACCATGCCGAAGGCCGGGGCCACGGAGGACGCCTTGTCGTACATGCCGGCGGCATCCTCGTGCCGGGCGGAGGACTGCTCGATGTCGTTCATCATGATTTCCTTGGCCTGGTCGGCGTCGTTGTTGTCCACGATGAGCATGATACACTGCTTGAAGAAGGGGTCGGTCTCCTGGTTCCCCATCTCCTCCAGCGCCAGCAGGCCGTTTTTACGGGCCACCTGGGCCAGCTCCACCAGCTTGTCGATCACAGCCATAGGATTATATTTTTTGGTGTTCATCAGCACCTGAAAGTGCTTGGGGATGGCCTTCAGCGCGCTGGGAGGGAAAGAGGCGACCAGCACGGCGAACGTACAGCCAATGGTAATGAACACGGAAGCGCCATCAATAAAGTTGCCCAACTGACCGGGTGTCAGGAATCCTGCGTCACCGCCCTGCATCATACCGATAACCATAACGCCGAAAGCCGCGACAACACCAATGATATATGTAATATTCATAGGTCCACTCCTCTCCCCGTACAGGGGAATCTTTTTTCTATCCAGGGCACATTGGAAAGGCGCTGGGTCTCTGCGACGCAGGCGCGGTGCCTTTCCAATGCGCCCCGAGGACCGGCGCGGCTCAGCGCCGGTCTACGACGGTCAGGGAACGATATACGTCCTGCACCTTGGCATTGTACTCTGTAATACGTTTGATAATGGTGTCAGGGTCTTCCCGCACAATAAAATAGTCCCGGTTCATCATGACTATTTTGGACTCTGGAATCATCTCAATGCTCTCAATCTGATGGTGGTTCACCAAAAAACGCTCTCCGTTACGCTTGGTCAGTTGAATCATGATAAACCTTCCTTTCCTTTTCTCGCCCGCTGTATGGGCAATTTCCCTCTCAAGCCCCCTTGCCAGAGGGGAAGGGCCGCCGGACGCCGCCCAGCGGCGGGGGGATTCCGTTTTTTAATCATCCGCAATCCCCCAGCCGCCTTACAGCGAGTCCTCTTTCATAAGCGGGCCGCATTTCTCTGAAGAAACTGCTAAAATTACCGCTTCATGTTCACCAGTTCTTCCAGCATGGAGTCGGTAACGGTGATAATACGGGTGTTGGCCTGATAGCCGCGCTGGGTGGTGATCATCTCGGCGAACTCGTTGGCCACGTCGGTGCTGGAGGCCTCCAGGCCGCCGTTCTTGATGGAGTTGGTGGAATCTGACAGGATGGCGTCCGCAGCCTTGGGCTGAGGATCCGTATCAGCCTTGGGGGTTTCCTGGTTGCCCAGATACTTGGTGGGCAGGTCCACCAGGGAGGCAACACGCAGGTTGCCCGCGCCGCCCATGGCCTTGTAGTAGGAACCGTCCATATGGGTCACGCCGTCGGGGCTGTCGGCGCTGGCGATGGCCACATAGCCGATGACCACGGTCTTGCCGTTGCAGGTGCCGATGACAGAACCGTCAGTGCCAATCTGCATACTCTTCAGCTGCACGGGCATCTCGTCGGAGATACGGTTCTCGTTGGTGTTCTGGGCCACCGCGATCTGGGTGCCAGTAAGCGGATAGGTGACTGTTCCCCCGCCAGCATTCGTTGCCTTATCCTTATAGGAGGGATACCGGTTCTCTTTTGACCCGCTCAGATAGGGGTAGACGGGGTCGCCCTCCTCCCAGAGGGCCTCGCCATTGGCATCTAGCCCTCCATTATCTTTGTTGGGCGCGGCAGCGGACAGGGGTATCCGCAGGGGAACCAGCTCGGTGCTGATAATGGTGGGCTCAGCAATGCTGGGATCGGCCTTGATTTCATCGGGCTTAGCATTTGGGTTATAGTTAGGGTTCTGCACCCGGGCAAAGCCGTAGAGAACCTTGTTGTCACGGTTACAGATATAGCCGTCGGCGTCCACCCAGAAGTTGCCCACACGGGTGAGAAGCGGCTCGGTCAAATCGCTGGCGCTCTGGATTCCATGACCAGTGATGGTAGGGGGATTTGTCGTTTCGTCCCTCTCATATTCGATCTTGTCTCCCACCATGAAGAAGCCCTCGCCGGTGAGCATGCAGTCCAGGCCCACGCCGGTGGGCGCGTAGGTGGAGGGGCTCATGTTCAGGTCGATGGAACCCACGGAGCAGCCGTAGCCGATCTGAGAGGGATTGTTGCCGCCCATGGTCACGCCGCCGTTGGAGCCGGACTTGCTGGTGGTGTAGATGGACTCCTGGAAGGTCATACGCTGGGCCTTGTAGCCGTGGGTGTTCACGTTGGCCACGTTGTTGCCGATTACATTCAGCTTGGTCATGTGGGATTTCAGGCCGCCAATGGCAGCATACATTGCACCTGTCATATCGCTAAATTACTTCCTTTCTTTGGCGCTGCCGGTCCCCTGTCAGTCGGACAGGGAACCAAAGCATCCATAAAGGTCCTGCTCTTGCGTTATTTCAGCAGTACAGCGCCGTCGATATTCGTAAAAATATTTTCCTCCATCTCCTCCTGGGACATGGTGGTAATCACCCGCCCGTGGGGGACATTGATGATAAAGGCCCGAGTAGCGTCAAAAGCCAGGATATTGGTGGCTCCCTTGGCCTGGGCTCTCTCAACCGAGTCGGCCAGCTGGCCCATCAGCGTATCGTCCACCTGAATGCCCCGTTCTGCGGCCCGGCTCTGGGCGTGCTTGGAGAAGGAGATCGCGGGCTCAGCCGCAGTTCGTATCTCCCGGTTCAGCAGAGCGCCAAACTGTCCGGACGCCGGCCGACTGAGCTGACTGACCCGTTGGACGCGCTCCACCTGGGACACGCCCTGGATGGAATGGATGCGTTCTGCCATAATACCAGCCTCTACTTTCTTCGCGGACCTCCTGTCCGCTTATTTGTGGTCAGATTCCCTCCTGACCGCTTCGCCTCAACCGACCGAACCGTCGCCGCCCGCCCCGGTGCTTCCTGCGTTATCTGTGGTGTTGTCGGTACCGGTGGTGGTGCTGTCGTCCTTGTCGGTATCGGTGCTGTTGTCGGTATCGGTCCCCTCTGTCTTGTCGCCGTCCTCGTCGGGTTCCTCAGGCGTCTCCGGCTTAGGAGGCAGCGTACCCACGGCCATGATCTCGTTCAGGAAGTAGCCCTTTCCGTTATCCAGGTAGATAACCTGCTGGCCGTTGTAGGTGCCGGTGCCCTGCACCACGCCCACAATCTCCTCTGTCTCCTTGGTCTCCTCGTTGTATACGCCGACGGTAACCGTCTTCCCCACCAGGGACGCGGAGTAGCTCATCACGTTGGCCAGGGTCAGCTCCTTGATCTGGGTGCTCATCTCGGTCATGGCCTGCATGGAGCTCATCTGAACCAGCTGATTCATCATGTCGGTCGTACTGGCCTGATTGTCCATGGTCTGGTTCTGGAACTGAGCGACCATTAGACCCAGCATATCGGTGAAGGATAAGGTCGTTTTGTCTTCGTAGAGGGCCTGTTCCTTATCCCAGTCCGCAGGGTTGGTATAGATATCCCGGCCGCCGGTGCTGTAGTCGGAATAGCGGGTCATAATATCAGGCCCGGTCTTCAGCAAAGAATCCGCCATAATTGTTCCACCTCCTGTTAAATAATGTCGTCCAGCCCAAACAGTCCTAACCGGAGTTTCTGGATAAAATCGCCGTTGTTCTCACTCTCCTGCCGGTGTTGCTGCTGTTGCTGCTGCTGCTGGTTGTGGCCGTCCGGGTCGGTCTGCTGCTGCTGGGCCTGCTGGCTGTTTTCCCCCCGCTGGACCTCCACCCGGACTTCGCTGCTCTGATTGTAGCCCTGAAGGGCCGCGTTCAGATTGTCCAAATGCTGATTCAGCAGGTTGGCCGCCTTGGCGTTGGCCGTGTGAAGCACTACCTGAAGGGTACCGTCTGAGGCTTGGGTCAGCTTCACAGTGAGATTGCCGAGGTTCTCAGGACTCAGCTTGATTTCGATCTGCCGCAGTCCCTGCTGGGCCGCAAAGCGGATGGCGTCGGCCAGTTTGTCATCCATGTCGGGCTGCTGGGTGTCCAGCTGGTAGTTCTCGCCCACCTTGATGGGAGCAGCCTCCACGTCCTTAAACAGGGGCTTCTCCGCCATCGTGGACGCGTCCAAATTGGCGTCGTCCTGATCATCGGCATCCGCCATAGCCGCCTGCAGAGTGGTAACCTTGCCTTCTCCGGTCATGACCGGCGTATCCAGATTTTTCAGGCCGGCCAGAAGATCGGACTTGGGCTGCTCGGGGAACAGGTCGATCTGCTTCTTCTCGCCGCTGTCCATCAACTGGAACAGTTCATGTTCTCCGTTCACCGGGTCCAGATAGACCTCAAACTGCTCTCCGTCGCTGTTGGTAAGCACGAAGGGCTTGCTCCAGTCGATCTGACCATTGGGCAGCGTGGGGATAATCACCGCGCCGGGCATGGCGTCAATCCGAAGCAGGATATCGCCGCTTTCCGTCTCCAACGGGGTCAGGAAGCCTGCTGCGATCTGTGCCTGGGTGGCGGGGTCCATCGCCTTGATCCGGGGATCCTTCATATCGGTGACCGTTTTCTGCTCCGTCTTCTGGACCGGCTCCTTCTTCTGGACAGCAGTGTCCTTCTTAGGGGCCTCCACCTTGGTGTCCTTGGCCTTATTCATCATGTCCTTGAAGCTCTCGCCCTTTTCCGGCTTGCCCGCGTCGGTGTTCTGGCCCGCCTGGGGCAGGGAAGCGGCCATGTTGGCGGCCATCTGCTGCATCTTTTCCAGCATCCATTGGTCGTTTACGTTCATGTCTGTTTCACCTCCTTTCAAATGCTGTCTGGGTCAATGGTGTCGCCAGGGCTGCGCGCTTGTGTGACTTCCAAACGCTCCTCCACGTTCTCCTGCTCCTGGTCGGCCTGGGCTTTGTCCTGGTTTTCCTGGATTTTGTCGGCCTGTTCCCATGTGAACCGGTCGCCCAGGCAGGACATCAGGACCTGCACCGTCAGCGTGGTGGTGGGGTCTACCCACTCCACCTGCCTGGTGCCGTCCTCCAGCACGGTCTCGTGCTGGGCCGTGATGGCCTTGCCGGCATTTGCCAGGGAATCGGTCAGAGTTCTCTCCGTCTTGCCCGACGCTTTGTCCTCTTCCGAGGCGTTCATGGCGTCGATCATGGCCATCAGAGCATCTTCCTCGGCCTGCTTCGCGTTCTCCTCCTGCTGTTCCCGGAACTTGAGCATAAGATCCAAAAAGAGTCGCTTGGGGTTCCAGCCGGTCTGTCCCTCAACGGTCGGCTGAGGAACGGGCGTCTGCCCATACCGTGCGCTGACATCACAGAATGAAAGCGGCGTACTCACTTGCGTTCACCTCCTTCCTGTGACCCGTTCTATAGAGAAACACTTAAAAAGTGTAACTCACCTTGTTACATACCCATTGCCGCCATGGCGCGGGTGGTGGAGACAAACTCCTCAATGCGCTGTTCCTCGTCCTTCTGTTCCGCTTTGCGGTAATCCTCCAGCTTGTGCTCCTTCAGCTTCTCAATGGTGGCCGTCTCCTTCCGGGCTTCCACCACCTGGCTCCGCTTCTGCTCCTCCATATGGCGCAGCTTTTCCAGCTTTCGATACTCCTCCTGCAGCTTCTGCTCCAGAGAGCGCAGGTAGGTCTCATAGCTCAGGGCGTCCACCACATTGATGCCCTCCAGCTTCCGCTGAGTAAACTCCTGGTCCGCCTGGCGGTGTTCCGTCTCCAGATCCTCAATTACCTGCTCCTGGTTCCGCACCCGGGCCAGAAGGCTGGCGTGCTCCGCCCGGAGGGCGTCCAAGGCCTGATTTTTGTAATCCAAAACGGTCTCCAGTGAAAAGCGGAATTTTTTCATCCGTTAAATCTCTCCTTTTTAGAGGGATTTCCTGTGCAGGGGCGCATATCACACGTCCGCAGAATCTTAAGAGAAAATATGCTTCCGGACAGATGATATCCGCCCCTGCATCGGTCACGCTATTTCAGAATACGCCGCAGCTGCGCCAAACTCTCCTCGTAGGAGAAAGCCTCGTCTGTGCCCTGCATCAGGAACTGGTTGATGGCGTCCATCTTGGACAGCGCGTGGTCCAGCTTGGGATTGGTGCCCGACTTGTAGGCGCCGATGGACACCAGGTCGGCGTTTTTCTCGTACACGCCCATGATGTCTCTCAGCTGGCCGGCCAGCTTCCGGTGCTCCGGGGAGACAATCTCCACCATCAGACGGGAGATGCTGGCCCCCACGTCGATGGCGGGGAAGTGGTTGGCGTTGGCCAGCTGCCGGGAGAGGACGATGTGGCCGTCCAGAATGCCCCGGACCGTGTCGGCGATGGGCTCGTTGGTATCGTCGCCCTCTACCAATACGGTGTAGACGCCGGTAATAGAACCCTTTTCGAAGTTTCCGCTGCGTTCCAGCAGCTTGGGCATTTCCGCGTACATGGAGGGCGTGTATCCTCTGGCCACCGGCGGCTCCCCGATGGCCAGGCCGATTTCCCGCTGGGCCATGGCGAAACGGGTCAGGGAGTCCATCATCAGCAACACGTCGTAGCCCTGACCGCTGAAGTACTCGGCGATGCTGGTGGCCACGCTGGGACATTTCATCCGCAGCATGGCGGGCTGGTCGCTGGTGGCTACCACCAGCACGCTTCGGCGCATGCCCTCTTCTCCCAGGTCCTTCTGCATGAACTCCAAAACCTCGCGGCCGCGCTCGCCCACCAGGGCGATAACGTTAATGTCCGCCTTTACGTTTTTGGCAATCATGCCCATCAGAGTGGATTTGCCCACACCAGAACCGGCGAAGATTCCAATACGCTGGCCCTTGCCGATAGTCAGCAGGCTGTCGATGGCCTTGACTCCGAACTCCATCCGTTCCCGAATAGGGGGGCGGGCCATGGGGTTAATGTAGGTACTGTCCACAGAGAAGGTGTCTCCCCGCTGGAAGGGCTCTAGCCCGTCAATAGGCTGCCCCAGCGCGTTGATCACCCGCCCCCGCAGAAAGGGTCCCACCGGAAGGGTAAGGCGCTTTCCAGTGTTGCGGACAAAGTTGCCCGCAGAAATCCCACTCATGTTGGCGTAGGGCATCAGCAGGATGTGGTCATTTTTGAAGCCCACCACCTCGGCGGGGATCTGGCCTCCCGACTCGTTGGAGTAGATGCGGCAGATATCGCCGATGGCGGCGCGGCCACCGGAGGCCTCAATGGACATGCCCACGATATTTTCGATTTTTCCCGTTCTGCCCACCGTCTCGGCGGAGCGGACGGATGGGATCAGCTCTCGAAACATACCGTTCTCCTCTTACTGGGACCAGTAGGCCCCCATCTGGTCGTAGAGAACATCCCGAATGTTGGACATCTGGGTAGACACGCTGGCGTCCGCAATCTCTTCCGGAGTCTCCACGATACAGGTGCCGCCCTCGTCATCTCCCATGGGGACCACCTTGATGTGCTGGGACAGAGCGCCCAGGGTGGTGGTGAGGGCCGGGGATATCTGCGCCATCTGGCGGGCATCGCAGCCGGAGATATAGATATGGACCCACTCCTGCCGCTTCATTCTCTCAGTAGCGGTTTGAATCATGCGGACGATGACCTCGCTGCTGCTTTTCAGGCTTACCCGCACCACTTTTTCAGCAATGGACAAGCACAACTCCAGCAGCTCTTCCCGCGTCTGGAGAAGCATCTCCTCCCGGGCCAGCGAGGCCTTCTCCAGAAAGGCCTTGACCTCTTTCTCCAGCCGGGCGGCAGTGGCCTCCCGATCTCGGACCGAGTCGTCCATGGCCTTGGCAATACCCTGCGCATAACCGTCCCGGTAGCCCTCGTCCCGGGCGCCCGCCCGGATCTCCTCCTGCTCGCCCAGCGCCTGTTCCCGGGCCTGGGCCAGGATCTGTTCCGCTTCCTCCCGGGCCTGATTCAAGATCAGTTCGGCCTGCAGCTGGGCATAGTGGACAGGGGTCTCCTTCTTTGGTTCGGGGGGCGGCTCCGGTTCCGCCTGCTTCTCCGTCTCCTCCCCGCCGATGGTAATGTCCAGCGGCTGTTCGGAAACCGGCTCCTCCTCCGCCTGGGGGAGAAACTCCTCCTCTCCCTCAAGGCGGATCTCATTGGCGTCGGGCAGAACGTAAGTCTCCGCTTTGGTCTCCAGGAACCCCTTCAGGATGTTACGCAATGATATCGTCCTTTCCGCCCTTCATGATGATGATTTCGTTTCTCTCCTCTAGGTCGCGGATGACGCCCACAATGCGCTGCTGAGCGTCCTCCACGTCCTTCATACGTACGTTGGTGGTAACCTCCAGGTCGTCTCTGATACTCTCGGCCATACGGGCGGACATATTGGTGAACAACTTGTTGGACACGTCGGCGTTGGCGGTCTTCAGGGCCAGCACCAGATCTCTGGGATCGCAGTCCCGGACAAACCGCTGCACCGAGCGGTCATCCATGGTGATAATATCCTCAAACACGAACATCCGCTTGCGGATCTCGTCGGCCAGCTCGGAGTTGTGGGCGGACAAACCGTCGAAGATAGACTTTTCGCTGGAGCGGTCCAGGTTGTTCATGATGCCGGCCACGTAGTCGATGCCGCCCACCTTGACATTGGACTGAGTGATGATGCTGGAGAACTTGCGCTCCATCTCCGCCTCGATGGTCTTGATGGCGGTGGGGGAGGCACTCTCCATGGTGGCGATGGCCTCCACCACTCTGATTTGTCGGCGTGGCTCCAGCTGCTCGATTACGCCGGCCGCCTTGTCCGGGTCCACGTAGGACAGCACCAGGGCCATGGTCTGGGGACGCTCGTTCTGAAGGGCGGAATACAGGGCTTTCACATCCGCCTTGTCCAGGAAGGCAAATTCCCGGTTCTTCAGGGACTTGGTCACCTTTTCCAGCAGGGCCAGAGCAGTCTGGTTGCCGAAGGCCTTCTCCAGCACGGTACGGGCGTACTCCAGTCCGCCCTCGGTTACCGCCTTGCTGGTCATGCAATTCTGGTAGAACTCGGTGAGTACCGCCTCGGTCTGTTCCGAGTCCAGCATCCCCAGCCGGGCCACCTCCAGAGTAAGGGCTTCAATCTCTTCCGGTTCCATGTACTGGTACAGGCCGGACGCCTTGTCGGCGCCCAGAGAGACGATGACCGCCGCCGCCTTTTGAGGATATGTTAATTCAGCTTTCGCGACTTCAGCCACTGCTGTCATCTCCCTTCAGCCAAGCCTTCACCATCTGAGCGGCAATCTCCGGGTTGTTCTGGGCGAACTGCCGCACACTCTTACGCAGCTCCATACTCTTCTCGGTGTTGACTTCCATGATATCGGCTCCGCCGGTAGGCGGCGCCGCTGCGATAATAGCGGCCGCCTCGGCCTCTGCCGCAGCCAAAGCCATCTCTTCCTCCAGCGCCCTCTGCTCGGCCAGCCGCTTCTTCTTGCGGCTTCTGGACAACAGAATAACAACGAGCAGCAGGATGATAAACAGGAGCAGTCCGCCGATCGCGGCATAGAGTACCCAGCCACCCTGCAGCAGAATACCGCCGTTGGGGGGTGTGACGGGCACATTGTCCTTGTCAAAGGGCGCGATGCTCACATGGACCCGGTTCAGAGGGTCGTCCGTGCCGATGCCGGAGAGGGTGGCCACCTGGTCGCGCAAAGCGTCGATAGACAGCGCACCCGCGTTGGTGCAGTTCTGGTTGACCACCACTGTTACCCGCAGGTCGGAGAGTCGGCCCTCCAGGATTTCCTCCTGCTCCTTGGTGGTGTCCACGCCGTGCTCCCGTTCAATGGACTCGCCGGCGTAGTTCTCATTTCCGTTCAGGGTGGGGTTCAGGTCGGGCTGGAGGGGGATATCAGAGTTGGTAGTAGTGCCCACCGTTCCCCCTACCGGCTCGCTGCCGTCGGTGATCTTTTCCCAGAAGATGGTGTCGTTCAGGATCAGGCCGCCGCCCTCCACCGAACCGCTGGGCTGATTGTAGGTAGTGCGGTCCACGATCTTGCGGCTCACGTCCACATTGCAGATCACGCCCACCTTCACGTTGTCCTCGCCGTAGATCGCTCCCATCGTCTGGAGAATCTGGCTGCGGATATTGTTGCTGATGCGCTCCTCGTGCTCCAGCTTCAGGGCCGTGGCCTGGCCGGCCATAGAGACAGCGCTGTTGTCTGAGTATTGATTGCCGTAGATATCCTCAATGCTGACATTTTCAATGTTCAGCCGTTCCACGCTATGGCTGACAATGTTGCGGATGGCTCTGATCACATTGTCGTCCAGCCGGCGATTGCCGTCCGGCGTAATGGTCACCGCCGCCGCAGAGGGGGTGGCGCTGTCCTGAATGAGGTAGACCTGCTGCGTGCCTGGAGTAATCTGCACCGTGGCGCTCCGGACTCCGTCGTACAGCGCGATGGTAGACTCCAGCCGCTGCTGAACGGAGATCAGCCATGCCCGGTCTCTCTCCTCAGAGGTGGAGGTCATGGATGTATTGTCGGTATAGTACGGATACAGGAAGCCGGAATTCAGATCCCCGGACAGGGCCAGCTGGGCCTGAAGCTGGCCTTCCCGCCCCGCCGGCACCAGAATGGAGTCGTCCTTGATCTGGAAATCCGTAATTCCGTTGTTGTTCAGGAACTGAATCACCGTACTGGTATCGTTGGCCGTCAGCCCGGTGTACAGGACGGCGTATTCCTTTCGATTCATCCACAGCGCCAGCGCAATGGCGACGACCAGGATCACAGCCAGACACACGCCCAGCAGGATCCGCATTTTTTTATTCAGTTTTTGAAAAAAGCCTTTGAGCTTTTCCCACAGCTCTTTCAGCTTTGTCTGAAATTTCTGCAACTTGGATCCCTCCGGACAATTATCTCAAGGTTCCTTACAGGGAAATGCGCATCAGTTCGTTATACACATCCAGCGCCTTGTTGCGCAGCTCCATCAGCAGCAGCGCGGAGTTGGACGCCTTGGAGGCGGCCAGGGTTAACTCGGCGGGATTGTCCAGCTGACCGGTGGCCAGCTTATACTCCAGCTCTACCCGCTGTGCG
Source organism: uncultured Oscillospiraceae bacterium (assembly GCA_951801655.1). Lineage (GTDB taxonomy): Bacteria > Bacillota > Clostridia > Oscillospirales > Oscillospiraceae > Lawsonibacter. The sequence continues at coordinate 47,395 of CATONV010000002.1, read as the reverse complement.
TCAGTCTCTCGCACATTGTCGATCGCAGACTGGAACACAGTGGCAAACAGGGTACCTCCGGCGTTCCGGGCACTCTGCGTACTCTGGGTCTCCGCCGCATCAAACAGGGGGCGGATGGGGGCGATAGGTGTAAATTCCATATTCAAAACCTCCAAATTTCCGGGGAAAATTCCGGATACAACTGTATCCCATAGCGCAAATCCAGGCCAGACCAAATTTCAGCCATCGGGCCTCCTGCCCTCCGGACAAAAACCAGACCTGACCTAGAAAATCTCACTTGCCGATTTCCAGTCCCTTGGAAATCACAGCTTTCAGCAGATTAAACGCGGTGACGTTAGCGGAGAAGGCTTGGCTGGCAGCCATGCCGTCGGTGATCTCCTTCACCAGGTCCACATTGGGCATCTCCACGTAGCCGTCCTCATTGGCGTCGGGATCCTCGGGATCGTACTTTAGTTTAAAGTCCGATGGGTCCTCGTTGATCTCCGCCACCCGGACGCCCGCAACGGTCTCGGTATTCCAGCGTCCTCCCCTTCCGTTTCGGGTTCGGGCCAAGACATCCCGGAATCGGCCGGTGCCGTTGTCAGCTTGGAAAACAACAACCTTTCTGCGGTAGGGCCCCTCGCCGTTTTCTGTTCGGGTGGTACCCATGTTGACAATGTTCTCAGAGATGATATCCAGTCGCTGCTGTTGGGCAGTAAAGCCCGAACCGATCACATCAATGGAACTGATAAAAGCCATATGTATCCCCTCCAGGATCGATAAACATCGGCCGCAGAGTCACGCACTCTGCGGTATTCATTGTTATTGCCCGCGGATCAGGGTGCGCAGCAGCGACAGGTTGCTGCTGATGGCGTCTATGGTGTACTGCATCTGATAGGCATTGCGGGTAGCCTCTGTCTCCTGCTCGATCACGTTGACGCCGTTATCGTCCATGCGCATACTCTCCCGGTCGGCCACGTGGACAACGGCCTGCGCACGGTCAATGGCAGAGCGCATTGAGGAGAGGCGTCCTCTGTCTCTGTTCAGGGCGGAGCGGATACTGGCGTCCAGCGCCTCTTCAAAGGTGACGTACTTCGCCTTGTAGTTGGGCGTCTCGGCGTTTACAATATTGTCGTTGATGGTAACCTGCTTGGTCCACTGAAAGTTCATGGCCCTCTCCAGCATCAGCTGAGAGTTGCTGTACAGCAGATCAGACATGGAGACTCCCTCCTTCATAAAACCTGGAATCACTTTATGTGTTATTTCCTGCTATCATACCACAACACTACGGCCTCCGCAAGGGTCAGGTCAGATTTTTCACACATGCTTAACCCATGTTCCGCTTGGTACGACGCTTTCCATTATAGCGCATTTTCCCTGTTATTGCAAGACATTGGTCAAATTTATCTTTGCAGATTTTCCGTTTCGATGTATGAAACCGCGCCCCTCCCTGCAACTGCAGCCGGGGCACTTCCCAACGGTAACAATTTATAGAATACCGCATATTCCCTTTAAATGCAATGGTAAATTACGTCAATTTGTCCGCCTGCCGTTCCCGTGTTTTTCACTTTTCGCCCGGAACATACATTTCCGTGTCTTCGGCCCCCAAAATAAAGACCATATGTCTATAAACACATGGTCTTCCTGAAAATTATTCCTTTTTTCCCTGTTCTTTCAGCACGCCCAGCAGCGCCAGAGGGGATGCCTCGTCTTCCGCCGCCTCCCGGTTGGCCTGAACGGCCCCCTTCAGTTCGCTGCGCAGAATGGTAACGCTTCGGGGCGCCTGGATGGCCAGACGCACTCTCCCCGCCTCCACAGCCAGGACGGTGACCTCCACCTCGTCCCCGATCAGGAGAGATTCCCCCTCCTTCCGCTGTAAAATCAGCATGGCGCGCCCTCCTCCCGGCCGAACTCTGACAGCAGGTGGTGCATATGGTAGCCGCCTTCCTCCAGGATGACCTGAACGGCCCGCCGGGTCTGGTCGTTGACCGCCACAGGACAGCGCAGGTTCACCGTGCTGTCGCCCACCGGGCTGCGCACCACGCACAGAGAGTAGAAGCACAAATCCTCGCTGCGCTCCACTCCCATAGCCTTCAGCTCCCCGGCGGTGAGAACCGGAGTGTAATCCGGCTTCAGGGAGAATGGATTCACGGCCACAAAGGCCAGCCCGGGCGTCACGGCACTTTGGAAGCAGAGAAGGCTGCCCTCGCTGCCCTCGAAGGGCAGCAGAAAGAATTCCTTCTCCTCTTCAAATCCGAACAGCCCGTCCGGAAACTGGAGTCTCCCCTCCTCAGGACAGTCGATCTCACCGAAATACTTGGTTTTTAAGCGCATGGCTCCTCCTGTTCAGGGCATTGGCCCTTAAATGAAGTGACGGGCCTCCCCCTTCCGGGAGAGGCCCGGGTATCAGGCTTTCACGTCCAACGGCTCGTAGTTGGGGTCGGAGGAGGGGGGCACATAGATGGGGCCGCCCAGATATTTGATGACCACGTCGGGCCGCTGGGTAACGGTAAACTCAATGTCGCCAGGGGTAAACTCAAAGCTGCCCTCGTTCATCCGCCAGTCGATGTTCAGCTTATCCATCTCGTAGCGAATGTTCATCTCGCCGGGGTCCCAGGTAATCTCCGGACCGGGATCGGGCAGAAAGTCAATCCCCACATTGGTCTTGACATCCTTCATCATGGCCTCTCCAGCAAACTTGGTCACCAGCTCCTCCCCCACCTTGGTCTCCAGCAGCAGCTGGCCCTGACGGGCATAGGTGGCGGTGGCCTCATAGGCGGCCTGATGGCCCTTCTGGGCACTCTGGTCCAGATAGCGGGCCAACGTGGGAGACAGGGAATTGCGGGCCTCAAAGGTGTCAATGTTCACCTTAATGGGGCGGCTCTTGATCTGCAGGCCGTTTTTCTCCCGGGAAATCTCCATCTCAGCGGTGCCCCGGGCGTATTCCAGCTTGGCGTTGGTGGTCTTCATCTCGATCTGAATCGGGACAGTTGTGATCTCAATCAACGGTTTCATTGTGTGACGCTCTCCCTTCTCATATACTTACAAGGCATCCTTACCTTCATGCACACAACTGTTAAAATCACAAAATCCGTTCTCGCCGTCCCAAGTCGGGGCGGAGAGTCTTTATCAGCGCATGTAGTCGATGAGGGACTGGCTGAGAAGCTGGTTGCCGATCTTCAGGGCCGCGTTGTAGCAGTACTGCTCCCAGGAGAAGTCGGTAATGGCTTCGGCCAGGTCCACCTGCTCCACATCCAGGATCTCATAGTTGAGGTCGGTCTTCTGGGACTCCAGCCGCAGCTGGTTGGTCTGAAGGTAGGAGGACTGGGCCTCCAGCTCCACGTGCTCCGCCGTAAGGAACTCCTGGCCCTCCTTCAGCTTATCCATCAGGCGCATGGCCTTGGCGGTAGCCTCATCGTGATAGGCCTTGATCTCGGCGGCGGCCTCCGGGTCACTATCCATCAGGGCTTCCAGATCGTCCGCCTCCATGTCCCGGTACTTCTCCGGCAGATACTTCTGCCCGTTCTCGCCCCAGGTATCGAAGACGTCAGCCAGCTCCTTCAGCAGCACGGCAAAGTTTTTCGGGTCGCCGTCCTCGTCCACGCCGAAGTTGGTGTAATTCAGTCCGGACAGGGCGCTGTTAAAATAGCTGCCCCGGATGGGGTCGTTGGGGGCGTTCTCCTTGGCGCCCATGCCCAGGTCGATATACATCTCCTCTTCGGACATTTCCTTCAGCTTGGCCAGGTTGCCCTGGTCCTGGTAATAGTTGATCCAGCCCTGCTCAATCTCGTCTGTGCCCACAGCGGGCATGTCGGTGGGCACGCCGTATTTGTCCGTTTTGGGATCGCCGCTCGTCGCCCAGGCGGGCTCGTCGGCGGTGGGCTTTGCGGTGAGCTTATGGGCATAATACTGAATCCATTCCTCTTCCTTTGCGGTTGGATTGGCGCCCGCGAGATTTCTCAGGGTGGTCTCCGGGTCCACCCCCTCCTCCGGGGCCACATCGGTCTCGTGCCGGTAGAACTTGATCCACTCCATTCCCTGGTCGTAGGCCTCCTGGGTCACGGTTCCGGCTGCCAGCCCCCCTTCCAGGGCGGCCGACCAGTTGTCCAGCCAGGCGGGCTCCTCGGCAGTGGGCTTGCAGACGCCGCCGGAGTTGACGTTAATGCCCCGGTAGTACAGCTCGTCGCCCTTCCACTCGAAGGGCACGTTCAGCGCGTCGTTCCCGGCGAAGATGAAGTGGTCGCCCAGCTTCTGGTTAAAGCCCTGGATCATAGACTCTGAGGACTCCCGCAGCACCTGGGCCAGGGCCTGACGGCTCTCGCCGGCGGTGTCGCTGTTGCCCCGGATGGCGGACACCTTGTCCATAGGGTTGATCAGGTCCTTCAGCATACCCTGAAGGTTCTGCCATGCGGTGTTGAACTTGCTGTACACATTTTTGTTGCTGCTGAGCTGGTTGTCGGTCTGATACCAGTCCCGCCGCAGGCGGAAGGCCTGGGTGGCGGCGGCGGGGTCCTCGGCGTAGCTGTTGAAGTTGCGCTGGGTGAGAACCTTGTCCCGGGCATCCGAGAGCTTCACGGTGGAGCCCTGCAGATTGTACCGGTAGGAGTTCATCATCATGTTTGTGGTAATACGAAAGCCCATCTTCAGGTTACCTCCTTATCTGATGGTGCCGTTGATCAGCTTATCCAGCATAGAGTCCAATGTGGTCATCAGCTGGCAGGCGGCGGCATAGGATTTCTGGAACATCATCATGCTGGTGGCCTCGTCGTTCAGGTCCACACCGGAGACACTCTGCCGCTGATTCTCCAGACTCAGCGCCTTGCGCTCAAAGCTGCTGTACTGGATGGTGGTGGTCTCCTGGTCGGTGGACAAAATGGTGTTGATATCAGCCAGCCGCTGCTGGAAGGAGCCCTCAAAGTAGGTTCTGTTTCCCTCCGCCGCGTCGGGCACAATGTCTTTGATGTCGTCCGCCGTATAGTTCATCTTCTCACTCATCAGCTCAATCATGTGGAAGATGTTGTCATTGGCGGTGGTGTTGTCCAAAATATTGTTTTTCTTGCTGCTCAGGATACGCACCGAACCCACAGACCAGTCCTTGGAGATGGAAATATTGGCCGCTGTGATGCCCTTGCCGTCCTTGTCTGTGATATCGTTGCTGTCGCCGCTGACGCTGAACAGGATGCCGCCACCGGTGATCTCCTCGCCGTGGCCCCTCTCGCCCAGATGATCCTTCTGGGCGGTTTTGACCTGATTTTGCAGCTCCGCGGAGAGATCGCTCACATCGGTCCGCTGCAAATAGTCCTTGGCCTCGTCTTCGGTAATATTTTTCTCTGCGGCAATATCCTGTATCAGCTGCTCATAGCCTGTACCGTCGACCAATTCGCAATCATCATTCAGCTTATATCTCTCCACGCCGTCGGGCCCGGTCTCTGTCTTGTAGCCCAGAAAGACAGGCTTGTAGTCGGGGTCTCCGTTCGCATCTGTCCCGGTATTGGCCTGGTTGAAGGAATCGGCAAACTTCCGGGCCAGGGCGTCCAGGGCCCGCTGGTAGTAGGGGATACCGCGCTTGATATTGGCGTTGGGGTCGAATTTGATGTCGTCCTCGCTGGCGAACTCGCCCTCCTCGGTAAGCAGCTCCCGCTTGGACTGGAGGGAGCCGTACAGGGCGTTGTCCCCCAGGTCCACACTCTCGGTGATCTCTTTTCCGTATTGGTCCCGCATGAAGCGGCCCTTCTCGTCCACCAGAGGCTCAAAGCTCATCCACAGTCGGTTGTCGTCCGCCTTCTCCTTGGCGTTGTTGACCTGGGTCGCGTCCTCCGCGTTGAAGGTGTATCCCACAATATTTCCGTCGGCATCCAGCTGAAGATACTGCCCGAATTTCTCCTCAAACTGCTGATCCAGAGTTCCCGTATAGCCAAGGGCATTTAAGGTCGCCTCTCCGGCCGCATTGTTCCAAATGATATCATTGTTGTCGTCCCGCAGAGCTTCTCTCTCGCTGTTGGTATACACAATCTTTCCGTTGGCCAAGTCGCTCTCCTGGCTGATATACCGGTTGCAGCGGGGATCGCTGGGGTCATAATCCGGATTCCGGGCCGCCGCCATCTCGGGCATGGACAGCTGGGTGCCGTAGATGCCCTGAATCAGCTTGATGGGGGGATTGCCGGAGTTGGCCAGGGTAATGTTGATTCTCTCCACCGAGGTGAACTCATCCAGCTTCTCCTCGTCGTAGCGCACGTCTATCTTGATATAGGAGGACAGGTCGTCAATCAGCACATTGCGCTGGTCCCGCAGCTCCAGGGCCTTGTCGCCGTAGATGCCCGCATCCCGAATCTGCACATTCAGCGCCCGAATTTCCTCCAGAATGGTGTTGACCTTGCCCACGTCGGCCTTCAGGTCTTTGAGCTGGTTGTCCTTCACCCGTGTCAGGGCGTCGGCGTAGTCGTTGAAGAACCGCACCAGACTCTCGGCAGAGGAGCGGACAGTGGTATCGTACTCTGGCTCGCCCACCCGGTTGAGCAGATTTTGCAGCTGCTTGGTAAAGTCGTTGAACTGGGCCTCGATAATACCGAACTCACCCTTGCCCATGCCCACCTCGTCCAGCACGGCGGACAGCTGCTGCAGACCCTTCAGCCTGGCCTCGAAGGCGCCCACGCTGGCGTTCTCGTCCCGGTAGCGGATATCCAGGAAGGGGTCGCGCAGCTGGGATATGCCGTCCACCAGTACGCCATATCCGATATTCAGGTTGTAGCTGTTGGCGTAGCGGATGTTGCCGTCAGAGTGGAGGGACACCAGATCTGCCCGCTGGCGGGTGTAGCCCCTGGTGTTGATGTTGGCGATATTGTTGCCTGTCACGTTCAGGGAGGACTGAGATGCATAAATACCCAGCCGCGCCGCAGTGAAGGAACCAAATGTACCAATTACAGCCATAGTCGTTCTCCTTTATCTTGCCTTCCGGGAAATCAGGCCCGGAAATCAGTCTGATGGGTTTTGCGCTGTTCTGCCGCCTCAAGAGAGTCCCCGGCCCGTATGGCCTGGACCCTCTCAATGGCCCGGAGGTTAATCTCTAGGGTATCTCTGGCCGCTTTGCTGGCCGCCTGGAAAATGGCGTACTGCCGCCGCAGCTCCTCCACCACGGCCTTCGTCTCCAGCCGCAACTCCTCGGGACTGCGGCTCTCCAGCTGGCCGAGGGTCACACCCCGCAGGTCCAGTTCAGCCAGCATGGCGTCCCGCTTCTGGTCGCAGCCGCGAAGAGACAGGCTGAGAACCTGTTCCCGCTTCATGCAAGCCTCCACGCCGGCCAGGTCCCCCCGGGTGGCCGCGTCGTCCTTTTCCCTCTCCACCTGAGAGAGCTGCTCTAAAGTGCGGCTCAGGCCGCGCATCAGCTTTAAATAATCCTGCCAGTCCGCCATTTATTCGTCCTCCGACAGCAGCAGCATCCGGGCCGCGGTCTCCCGGGCGTCAGGGCGGTACTCGCCGGACGCCACCTGTCCCCGCAGGTCCTGTATCTTGCCAGTTGTATTAAATGTGCGCACCTGCTGCGACAGGCTGGCCGCCAGATCCCGGAATGCGGGGCCGGCGGCCTGGCCGGCGGACAGGGTAATCTGGTCAAAGCTGCTCTCGGCCGCTTTGGCCCGCTTGGTCCCGGCAGTTCTCGGCCCGCCCGCAGCGATGGGGGCGGCGGAAAATCTCTCACGTCTTGTTACGAACATATCAGTAAACCTCCTTGCCCTCCCGGCCCGGGAGGACACGCGCTGTTTCCCTTAAAAAACATTCTGCATTACATCTATCGGACTGTCCGAACCAAAAAATAACATGGAGAACAAAATTTTTTTATCCTCTCCCGCCCGAATCTTCTTCCTCTCCGGCGCAATTTTCCAAATGACCGTTGCACACCGGCAAGTTTTCCTTTATAATAGGGGCGGGGACTGCCGACACGGCCCCCATCATGACAATAATTTTTCCACAGCGTGAAATCTTTTTCATCTGTGAATACAGCAGAGGTGTGATTTAAGATGACTCCATTTTTATACTGTAAAAAAGGGGAGATCCTGGATCCAAAGGGCGGCCCCTCCATCCAGGCCGCAGTGCGCACCGGCTCCGTAGGCGGGCTGATGCTCACTGTGCCCCGGGGCATTGAGCTTCCCCTGCGCACTCCCGTCGACATTCGGCTGTTTGATCCCATTCTGGGCGTGGTCCGCTGCCGCTGCGTCCTCTCCACCCCTCTTGTCACCAAGGGCATGCGCACCTTCCGCTGCGCGGTGCTGGAGCAGGTGGCCCAGCTTCAGCGGCGGGAAGACATCAAGGTCTCCCTGTCCGCCGGGGTGGATGTCACCCTGGACGGCCGGCACTACCCCGCCACCATTCAGAACATCAGCGCCGGCGGCGTCTTTCTGGTCTCCACCATGGTCGCCATGACCGGCGACCAGCTGACCTTTACCTTTCCCCTGACCGAAACCCCCATCTCCCTCACCGCCGAGATCCTGCGCGTGGAGCTTCGCGTGGGACAGACCAGCCGCAGCACTTACGGCTACGGCTGCCGTTTTGTGGATCTGGGCGTCTTCCAGGAGTCCCAGCTGCGCAGCTACGTGTACCAGGAGGAACGGCGGCTCTACCGTCCGGAATAACACCCTGAAAGGAACCTGAACTATGAAACTCTTAATTGACGACGCAAATCTCGACGCCATCCGCCAGCTGTACCAGTTTTACCCCATTGACGGCGTCACCACCAACCCTACCATCCTGTCCAAAGCGGGCCGTCCGCCATTCGACGTCCTGCGGGAGATCCGGGCTTTCATCGGCCCCGACGCCGACCTCCACGTTCAGGCCGTGGCCTCCGGCGCCCAAGGCATGGTGGAGGACGCCCATCGCATCACAGAGCAGCTTGGCGAAAACACGCTGGTCAAGATTCCCTGTGTTCCGGAGGGCTTCCAGGCCATGAAGATCCTGGTCAAAGAGGGCGTCCGCGTCACGGGCACCGCCGTCTACACCCCCATGCAGGCCTATCTGGCCGCCCGGTGCGGTGCGGAGTACGCCGCCCCCTATATCAACCGGATCGACAACATGGGGTTTGACGGCATCGCCGTCGCCAAGGAGATTCAGGACATTTTCACCAATAACGGCCTGTCCACACAAATTCTCGCCGCCAGCTTTAAAAACTCCCAGCAAGTGCTGGAGCTGTGCCGCTGCGGCGTGGGCGCCTCCACGGTGTCTCCCGACGTGATCCGTTCCTTTGTAAACAGCCCCGCCATCGCCGCCGCAGTGGACGCCTTCGCCGCCGATTTTGAACGTCTCACCGGCGTTCGAAGCATGAAGGAGTGCTGACTGTAAAAAACAGGCCCGGAGCGTCAAACCGCTCCGGGTCTGTTCTTTTTGAAATGAGGAAATTGCCCGCCAAGTCTCAGCGTCTCTCCTCCACGGGGTCTCGGTCGCGGAACAACAGGGAGACGCACCACACGGCGGACAGCCCCACCAGGGTATAGATCACCCGGCTGATCATGCTGCCGGACCCGCCGCAGGCGAAGGCCACCAGGTCAAACTGGAACAGGCCCACGCTGCCCCAGTTCAGCCCGCCGATAATCAGCAGCGTCAGGGCGATTTTGTCCATCATCACGTCAAACCACCTCCTTGTTTCGGGTTCCGGGGGTAGTTTATACGCTTTTCGCCGTTCTATGCAATGGAAAAAATTTTTTTGACGGACTTTTTCTCCGCTTCACACCCCATGCAAAGCCTCTCTCACCCCAAAGATTTGGGCCCGAAGCCATGGGGCAGCAGCTGCTCCAGAGACGCCTCCTGATATCCCCCGTCCCCTCTCGCGGCCAGAACCCGCAGCTCTGGCGCGAACTCATAGAGCATCTGTCGGCAGGCTCCGCAGGGCCAGCAGAAGTCCGCCCCCTGCCCGGCAATGGCAATGGCGGTCCAGCCCTCCCGGCAGCCCTCGCTCACCGCCTTCAGGATGGCGGTGCGTTCAGCGCAGATGGTGGAGCCGTAGGCGGCGTTTTCCACGTTGCAGCCGGTAAAAACCCGACCGTCCTGCGTCAAAATCGCCGCCCCCACAGGAAATCGGGAGTAGGGCACATAGGAAACCCGGTGCATCTCAAAGGCCCTTTGGATTAGCTCGCGGTCTGTCATCACATATTCCTCCTTTTTCGGTTCTGGTCCACAAAGCGTCGCTTTATGTTCCTGTCTCCTCCGCCGAAGGCACGGGAGATAACACGACGCCTCCCTCTGGCACAAGGGACTTGCGCATCCTCTTTTTTTCTATTATAATACCACTTACATTCCCATGCAAGGATAGGAGAGAGAAATGAAGAACACATTTGCAATTTTTGACATGGACGGCACACTGGTGGACTCCATGGGCTTCTGGAACCGGCTGACAGACGAATTTCTGGCCCGGCGCGGCTTTCCCTCTCTGTCCCCCGAGCTTCAGGAGGAGTCCATCGCCCTGACCATGGAGGGGACCGCCGAGTTGTTTGTGCGCACCTACCACCTGCCCGACACGCCGAAGCAGATTGCCCGGGAAATCAATTCCCTGATGGAGGAGCACTACCGCACCGATGTCCCCTTGAAGCCGGGGGCGGCGGCTGTGCTGAAGCGGCTGCAGGCGGCAGGGGTGAAGATGTGCATCGCCTCCTCCACCGCGCCGGAGCTGATCGACCTCTGTCTGCGCCGCCTTGGGGTGCGGGACTGTTTCCAGTTCCTCCTGTCCTGCGAGGAGGTGGGCGTGGGCAAAACCCGGCCCGATGTCTATCTGGAGGCCGCCCGACGGCTGGGCGCCCGTCCGGAGAACACCGTCGTCTTCGAGGACATCCTGGTGGCCGCCTCCACTGCCAAGCGGGCAGGTTTCCCCCTGGGCGTCATCTACGACTCCAACTCCGCCGACGACCAGGAGCGGCTTAAAGACTTGGCGGACTGTTATTTTACTCGCTGGGACGACGAATCGCTTCTCTCCTGGCTGGAGCTGTAACATCCGCGTGCCGGCGGGGCCAACAGGGCCCAGCCGGCACTCTGTTTTTCTTCGGGCCGCCGCTGTTTGGGATTGTCCCCCGGGAGAAAGCGTGGTATAATAGATTATTATGGTCTTCTATCGGCCAAAATTGAGAATAAAGGGGTTTACCGCCATGACCTACAAAGAGGAATTCATCACCTTTATGGTGCGCTCCGGCGTGCTTACCTTCGGGGACTTCACCACCAAATCGGGGCGGAAGACACCCTATTTTGTCAACACAGGCAACTACAAGACGGGCGCCCAGGCCGCCCAGCTGGGGGATTACTACGCCGCCTGTATTCAGGAGAACATGCCCCAGGGGATCGACTGCCTCTTCGGCCCGGCCTACAAGGGTATCCCCCTGGCCGTGTCCGCCGCCGCGTCGCTGTTTCGGAATCATGGCCGTGACCTTCCCTACTGCTTCAACCGCAAGGAGGCCAAGGACCACGGCGAGGGGGGCTCCATGGTGGGCTACAAGCCCCAGGACGGGGACAAGGTGGCCATCATTGAGGACGTGGTCACTGCCGGCACCGCCGTGCGGGAGTCCATTGAGCTGTTTCAGCATGTGGCCAAGGTGGAGATGAAGGCCCTCTTTGTCTCGGTGGACCGCATGGAGAGGGGCACCCGCAGCTGTTCCACCCTGGACGAGCTGCGCCAGGACTACGGCATTCAGGTCTTCCCCATCGTCACCGTGCGGGAAGTGATCGCCTTCCTCCACAACAATCCGGTGGATGGCAAGGTCTATATTGACGATGATATGAAGGCCAGAATGGAGGCTTATCTGGCCGAGTACGGAGCAAGATAAGGAAGAGAAATGGCAGAGAAAAAGAAAGCCATCCACACCGGCCACCGGGGACGGGTGAAGGAGGAGTTTCTCACCCGAGGGATTGAGGGCTGGCCTGACCACCGGGTGCTGGAGTTGATTTTGTTTTACGCCATCCCCCAGGGGGACGTGAACCCTCTGGCCCATGAGCTGGTCGACCGGTTCGGTTCTCTGTCCGGAGTACTGGACGCCCTGCCCGAGGAACTGATGAAGGTGAAAGGCATGGGGGAGCACTCCGCCGCCATGCTCAAGCTGTTTCCGGCGGTGATGGGCCGGTATCTGGAGGGCCGCACCGAACCTGGGCAGATTGTCCATACGGTGGAGGAGGCGGGGCATGTGCTGGCCCCTTACCTTTATGGTTCGCGCAATGAGATGGTCTACGTACTGTGCCTGGACGCCAAGGAGAAGCTGCTGGGGATCCGAAAAATCTCCGAGGGCAACAACAGCAGCTCCGACGTGACCATCCGCCGGGTGGCGGAGGAGTGTCTGGCCCTGCGGGCCTCCTTCTGCTATCTGGCTCACAACCATGTCAGCGGCATCGCCCTCCCTTCCCCCGAGGACATGAACACCACCAACGTGGTCCGAATCGCCCTGGAACCCCTGGGCGTACGCCTTGTGGACCATCTGGTCTTTGTAGACGGCGACCTGGTATCCATCCGGGAGAGTCTACACTCCGGTCGAGGCGGCTTTCGGATGGTCTATCCCGGACAGTGGTGAAAAATTTGTTCGGTTTCCTCTTGATATAGAACGTTAGTTCTGCTATAATGTGGACATTCCGTTCCCCCGCAAAGTTCCGGAAGAGGTGAGAACTATGCCCAAATTTGAAGTAGTATCCGAATACACCCCCAGCGGCGACCAGCCCGAGGCCATCGACGCTTTGGCCAGGGGCATCGAGATGGGTCTGGACGAACAGACCCTGCTGGGCGTCACCGGCTCGGGCAAGACCTTCACCATGGCCAAGATCATTGAGAAGGTCCAGCGGCCCACCCTGGTGCTGGCCCACAACAAGACCTTGGCCGCTCAGCTGTGCGCCGAGTTCAAGGAGTTTTTCCCAAAAAACGCTGTGGAGTACTTTGTCAGCTACTACGACTACTACCAGCCCGAGGCCTACATCCCCCACACCGACACTTTTATTGAGAAGGACTCCTCCGTTAACGAGGAGATCGATCGGCTGCGGCTGAGCGCCACCGCCTCTCTGCTGGAGAGGCGGGACGTGATTGTGGTGTCCTCGGTGTCCTGCATCTACGGCCTGGGCGAGCCGGAGGACTTTGCCAAGATGATGGTCTCCCTGCGGGTGGGCGCCCAGCTGGAGAGGGACGAGATGCTCAAAAAGCTGGTAGCCATCCGCTACGAGCGCAACGACATCGCCTTCGAGCGCAACATGTTCCGGGTCCGGGGGGACACGGTGGAGGTCTGGCCCGCCTACTGGAAGGACACCGCCATCCGTGTGGAGTTCTTTGGGGACGAGATCGACCGCATCAGTGAAATCAACGTGGTCACCGGCTCCCCCATCCGGCGGCTTCAAAATATTCCCATCTGGCCCGCCACCCACTATGTCACCCCAAAGGAGAAGATGGACGCCGCCATCCAGGAGATTTATCAGGAGATGGAGCAGCGGGTGGCCCTCTTCGAGTCGGAAGGCAAACTGATTGAGGCCCAGCGTATTAAGCAGCGCACCCTGTACGACATTGAGATGATGCAGGAGCTTGGCTACTGCTCCGGCATTGAGAACTACTCCCGGGTGATCGAGGGCCGGTCGGTGGGGTCGCCCCCCAACACCCTAATGGACTACTTCCCCAAGGACTTCGTCCTGTTCATCGACGAGAGTCACGTCACCCTGCCCCAGGTGAGGGCCATGTACAACGGTGACCGGGCCCGGAAGACCACCCTGGTGGAGTACGGCTTCCGCCTGCCCTGCGCCTTCGACAACCGGCCGCTGAAATTTGAGGAGTTTGAGAAGCGGGTCAACCAGATCGTCTACGTCTCCGCCACCCCGGGAGACTATGAGCGCACCCGGTCGGGACAGATCGTGGAACAGGTCATCCGTCCCACCGGACTGCTGGACCCCCTCATTGAGGTCCGCCCGGTGGAGGGACAGATTGACGACCTCATTGGCGAGATCAACACCCGCACCGCCCGGAACGAGAGGATTCTGGTTACCACCCTCACCAAGCGGATGGCCGAGGACCTGACCACATACCTTCAGGGGGCGGGCATCAAGGTGCGCTACATGCACCACGACATCGACGCCATGGAGCGCATGGAGATCATCCGGGACCTGCGGCTGGGCACCTTCCATGTGCTGGTGGGCATCAACCTGCTGCGGGAGGGCCTGGACCTGCCCGAGGTAAGTCTGGTGGCCATTCTGGACGCCGACAAGGAGGGCTTCCTGCGCTCCGAGACCTCCCTCATCCAGACCATCGGCCGGGCCGCCCGAAACGCCCAAGGCATGGTGGTCATGTACGCCGACACCGTCACCCCCTCCATGCGTCGGGCCATCGACGAGACCGAGCGCCGCCGTGGGATTCAGGACGCCTTCAACAAGGCCCACGGCATCGTTCCCAAGACGGTTATCAAGTCGGTGCGCAACCTCCTGGACCTGGACGCCCAGGACGGCAGGGATACCGCCGAGAAGCGTGGGGAAGTCGCCGGTCTTACCAAGCAGCAGAAGGCGGAGCGCATCGCCAAACTAGAAAAAGAAATGCGCGAGGCCGCCAAAATGCTGGAGTTCGAGCTGGCCGCCGCATTGCGTGACCAGATTATCGAGCTGCGGGGAAAATAAAAGGAGGTGGCTGCTGTGGGCGGTCTGATCATTGTTGTGCTGTGGCCGCTGCTGCTGCCCATAGCCGTTTTGTACTTTTTCCATGTGGCAATGCCCCTGATTATGCCTATCGTGTCGGTGTGGAACCAGGCCGTTCTGATGGCGCTCCTTCTGGTCCGCTGGGTCTGGAAGCGCAGCGGCACGATGGATCGCGCCTATATTGACGGGAAGACCGGCTGGCGCCGGGTGCTTCTTTTGGTGCTGAAGTACGGGCTGGTGGTCTTTATCCTGTGGGAGGCACTGATAGCCGTTCTGTGCGGGACCTATAAGCTCTGGTGGCCCCAGGTGCTGGGAATTCTGATAAAATAAGAGCAAAAGCGGGGAACGATATGGCCAAGCAAAAGGAAGAAAAAACCAACGTCATGCGGGCTTTGGACCAGAAACATATCCCCTACACCCCCCACGCCTACGATCCAGACGGGGGATTGGACGGGGTAAGCGTGGCCGGGCAGCTGGGCCAGG
Source organism: uncultured Oscillospiraceae bacterium (assembly GCA_951801655.1). Classification (GTDB taxonomy): domain Bacteria; phylum Bacillota; class Clostridia; order Oscillospirales; family Oscillospiraceae; genus Lawsonibacter. The sequence goes on along the minus strand of CATONV010000002.1, from coordinate 32,323 downwards.
ACCCGGCGCAGGTGTTCAAAACCCTGGTGGCCCGGGGGGCCAGCGGGGGTCTCTACGTGTTCGACATTCCGGTGGAGGCCAATCTGGATTTGAAGAAGGCGGCCAAGGCGGTGGGTGAGAAGTCGGTGGCCATGATCCACCAGAAGGAGCTTCTGCCTCTGACAGGCTATGTCCACGGGGGCTGCTCCCCGGTGGGGATGAAGAAGCAGTACCCCACCGTCTTCGACGAGACGGCGGAGCTGTTCGATACCATCTGCGTCTCCGCCGGGAAGATCGGCTTTCAGGTGGAACTCTCCCCCGCCGCGCTGATGGAGCTGGTGGGGGCGTCTGCCGCAGATTTGACGGCGGATTAACCTTCCCCCTGAAATGGGCTCAGCTCCAGACCCAGGGACAGTCCGAAATCCAGCCCCATGGCAAAAGCCTGGAGGACCTCTTCCTTCCGGCTTTCCGGGACGGGGTAATCGCTTTTCAGGATTTGGTAGAGAAGATGTACCGTGTTATCCATTTGCTTTGGCCCTCCGAATATGTGATTTAATATCATGAAATATAATAGCATGTCGCACAACCTTTGTCAACAGGAGAAATAGATTATGGAAGTAAAAATGCCCCTTTTTAGTCAACGGTTAAAATTGCTGCGGGGCGAAAAAGGCGTGACCCAGCGGGAGATAGCCGAATTGCTGGGAAAAACAGGCCGCCATTATCAGGCGATTGAATCCGGAGAAATCAATGTCCCTGGCTTGACGCTGATAAAGCTGGCGGATTATTTTGATGTCAGCCTGGACTACCTGGTGGGCCGCAGTGAGGACAGGAGGTGTTTCTGATGGCCAGCAATCCTGATTTTGTCCACTACATCTGCGAACAGCTGGAAGGCCTGGGAGTCGTCTTCTCCCGGAAGATGTTCGGAGAATATATGGTCTACCTCAACGGCAAGCCGGTCATCATCATCTGTGACGACCGCGCGCTGGTGAAGATGCTCCCCTGTCTGGAGCCGCTTTTGCAGGGCCGTCCCACTGAGTCCCCCTACAAGGGGGCCAAGGACCACTACCTGCTGGACCCGGATGACCGGGATACCCTTCGGGAAGCCGCCCGGCTGGCCGAGGAGGTCACGCCTCTGCCCAGGAAGAAGGCCCCCAAGAAGAAAGAGGCTTCTCCGACGGAGGGGCCCCTCCCCTGGGACGTGCTCTGGCCCCAGCAGATGAAACCCAGTCTGTCCGATATTGGGGCCTGGGTAAGTAACCCCGCCTTTGAGGCGCTTTTGCCCTGGATGGAGGAGACCTACACAGTGGAGCCCTCCATTGAGTTCAGCAAGTGCTCCATGGACCGGGGCTGGAACATCAAGTACAAAAAGGGGAGTAAGTCCCTGTGCGTCCTCTACGTCCGGCAGGGGTGGTTTACCGCCATGGTGACCCTGGGCGCCAAACAGGTGGCCGAACTGGAGGTTCTGCTGCCCACCTTCTCCCCCGCTTTCCGCCGGCTGTATGAAAAGACACCGCCCTTCAACGGCGGCAAATGGCTGGTGGTGGACGTGAAGGAGTCGGAGCAGCTGGAGGAGGTCCAGCGGCTGATTTTGATGAAGGCAAAGCCGGTGAAGGGAAAATCCGGGAAACTTTAACAGAAAGGCGAAGGCGGGCATGGATCATGGGCCAAGGAAAAATATTCGGCTGGCCGGTTATGATTACAGCCGGGTCGGGGCATATTTTGTGACCATATGCACAACAGGACGTGCGCCGATTTTCTGGAAAGATTTTTTGTTCCCTGAGCTGTCTCCGTCAGGTATGATTGCCGCAGAAGAGATTAGAGTCCTGGAGGACCGGTTTCCGTCGGTTCGAATTGAAAAATACGTCATTATGCCCGATCATGTTCACATATTGCTTACATTGAGGAGGCAAGGGCAGAGTGGAGAAGGACGGCAAGGGCAGAGCCCTTGCCCTACATTGGGCAGCGTTGTGGGAGCCTATAAGTCTATTTCGACGAAACGGATTAACCGGGAAACGGGAGCGCCGGGGGAGAAAATCTGGCAGCCTCGATATTATGAGCATATTGTTCGCGGCGAGGAGGATTTCCTGACGATATGGCAGTATATTCAGGAGAACCCGGCCCGTTGGATCGAGAAGTACCGTTTGTAGGGCAAGGGCTCTGCCCTTGCCTATCCCCGCAGGGGATCATAATTCCGGGAAAATCTTTTGACATAAAAAATTTGTTTCGTTAGGCTATAGGGGCGGCCTGTGGCCGCCCAGCTAACCAAGGAGGCCGCCCCGCTTCCCAAAGAGCGGAGACCATGGGAGAAAAATTGGTAATATATGGTCCTGGCCTGATTGGAGCATTGGCATTTGCCCTTATTTGCGTTGCCGCGTGGCGGAGACCGCCTAAAATGGTCCGGATTCTTTCCGGTTCAGTGGGTGCGGTGATCCTGCTGGCGGATATTTGGCTGTTCCTGTTCCGTCCCATTCTGCTGAGATAACAAAGGAGAACAAAAACCATGCACACACACATCACCGTCAAGGGCGCGCGGGTAAACAACCTGAAAAACATCGACGTGAAAATACCCAGGGACAAGCTGGTGGTCCTCACGGGCCTGTCCGGCTCGGGCAAGTCCTCCCTGGCCTTCGACACCATCTACGCCGAGGGCCAGCGGCGGTATGTGGAGTCGCTGTCCTCCTACGCCCGGATGTTCCTGGGCCAGATGGAGAAGCCCGACGTGGACTACATCGACGGCCTGTCCCCGGCCATCTCCATCGACCAGAAGACCACCAGCAAAAACCCCCGGTCCACCGTGGGCACAGTGACGGAAATTTACGACTATCTCCGCCTGCTGTGGGCCCGGGTGGGCACCCCCCACTGTCCTGTCTGCGGCAAGGAGATCAAGCAGCAGACCATCGACCAGATCATCGACCAGGTCCTGGCCCTGCCCGAGGCCACCCGGATTCAGGTGATGGCCCCGGTGATTCGGGGGAAGAAGGGGGAGCACGCCAAAATCTTTGAGGACGCCCGGAAGTCGGGCTATGTCCGGGTGCGGGCGGACGGCTCTCTCTACGACCTCAGCGAGGAAATACGCTTGGACAAGAACAAAAAGCACCACATCGAGATCGTGGTGGACCGGCTGGTCATCCGGGAGGACATCGCCCGCCGCCTCACCGACTCTGTAGAGGTGGCCTCCAACCTGGCGGGGGGCCTGGTGGTGGTGAACATTGTGGGGGAGGACCGGGACATCATGTTCTCCCAAAACTACGCCTGTGAGGACTGCGGCGTGTCCATTGAGGAGCTGTCCCCTCGGATGTTCTCCTTTAACAACCCCTTCGGGGCCTGTCCCGCCTGTACCGGCCTGGGGTCTCAGATGAAGATTGATCCGGACTTGATTATGCCCAACCGAAATCTCTCCATTGTGGAGGGGGCAATCACCGCCTCCGGATGGAACAACATCAAGTCCGACGGCATCTCCCGGATGTACTTCGACGCCCTGTCCAAGAAGTACAAGTTTAAGCTGAACACCCCCATCAAAGACCTGCCCAAAGAGGTCATGGACGTGATCCTCTACGGCACCAACGGGGAGAAGCTCACCCTCCACTACGACCAGCCCCGGGGCAAGGGCACCCTGTACCAGCCCTTCGAGGGTATCGTCAACAACCTGGAGCGCCGCTACCGGGAGACACAGTCCGACGCCATGAAGCGGGAGCTGGAGGAGTGCATGTCTCAGCGCCCCTGCCCTGCCTGCCAGGGAAAAAGGCTGAAAAAAGAGTCCCTGGCCGTCACTGTGGGCGGGCTGGACATCGACGGCTACTGCCGCAAGAGTGTCACCGAGGCCCTGGACTTTATGGAACAGCTGGTCCTCAACGACACCCAGACCATGATCGCCTCTCAGATCCTGAAGGAGATCCGAAACCGGCTGGGCTTCCTCCAGTCGGTGGGCCTGCAATACCTCACCCTGTCCCGGGAGGCGGGCACTCTGTCCGGCGGCGAGAGTCAGCGTATCCGGCTGGCCACCCAGATTGGTTCCAGCCTCATGGGGGTACTCTACATCCTGGACGAGCCCTCCATCGGCCTTCACCAGCGGGACAACGACAAGCTTCTCCAAACCTTGAAGGAGCTGCGGGACCTGGGCAACACTCTGCTGGTGGTGGAGCACGACGAGGACACTATGCGCGCTGCCGACTACATCATCGACGTGGGCCCCGGCGCGGGGGTAAACGGAGGCACCATCGTGGCCGCCGGCACCCCGGAGGAGGTCATGAACAATCCGGCCTCCATCACCGGGGACTACCTCATCGGGCGAAAAAAAATCCCCGTCCCAACCCGGCGGCGGAAGGGGAGCGCACGGTATTTGAAGGTGTTCGGCGCGGCGGAGCACAACCTGCGTCACGTGGACGTGGCCTTCCCCCTGGGCACATTTACCTGCGTCACCGGGGTGTCGGGGTCGGGAAAGTCCTCCCTGGTGAACGAGATTTTGTACAAGAAGCTGGGGGCCGACCTGAACCGCACCAAGACCCGGGCAGGCAAGCACGAGCGCATCGAGGGGGAGGAGTTCCTGGACAAGGTCATCAACATCGACCAGTCCCCCATCGGCCGGACCCCCCGGTCCAACCCGGCCACCTATACCAACCTGTTCAGCGATATCCGGGACCTCTTCGCCTCCACCCCCGACGCCAAGAGCCGGGGCTACGGCCCAGGGCGCTTTTCCTTCAACACCCGGGGCGGGCGCTGCGAGGCCTGCACCGGCGACGGCCTGTTGAAAATCGAGATGCACTTCCTGCCGGATATCTATGTCCCCTGCGAGGTGTGCAAAGGCAAGCGGTACAATCGGGAGACCCTGGAGGTGCGCTACAAGGGCAAGAATATCTACGAGGTGCTGGAGATGACGGTAGACGAGGCGCTGCCCTTCTTCGAGAATATCCCCAAGATTTACAACCGCCTCAAGACCCTGGAGGAGGTGGGGCTTGGCTATGTAAAGCTGGGTCAGCCCTCCACGGAGCTGTCCGGCGGCGAGGCCCAGCGAGTCAAGCTGGCCACCGAGCTTTCCAAACGTTCCACCGGCAAGACCATCTATATCCTGGACGAGCCCACCACCGGCCTGCACTCCGCCGACGTCCACAAGCTGATCGAGGTTCTCCAGCGGCTGGTGGAGGGGGGCAACACGGTAGTGGTCATCGAGCACAACCTGGACGTGATCAAGACCGCCGACTATATCATCGACCTGGGCCCCGAGGGGGGCGACGGCGGCGGGCAGATTGTCTGCACCGGCACCCCCGAAGAGGTGGCCGCCTGTCCCGGATCTTATACGGGGCAGTATTTGAAAAAGCTGCTTTAATCGGTTCGCACCCACCCGGCCAGCTGCGCGCCCAGGCGGAAGCCGTGGGCGAAAGAAAGAAAATTGCCGGCGTCCAGAAGGTCGTAAAAGGACTTGGGCATCTCTCCCCCTTCCCAAAGGGCCTCGGCCTGTGTATAATAGGCTTGGTACTCCGGGTCGCGGTCAAAATCCAACCGGGACTGGTCGATTTCCTGAAGATACAGCCCTTTGAGTTTTTCTTTCATAGCTGACACCGCCTTGCAACTTTTAATGTTGCTTGTATTATACGATACTTTTAATGTTGCGTCAAGGGAGATTTAGAAAAAATATGGAAATTATACTGCCGGGCGTTGCAAGTACACTGGGACCTTTACGAAAAGCAAAAAAACTGAAGCAGCGGGAGATGGCGGAGCTGCTGAACTGCACAGTCCAGCATTATCAAAGAATGGAGTACGGCAAAGTGAATCTGCCGTCTACTACATTGATTTTTCTGGCCGACTACTTCGGCGTGACCGCCGACTATCTGCTGGGGCGGGAGAAAAACCCGGCAGAGGAGAGGTAACCCATGGATATGATTTCACTGGCCTGGCTGATCGAGACCACGGAGGGGAAGCTGCTTCTCACCATGTTGGTGTCCATGCTCCCCGTGATTGAGCTGCGGGGTGGACTGCCCTTCGGGGTGGCCCTGGGGCTGCCCTACTACCTGGCCTTCCCGGCGGCGGTGCTGGGCAACCTGATCCCCACCCCCTTTATCATTGTCTACATCCGCCGTATTTTCCAGCTGATGCGGAAGTATTTTCCCAGGCTGAACGGATTTGTGGACCGTCTGGAAAAAAAAGCCCACCTCAAGGGAAAAAAAGTACAGAAGTACCAGTACCTGGGGCTGTGGCTCTTTGTGGCCATCCCCCTGCCCGGGACGGGGGCCTGGACGGGCTCCCTGGCGGCGGCCTTCCTTGGTATGCGGCTGAAAAAGGCCATGCCCGCCGTGATGCTGGGGGTACTCACCGCCGGGTGTATCATGCTGGGCCTGACCCACATGGGAATCAACCTGTTTTCCGGGGCAGTTTGACCATTTTGCCCGCCGGCGCATAGAATACCCCGGAGGTGCTGCTGAATGGGTACATTCTGGGATATTTTGCTGGCCGTGATCTGTATTTGCGGGCTGGCTTTTGTCGGCTGGTGGCTGTTTGGACTGCTGCTGCGTCCGCTGCCCGGGCAGGAGGTCAAGGTGGTCCTTGCCGGCCGCGGGGACGGGGCGGCCCTGGAGCAGCAGGTACGTTGCTTCCTCTGGCTGCGAGGGCTTGGGCTGCTGCGCTGCCCCATTGTCATCGCTGACGTGGGCCTCACCCCCTCCGGCTGGGAGCTGGCCCTGCGGCTGACGGCCCGCTGGCCCGAGGTGATTCTGTGGCCAGCGTCGGATTTGGGGGACTATATCGCAAGAACATAATGGAGGGGAGATGGTGTCCTTGTCAGAGCAAGAGCTGGAGGCGCTGGAGGGCGCCGTCTCCTCTGTTATCTTCCAGAACGAGGACAGCGGCTATGCCATCCTCAGGCTGGATGTCCGCGGTGAGGAGGTCACCGTAGTGGGCCCCATGGCCGGAGTGGCCCCGGGAGAGTATCTGTCTGTCCGGGGCCGCTGGACCCGCCACCCCACCTACGGCCCTCAGCTGAAGGCGGAGGTTGTGGAGCGCCGCCTGCCCCAGGGACTGAAGGAAATGTTCCACTACCTGTCTTCCGGCGCGATCAAGGGGGTAGGAAAGACCACTGCCCGGCTGATCCTCGAGGAATTTGGAGAGACGGCCCTCACTGTCATCGAGGAAGACCCGGACCAGCTGACCAAGATCAAGGGCATCACCCGCAAGCGTGCCCGGCAGATCGGCGATACCTTCCGCCAGCGGATGGGGACCCGCCGTCTGCTGGAATTTTTAGGGGAGCACCAGCTGCCCCTGGAGCTGGCCGCCCTTCTCCGCCGGGCTTACGGCGATGTGGCCTTGGAGGTGGTCAAGGCCAATCCCTATCTGTTGGTGGACCAGGAGTTTGAGGTGAATTTCTCTCAGGCTGACGCCCTTGCCCTGTCCCTGGGGGTGGGAGCTGAGGACCCGCTTCGGCTGGAGGCGGGACTGATCTTCGAGCTGAGTCACAACAACTACAACAACGGCCACACCTTTCTTCCCCGGCGCAAGCTGGTGGAGGCCACCTCCACCCTGCTGGAGACCGCCGGCGAACTGCTGGAAAACTGTCTGGACGCCCTGATCCGCCGGGGCGAGGCGGAATGCGAGCAGGTGGCCGGACAGGAGGCGGTGTACCTCCCCGCCCTTTACGAGGCGGAGTCCTACATCGCCCAGCGGATTTTGGAGATGAGTCAGGCGCAGCTGCTGCCTCCGGAGGGGCTGGACAAGCTGATCGCCCGCATTGAGCAGGAGCAGCGCATCTCCTATGCTCCCCAGCAGCGTTCGGCGGTGGAGCTGGCCGCCGGCCGGCAGGTGATCCTCCTCACCGGCGGACCGGGTACGGGCAAGACCACCTGTCTGCGGGGGGTACTGTCCCTGTTTGAGAGGATGGGGCTGAACACCGCCCTGGCCGCCCCCACCGGCCGGGCGGCCAAGCGGCTGGGAGAGCTGTGCGGCGCCGATGCCTCCACCATCCACCGCCTGCTGGAGACCGGCTTCGACCCCCACTCGGGCAAGCTGATCTTTACCCGGAACTCCTACGACCCGCTGAAGGCGGACGCGGTCATCGTGGACGAGACCTCCATGGTGGACGTGCCCCTGATGGCCGCCCTCCTGGACGCGCTGGAGGGGGACTGCCGTCTGGTACTGGTGGGCGACCCGGACCAACTGCCCTCAGTGGGGCCGGGGTCCCTCTTCGCCGACCTGATCCGCAGCGGAGTGGTGCCCACCATCCGCCTCACCGAGATTTTTCGGCAGGCCGCCCAGAGCGCCATCATCCGCAACGCCCACCTCATCAACCACGGCCAGGTCCCCGACCTGCGCCGCAACGAGGGGGACTTTTTCTGTCTGATCCGCCGGGACCCGGAAGCGGTACTGGACACCATTGTGGACCTGTGCCGCCGCCGTCTCCCCGAGAGGCTGGGCATACCGGCCGATCAAATTCAGGTTCTCTCCCCCACCCGCCGCCGCGGGACAGGCACCAGGGCTTTGAACCAGGTCCTTCAGCACGCCCTGAATCCTCCTCTGGAGGGCAAAGGGGAGCGCCGCTTTGGAGACTGGGTCTTCCGGGCGGGGGACCGGGTGATGCAGGTACGCAACAACTACGACATCCTGTGGCGGGAGGAGGGCGGAAGCGACTCCGGCATGGGCATGTTCAACGGGGATATCGGCGTCATCCGTTCCATCGAGAGAGAGATCATCACCGTGGACTTCGACGGCAAAATTGTGGAGTACTCCCCGGACATGCTGGGGGAGCTGGAGCCCGCCTTCGCCGTTACCGTACATAAGGCCCAGGGCAGCGAATACCGCGCCGTCATCCTGGCCGCCCTGGATGGGGCCTCCATTCTCATGACCCGGGGCGTGCTGTACACAGCCGTCACCCGGGCCCGGGAGCTGTTCATCGTGGTGGGCGATCCCGCCGCCGTGGCCGGAATGGTACACAACAACCGGCAGACCAGGCGCTATTCCGGGCTGCGGGCCCGATTGACAGCCCAGACCCCTGAGTGACAGCCGACAGGCCGGTACGCAGTTCGCGTACCGGCCTTTGACACGTTTCGACGCCGTTAAGATTTTCCATCCGCCCGCCCCGGTCTTTACCTTCGTCCGGATTTTTGGTATAATGGCTCCAAACGATCCGAAGGAGGCGGCGCCATGCTTCAGCATTTTAAGGACTTCTACCACTGGCTGGACGTACAGCACCGCCGAATCCCCGCCATTCCCTGGAATCTGGGGGTAACGGCCCTGTTTCTGTGCGCCGCCTACTGGGCCAGCAGTATTCTCATCGGGCACACCGGCGGGGAAAACAACTCTGCACTGGTCTTTGTGCTGGCCGTGGCCCTGATTTCTCTTCTCACCTCAGGTTACGCCTACGGCATCGCCGCCTCCATCATCGGCACACTGTGCATCAACATCTACTTTATGGAGCCTTACGCCGCATTCTCTCTCAGTCGGACAGGCTACCCGGTGGCCATGCTGTCCATGGTGGCCATCTCCTGCGTCATCTGCGCCCTCACCGCCCGGGTCAAGAGGCAGGCCACTGAGGCCGTCCGCAGGGAGAAAAACACCAAGGCCCTCTATGAACAGAACGAGAAGCTTAATGCCGAGAAGGCAGCCATCCAGCTGGAGTCCGAGAGGGCGGCCATCCGGGAGAACATCCTGCGCGCGGTGTCTCACGATCTGCGCACCCCCCTCACCTCCATCTCGGGGACTGTAGCGGTCCTGCTGGAAACTCCGGAGGTCTCCCCCAAAAACCTGTCCATGCTCAACGATATCAAACAGGATGCCGACAGCCTCATTGTCATGGTGGAAAATCTTCTGTCGGTCACCAGAGTTCAGGACGGAACACTGCCTCTGAAAAAGCGGGAGGAGATGCTGGAGGAGGTGGCGGGGGACGCTCTTCTCACCACCCGGCGGCGTTTTCCCGACTGCCGCGTGGCGCTGGACCTGTCGGAGGATATTCTCTACCTGCCCATGGACCCGCTGCTGGTGAAGCAGGTCATTGTTAATCTGCTGGAAAACGCCATCCGTCACTCCGGAGACAGGGAACACATCACAATCCGGCTGTACCGCCAGGACGACTGGGCGATTGTGGAGGTGCGGGACCAGGGCCGCGGTCTTTCTGCGGAGGTCTGTCAGGCTGTCAGAGCGGGTCAGCCCATGCCCCTCTCTCTGTCCGGAGACTCCACCCGGGGAATGGGTATCGGCCTGTCCGTCTGCCAGAACATTATCAAGGCCCACGGCGGCTTTTTTACCGCCGAAAATCACCCGGAGGGCGGTGCAGTGTTTCGCTTCGGCCTGCCTACTGCCTAGGGCCACTCCCTTCAAATGACACCACAAACCCAGGGCGAGCCTGCCCCCACAAAATCACACGGAGATGTCACTATGAGTGAAAAGCAGACCATTTTGATTATCGAAGACGAGAGGACCATCAGCAACTTTATCAGCCGGGCTCTGTCCGCTAACGACTACCGTGCCATCCCCGCCTACACCGGCCGGGAAGGACTGTCCTTGTTTTTCTCCCACGGCCCCGATCTGGTGCTGCTGGACCTGGGGCTGCCTGACATGGACGGCCTGGAGATCCTCTCTCAGCTCCGGGGCCTGCCCCGAGAGGTGCCGGTTATCATCATCTCGGCCCGGGACCGGGAGTCGGAGAAGGTCCGGGCCCTGGACATGGGGGCGGACGACTATGTGGTCAAGCCCTTCGGCGTGTCAGAGCTGCTGGCCCGCATCCGTTCCACCCTCCGCCGGGCCGAGAGACTGAAGCTGAGTCAGGGCATTCAGCGCAGTGTCTATCAGATTAAAGACCTGACCATCGACCTGTCCCGCCACCAGGTGATGCTGGACGGAGAAGAAATTCACTTCACCCAGAACGAGTTCAAAATTATCGAACTGCTGGCCATCCACGCCGGCAAGGTTCTCACCTACGACTTTATCCTGGAGCACATCTGGGGGCCCTACAGCGGCAGCGGCAGCAACCAGATCCTGCGGGTCAACATGGCCAACATCCGCCGCAAGCTGAAGGAGAATCCTTCCGACCCCAAGTACATCCATACTGAGCTGGGTATTGGCTACCGAATGCTGGACGACTGAATTAACAGCATTTTTACGGTACGGCTCTCCACGTTGACGCCCAATTAATTTAAAATCCGCTATAATATAACCTGCGAACTGGATTCATGTTTCGCACAGTCCCCAATATGCCGCGGCCGGGCCGGCGTTGTCCGCCTCTCTCCTGGACAAAGCCCTCTCTCTGCCCGGCACACAGCACAACCGCCTCCCTTCCGCCAAAGGGAGGCGGTATTTTAAAAAAACTCCCCCGTTTCCGAAGAAATGGGGGAGTCTTTTTGCCTTTATTTGGCAGCCTTCGCAGCCTTGATGGCCTCGATGAGAAGCGGGGTAACCTTGAACAGGTCGCCGCAGATGCCGTAGTCGGCGATCTCAAAGATGGGAGCGGTGTCGTTCTTGTTGACAGCGATAATGCATTCGGAGTCCTGCATACCGGCTTTGTGCTGGATGGCGCCGGAGATGCCCAGAGCGACATAGATCTTGGGGTGAACGGTCTTGCCGGTCTGGCCCACCTGGTGGTCGGCGGACAGCCAGCCAGAGTCGATGGTGGCACGGGAGCCGCCCACGACGCCGCCCAGCACCTCAGCCAGCTCCTCGGCCAGCTTGATGCCGCCCTCCACGTCCTTGGAGATGCCGCGGCCCACGGAGACGACCACGTCGGCGCCGATCAGGTCCACCAGCTTCTTGGCGGCCTTGACCACCTCGACCACCTCGGTGTTCATATCAGCCTCGGTGAGGGAGAACGCGGGCTTAATGATCTCGCAGGCGTCGGCCTTGGCCTGGTCGAAGGCGGCCTTCTTCATCACGCCGGGTCGGACGGTGGCCATGGCGGGACGGAACCGGGGGCAGATGATGGAGGCCATCAGGTGGCCGCCGAAGGCGGGACGGGTCATCTTCAGGTCACGGGACACGTCGTGCTTCTGGCCCAGCACCACGGCGTGGCTGGTGGCGTCGATGCGCTCGGGGGCCAGGGTGGAGTTCTCCTTCAGGAAGTCCTTGTAGATGCCCATGTCCACGTCCAGGTGGGTGCAGTCGGCGCACAGGCCGGTGTGCAGCCGGGCGGCGCAGCGGGGGCCCAGGTCACGGCCGATGTTGGTGGCGCCGATGAGCATGATCTCAGGCTTGTACTCCTCGATCACATCGCAGATGACCTTGGTGTAGCCGTCGGTGGTGTAGTTTTTCAGCAGGGGGTGGTCGCAGACATACACGCCGTCCGCGCCGTAGCCGCCCAGCTCCTTGGCGATGCCCTCAATGCCCTCGCCCAGCAGGATGCCGTACAGCTTGGTACCCAGCTCGTCGGCCAGCTTGCGGCCCTCGGAGATGAGCTCGTAGGAGGTGGGCATCATACTGCCCTGACGCTGCTCGCAGAATACCCAGACTCCGCCCTTGAAGGCAGCGACATCGGAACTATTAAAAGTAGACATATTCTTCTATCTCCCTTCTCAGATCATATGCTTGGCGGCCAGGATGCCGGCCAGCTTGTCGCAGGTGGCCTTGTCGGCGCCCTCCAGCATCATGCCGGCGCCCTTCTGGGGAGGAGTGAAGGAGGTCAGGATGTTGGTGGGGGAGCCGCTCAGACCGATGGTGTCCTTGTCGATGAAGGGATGATCCTTCAGGGTGTTGTAGTCGAAGATCTCATAGGGCTTGGAGTAGCACTCGTAGATGCCGCCCACGCTCATGTAGCGGGGGGTGTTCAGCTCCTTGATGCAGGTGATGAGGCAGGGGGTCTTGACCTTGATGGTCATGTAGCCGTCCTCCAGCATCCGCTTGACGGTGATGGTGTCGCCCTCCTTGGTGATCTCGGCGGCGTAGGACACCTGGGGCAGGCCCAGCTTCTCGGCGATCTGGGGGCCCACCTGGGCGGTGTCGCCGTCGATGGCCTGACGGCCGCACATCACGATGTCGTCCTTGTCCACGCCGATCTTGTCGATGGCGGCGGCCAGGATCTGAGAGGTGGCGTAAGTATCGGAGCCGCCGAACTCACGGGCGGACACCAGAACGGCGCGGTCCACGCCCCGGGCCATGACCTCGCGGAGCATACCCTCGGCGGGCGGGGGGCCCATGGAGACGACGATCACCTCGGCGCCGGTCTGCTCCTTCAGGACCAGGGCGGCCTCGACGGCGTTCAGGTCGTCGGGGTTGGTGATGGCGGCCATGGAGGCGCGGTTCAGGGTGCCGTCGGGGTTGACGGCCACCTTACCGGAGGTATCGGGGACCTGCTTGACACAAACAATGATTTTCATTTCAATCTGCCTCCTATCTTATTTCACGCCCAGGTGGCTGGAGATGACCATGCGCTGGACCTCGGAAGTGCCCTCGTAGATCTCGGTGATCTTGGCGTCGCGCATCATGCGCTCCACGGGGTACTCACGGGTGTAGCCGTAGCCGCCGAACAGCTGGACGGCGCGGCGGGTCACGTCGGAGGCGGACTCGGCGGCGAAGAGCTTGGCCATAGCGGCGTCCATGGAGTAGGACTCGTGGTTCTGCTTCTTCATGGCGGCGGCGTACACCAGGTACTGGGCGGCCTGCATCCGGGTGTGCATGTCGGCCAGCTGGAACTGGGTGTTCTGGAACTGGCTCAGGCGCTTCTTAAACTGCACGCGCTCCTGGGTATACTTTACGGCCTCGTTGATAGCGCCCTCTCCCAGTCCCAGGGCCTGCGCGGCGATGCCGATACGGCCGCCGTCCAGGGTCATCATGGCAATCTTGAAGCCCTTGCCCTCCTGGCCCAGCAGGTTCTCCTTGGGAACGATGCAGTCCTCAAAGATCAGGTCGCAGGTGGAGGAGCCGCGGATGCCCATCTTCTTCTCGTGCTTGCCCACGGAGAAGCCGGGGAAGCTCTTCTCCACGATGAAGGCGGAGATGCCGTGGTTGCCCAGCTTCTTGTCGGTCATGGCGAAGACCACGAAGGTCTCGGCCACGGTGCCGTTGGTGATGAAGCACTTGGAGCCGTTGAGGACGTAGTGGTCGCCCTCCAGCACGGCGGTGGTCTGCTGGCCGGAGGCGTCGGTGCCGGCGTTGGGCTCGGTCAGGCCGAAGGCGCCGATCTTCTTGCCGGAGAGCAGGTCGGGCAGATACTTTTTCTTCTGCTCCTCGGTGCCGTGCTCAAAGATGGGGGCGCAGCACAGGGAGGTGTGGGCGGACACGATGACGGCGGTGGTGCCGCACACCTTGGCCAGCTCCTCCACGCACATGGCGTAGGAGAGGACGTCGCCGCCGGCGCCGCCGTACTCCTTGGGGAAGTAAATGCCCATCATGCCCAGCTTGGCCATCTTCTCCACGGTCTCCATGGGGAAGCGCTCCTCCTCGTCGATCTCCTCGGCCAAAGGCTTGACCTCGGTCTCGGCGAACTCGCGGTACATCTTGCGGACCATCTCTTGCTCTTTCGTCAGATGAAAATCCATTTTGCAGTCCTCCTAGTTTAAAATACTTGACACTATCGTGAGCGCCCCCTCCGCACTCCGAGGCCTTCCGGATCCGGGAACGGGGGAGCCGAACGATACATAAGTTGTGCCCGGCCCATCCGCCCTCTTTGTTAGATTTTTAACAAAGATAAAGCGAAAAAAGAGCAACACGGGCCGATCCCGGCGTTGCGGACTTATCAGGTCTGGCATTATGTAGTGTCTTAACCATTGAAATTATATCGGGTTTTCGAGTGTAAAGCAAGTGGGACAGCCCTGTCAATTTATACAGTTTTTTCTCTCGAAATTTGTTTAAAAAATAAAAAATCGTCGATGCCGGCAAAAACCATTGGAGAACCTGCATAGAATTGCCATTCAGCGCGGGGGAAAGGGGGTGGACAGTGGGAAATAGCGTTCGTCATTTTTTCGGCGGGGTATTGACTGTAAAGGGCCTTGATAGTGTATACTTGCCTTAAATTCAAGGGAAAGAGGGGTTGATTATGACTATCAAGGAAGTGGAGGCCCGCACCGGCCTGGCCCGGGCCAATATCCGCTACTATGAGGACCAGGGCTTTTTCTCCGCCGCCCGGGGGGAGAACGGATACCGGAACTACTCAGAGGAGGACGTGGACACCTTATTAAAGATAAAGCTTCTCCGCCAGCTTGGCTTTTCACTGGAGGAAATCCACGAGCTTCAGAACGGAGAGAGGTCCCTGGAGCCCGCCTTAGAGCGGCGGGAGGAAGCCCTGGAGCGGGAGTGCCAGGAGCTGGAGCAGGCCGTCGCGCTGTGCCGGGACATGCTCTCAGACCGGGTAAGTTTCTGCACTCTGGACGCCCGGCGCTACCTGGAGCGGCTGTCTCAGGGCGAGGTTGTACTGGAGAAGGACCGGGACCCGGTGCGCATCTTCCCCTGGCGGCGGTTCTTCGCCCGGAACCTGGACCTGAGCATCTACTCCACTTTGGTGACAGTAGTATTTCAGCTCGCCGCCCATATGAACTTTGTCCGCACTGGCACGCTGCTGCCATCGCTGCTGGGACTGTTTTTGATGGCAGGGGCGGAAATTTTCATGCTCCACCTCTGGGGGACCACCCCCGGTAAGGCGCTTTTGGGCCTGAAGGTCCTCCGGGAGGATGGCAGTCTTCTCAGCTTAGAGCAGGCCGCCCAGCGCACCATACTGGTGATGGTATTTTTCGGCGGCGGACTGCTGCTGGCACAAATCCCGGTTCCCCTGTTCGCCCTCATCAGCCTGGGCATGCTCATCTGGGCTTGTTGGCAGGTGTACCACGAAAAGCCCCTGTTCTGGGAGACGGACCAGCTCTACCTGGACGGCAGCACCCGGGAAAAGGCCTTTTGGGACAATAAGCGGAGCTGGCTGCGGGCGGCGGGCTATCTGGCGGCCAGTGTCGCCTGCGTGGGACTGACGGTGGGAGGCCACCTTCTGGCCTCCATGCCGCCCCACCGGGGCCCGGCGCTGACAGCGGAGCAGTTTGTGGACAACTATAACCGGTTTATGGAGTTTACCTATGGACGGGAAAATCTCACCTGCCGATTGACGGCTTCAGGGGCCTTTGAGGAGTTCCCCGACGACAGCGGGACAGTAGTCATCCACCTGTGGGGGGAGTCACCGGTGCCCCGGGCGTCCCTCCGGTTTACGGAGGAGGACGGCGTCCTCACTGAGGTTACACTGGTCCGATCCTATGACAGCGGCGGGCCCATCACCGGAGAGCAGTCCTACGGCGTGGATATCCCCTATGAGGAGATCGCCGTGGCCGCCCGGTCCTTCCTTTGGAATCAGCTGGGAAACAGGGAGTGGTCCGACCTGTACAGCTCTCTGGTACAGAAGGAAGGAAACCTGTTCCGGGACCTGGGCGGCGGACAGATAGACAGCAAAATGCGCTTTTCCGGTTACCGCTTCTTCGGCCAGGATGCCCTCTTCGCCCAGGAGGGAGAGAGCCAGTCCTATTTTGTGGAATGTACCATGCGGAACTTTACGTGAAAAATCCCGCCCCCTGTGGGGCGGGATTTCAAATTCTGCTTACTTGCTGTAGTCGTAGAAGCCCTTTCCGGTCTTGCGGCCCAGCAGGCCGCCCCGGACCATCTTGCGGATGAGCAGGGAGCAGCGGTACTTGGGATCGCCGGTCTCGTTGTACAGGGTGTCCATAATCGCCTGGCACACGTCCAGACCCACCAGGTCGCCCAGGGCCAGGGGGCCCATGGGGTGGTTGGCGCCCAGCTTCATGGCGGTGTCGATGCCCTCGGCGCTGGCCACGCCGGTGTACAGCAAGTCGGCAGCCTCATTGATCATGGGGATCAGGATCTTGTTGACCACAAAGCCCGGGGCCTCAGCCACTTCGACAGGCTCCTTGCCGATCTCCTTGGACAGGTTGAAGATAAAATCGAAGGTGGCCTGGTCGGTGTTGGCGCCCCGGATTACCTCAACCAGCTTCATGTTGGGCACAGGGTTGAAGAAGTGCATGCCGATAACGGGGTGCTTCAGGCCCAGGGCCATCTCGGTGATGGACAGGGAGGAGGTGTTGGAGGCGAAGATGGCGTCCTCCTTGCACATGGCGTCCAGCTCATTGAGCAGCTCCTTCTTGGTGGCCATGTCCTCCTTGACGCACTCGATGATCAGGTCGGCGTCGGCGGCGGCGGACTTCTCCTCCACCAGCACGTTGGCCATCAGGGCGTCCTTGGCGGCCTGGTCCATCTTGCCCTTGTCCACCCGCTTCTGGAGAGACTTGTCCAGGTTGTCCTTATGCCGCTGGGCGGAAGCCACGCTGCTGGCATACATCAGGGCGGTGTGACCCTTGGCCGCGAAGACCTGAGCAATGCCGCTGCCCATGGTTCCAGCGCCGAAAATCGCTACTTTCATAACTGTTTCCTCCTAAAAAAATAGATAAATTGTTGCCGGACCTTCCGGCAGGGAATGGCCGGAAGTCCGGCCCCGCTCTCTTATTTACACAGTATAACCGTTTTTTTCCGGAAAGGCAAGAGGAAAAATCGGCAGGAGACAAAACAAAACGCCAAACACCGCACGCAGTACGGCGGAAAAGGCCCGGGATGTTTTTTGACTAGACAATCTGGAAGCGGCTGATCAGGCCGTTCAGGGCGCGGGCCTGGTTGGACAGCTCCTTGGAGACTGCCGCGCTCTTCTCCGCAGCGGCGGAGTTGGTCTGAACCACACAGGAAATCTCCTTAATCCCGTTTTCTACCAAAACGATCATCTCCGACTGCTGAACGCTGGCAGCGGCAATCTCGTCCATCAGCGTCTTGATGGACTGAATGCAGTTGTTGATCACCTGCATAGCGGAGACGGCCATATCGGTAGACTCCGTTCCCGTCTTCACATCCTGAATAGAATGATTAATCAGGTTGTTGGTATTCTGGGCGGCCTCCGCGGACTTGGCGGCCAGGTTCCGCACCTCGTCCGCCACCACCGAGAATCCCTTGCCGGCGTTGCCGGCTCGGGCCGCCTCAACAGCGGCGTTCAGGGCCAGAATATTGGTCTGGAAGGCGATGTCCTCGATGGTCTTGATAATGGTGCCGATCTGAGTGGAGGAGCGGTCGATATTTTTTGTGGCCTCGGTGAGCTGTTCCATCTTGGTGTCCGCCTCGGCGGCGTAGCCGGTCGCCTTGTCCACCAGCTCGCTGGCGTCTCCGCACCGCTGGGTGCTGGTCTGGATCTGGGTGGTGATGGCGGTCACGTTGGACACCAGGCCGTCTATCGAGGCCGCCTGCTCCAGCGTCCCCTGGGAAAGGGCCTGGGCGCCGGTGGACACCCGGTCGGCGCTGGAGTCCACCTCCCGGGCCACCTGGGAGATATCCCGGATTACGTTGGTCAGATTGACCCGGATGGACTTCAGACTTTCGGACAGGGCCCGAAAGTCGCCGATGTAGTAATCCTCATTTTTCGTTACATCCACGGCCAGGTTGCCGCCGGCCATCTCGCCCAAAATACGCCCCACGTCGTCGATGGTCTGCCGCAGGCAGCCGCAGACCCGGTGGGTGGTCTGGGCGATCATGCCGATCTCGTCAGATCGGCCGTAGAAGGCCTCCAGCTCCTGGTCGCTGGAGAGATTCAGATCTCCCAGGCGGCCAATGGCCCTCTCCACCACCATAAGTTCCCGACCCTCTCTGCGCAGAATCAGCAGGGTAATCAGAATAATGGCCGCGGCCATAATCGCGCACAGCCCGCCCACAATCAGGCGCACCTTTGTAACCGAAGCGTAGACCTCCGCGGCGCTGTCCCGCACCATAAAGACCCAGCCCCGGTCCTTCAGATATTTGTAGACCACCAGCTGGTTGTCGCCATTTCCGTCTCGGTAGGAGTATGTATTGGCCTGGGTGGAGGCGTCCGCCCGGATGCGCCGGATAATCTCCTGATAGCCGGCGTCGGTGGTCTCGGTATTCAGCAGTGTCTCGTCCTCATGGTAAAGGTACACGCCGGTGTCCACATTCAAAAACACATACTCGCTGTCGGGCAGGCCCTTGATGCTCAGATTCAGCAGCGAGTCCATCAGGTGGCTGGCGTAGACCCCCGCCCCCACATAGCCGATGCACCGCTGGCCCTCAAAAAGGGGATAATACATGGACAAAATCATGCTGCCCGTGCCGGGAGACTTCATAATGCCCAGATTGGTCAGCTTTCTCTGGGCCAGGATGGTATCCTGAAAGGTCTTCAGGGAGTCCCCAGACCGGGTGGTGATGCCGATGGCGCCCTCAGAGGTATGGGTAAGCACATGGGTGTCCGGGGTAGCGATGTACAGCCCCTCGAAGACGCCCTTCACAGCGGCGAAGTCTTCCGTGTACTGCTGGGCCTGCCGCAGCAGCACCGGGTCCTCCGGGTCCAGCAGAAGCTGGCGGACCTCGCTGCCCAGAGCGAAGGCGGCCATATATTCCTCAGCAGAGATTACATACTCGTTAATAATCGCGGCCCTGGACTCTACGGCATCGGTCATCTGATTGGTGATGTCGCTTTTGACCATGGCCGCCGCGTTGTTGGACACGATAATCCAGAGTATCAGCATTCCAATCAGGGTAATGGCAGCCATAATAATCCCGATGCGCGCAGCAAGCTTTTTGTTTTCAAGGAATTTCATAAACTCTCCTCCATAGAAAGAATTTGGGGAAAACGCTGCCTTTTCAGCTAAACCGTCAGCCCTCAAAAACAGGATTTCCGCTGTATCAAACCGCACGAAACCCGCCTGAAAATTTAGCGAAGGTATTATAGCATGTTTTTCCAGCCGTGTCGAGATGTTGGCGTGTTAAAATACGCCTCCCCGCAAAAATATTCAGCGGTATGCGGGGTGGACATCCCGGTCACTCCAGCCACCCGACAGCCCAAAACAGCCCACGGCCGTAAGGCCGTGGGCTGCTCGTTCACAGACCGAGAATCCGGGTGGCAATGGAAAAGTATACCAGCAGGGACAGTGCGTCTACCACGGTGGTGATAAAGGGGGAGGCCATAACCGCCGGATCGAAACCCAGCCGCTTGGCCAGCATGGGCAGGGTGCAGCCGATGAGCTTGGCGATGATAATGGTGAAGAAAATGGTCAGGGCCACCACCAGGGCCACGGTGGCATCCTTCCGATCCACCGCCATCACCTTGCCGAAGACCACCACGCCCAGTGTCAGGGCACACAGAACGGACACCCGCAGTTCCTTCCAGATGACCCGCAGCCAGTCGGCAAACTCCACATCTCCCAGGGACATGGCGCGGATGATGGTAACCGACGCCTGGCCGCCGGAGTTGCCGCCGGTGTCCATCAGCATGGGGATAAACAGGGTGAGGGCGGCGTTGGCGGCCAGAGCCTGCTCAAAGAAGCCCAGGATGGTGCCGGTGAAGGTGGCGGAGATCATCAGCAGCAGCAGCCAGGGGATGCGGTGCTTCCAGGTCTCCACCACACCGGTCTGAAAATAAGGCTTGTCGGTGGGCAGAATGGCGGCCATCTTCTCGATATCCTCGGTGGCCTCCTCCTCCATCACGTCCATGGCGTCGTCCACGGTGATGATGCCCAGCAGCCGGTCGTCCCCGTCCACCACGGGCAGGGCGGTGAGATCGTACTTGGAGAACATCTGGGCGACTTCCTCCTTGTCCTCGTGGGTGGTGACGGACAGGACATTGGTCTCCATAATCTCGCTGATTTTGGTCTCGTATGTGGACATAAGCAGCCGCTTCACCGTCACCACCCCCTGGAGAACCCGGTTGGCGGTGACGTAGCAGGTGTACACCGTCTCCTTGTCCAGGCCCACCTTGCGGATGCGGGCGAAGGACTCCTCCACCGTGTTGTTGGGGTGGAGGTAGACAAACTCCGTGGTCATCAGTGACCCGGCGGAGTCCTTGGGGTAGTTGAGCAGCTGGTTGATCTGGCTTCGGGTGGAAGCGTCGGTGTTGCGCAGGATACGAGACACCAGGTTGGCGGGCATGTCCTCAATCAGGTCCACCGTGTCGTCCAGATACAGCTCGTCCAGCACCTCTCGCAGCTCCCTGTCGCTGAGGGCGCCGATGAGCTTCTCCTGGTCCTCCTCCAAATAGGCGAAAACCTCCGCCGCCACATCCTTGGGCAGCAGGCGGAACACCAGAATCTCCTGTTCCACGTCCAGCTCGTCCAGAAATTCGGCGATGTCCACCTCGTTCATCTCGTTTAAAATTTCCCGCAGAGCGCGGAATCTTTTCTCCTGAACCAGCTCAATCAGCTGATTCAGATCATAATTGTCGTGCATATCGCTTTCCTCCTCTCGTTTTTGAAAAACGCCAGGGGCGAAAAGCCACAAAGCCACAGGCGTACCACACCTCTCTGAGTGCGGCAAGCCTGTGGCTGCGCATGACAAGGAAAGGACCTGGTCCTTCTGGATCAGCTCCGGCGGCGGGACCCGCTGAGTGCTAAGCCCGCCGCCCCTCGTTCGTGGCAGCTTTCCGCTTGATGGCGACTTCGGCCTTCCATGGTGGGTCCCACTTCCTTTCAAGTAAAATATGAGGATTTGCTGTATGTTATTGTAACACCGACTGCCCCGATTTGGCAAGAAAAAGTTCCTCCGGATTGGCCGGAGGAACTGTGTTTTTTATTCCCAGGTGACATTGGCGGAGGTCCCCACGATGTTGATGTAGCTGCGGCCGATGGCCAGGGGGACGGGATGGCCGGTCTTGTCCAAAAAGGTGAGGCAATCTGTCCGCTTGTCCCGCTGCCAGGTGATCTCAAAGAGTCGTCCGTCCCGGAGGAGGAGTCCCTCTCCCTCCCCCGTGGTACGCACCGACATGCGGCCCTTGTCATCCCCCTTGACCCGGCTGACATCGGTGTAGAGAACCAGAACATTGCGTACTGCCGCCCTCTCCTCGGTAGCGCCGTCCACATAAGGGATGGGGTCGGAGCCGTCCAGGCTTTGGTTGATCAGGTACTGGCTCTGGCTGGCGTCGTAAGTAAAATACCCGGTCTTGTAAGTAGAGAACGGTACTGTCAGACGGATGACCTCCTCTCCCCCCTCAGGGACCTCCTTGGAAAAGGTCCAGGGGACGGCAAAGCCCTCCTCGTGGTCCAGGCGGAAACGGCTGGGCATCTGCTCCAGAATCAGCTTGCTGGAGGTAAGCAGGGAGTGCTCCAGGCCGGCGGATTTCCGCCGCTCCGGGTCCCGCCAGTACATCTTGTCGTAGGGGCCGTTGACAAAGTCGATATGGGTGACGCCCCAGCTGTCAAAGGCGTCGTAGGCCTGGGGACTGCCCCCGGCGTGGATGTAGATGGCGTCATGCCCCAGGGCCAGGTTGACATAGTAGTCCCGGGCGGAGCGGATGCTGCCCAGGTCGCCCACTCCCTCCAGGTCCTGATACAGGCCCATAATACGGGTAATGCCCCCCTCGGCCACCATCTCATAAAGCACGTCTGCATTGGACACTCCGACCTGGGGCAGGGCCTTTTTCAGATTGTTGAACATCACAGCGATGGGGCGTTTGCCGCTGATATCCGTGTCCATCCCCTCGCCGGTAAGGGGATGGGCGTAGGGATACACCGGCTCCGGCTCGGGCTCCACTGGGGCGATGGCGGACACGGCGGGCTCCTCCGGAGGTTCTGAGACGCTGCCCGGCTCAGAGGAGGCGGAACTTCCGCCCCCACTGCAGGCGGTCAGCGAGAGGACCAGCAGTCCGGTCAGAAAAAGTATGCCCCATGGTCTTTTGTTCATAAAATCCCCTCTTATCCTGTTTGATTGACTTCCCCCGGAGGGCTTGGTATTTGCTGCAGAGTGCCTCCTTATCATACGACGTTTTTTAGTAAAAGTCAACAAGAAACCGCCCGTCTCCTGCGGGAGACAGGCGGCTTGTTTACCGGGACGCGCGGTCTCCCTCTTCTCCCAGGATCTCGTGGCACAGCTCCCGGGCCAGCTGAAGCTGCTTATAGGCGTTCTGATCAATGATGCTGCTCTCCCCGGCCTCATAGTCGGCGATCGCCTGATTGACATTCACCAGATAGCGCCGCTCCCCCACCGGCTTACCGTTCCGGTGGACCATATAGTAGGGGGTATAGCGCACGTCGGTGAGGCTGGTGTTTCCCTCCGCATCCTTGGTCAGCTCCAGGTCCAGAATAACGGTGGTCTTGGTGGCCAGATCTCTGCGGCGGTCATCGGAGAAGTTCTGGTTGGAGATGAAGTTGCCCAAGGAGTAGATGACAAATCCCTGGCGTTCCCGGCCGTTCTCATCGGCAGCAACAATGGTGTCGCAGGGCTGAAGAACATGAGGATGTCCGCCCAGCACCAGGTCGGCCCCCTTCTCCACCCAGAAACGGGCCAGCTCCTCCTGGCTGCCGTTCTGCTTGGTGTGATACTCCCAGCCCCAGTGGGCAATTACGGCGATCAAATCGGTGTTCAGCGCCCTGACTGCGGCCATGTCCGCCTCCAGCGCCTCATAGTCCGGGTCAGAGACACTGGTATAGTAGTCCGTGTTGAACACATTGGCGGCATAGGGCCTGTCCTTGGGCAGGCGATGCCCGTTCAGCCCGTAGGTGTAGGCCAGAAAGGCCACCGAAATGCCCCCCACGTCGGCCACGTAAATGCCGTTGTTTTCCTCCCTCTCCTCCCGGGAGCGGTAGGTGCCCAGGTGGGGCAGGCCGGCCTCGTCCAGCACATCCAGGGTACGGTTCAGCCCGTCGATGCCCTTGTCCAGACAGTGGTTGTTGGTGGTACACAGCAGGTCGAAGCCGGCGTCTTTGATATCATAGGCCAGCTCGTCCGGGGAGTTGAACCGGGGGTAGCCCGAGTACTCAGGGCCGCCGGCCAGAGTGGTCTCCAGGTTGGCCACGGCAAAGTCGGCCGTCTCCAGCTGCTCCGCCGCCTCCCGGAGCACATGGCTGTAGTCGTAGACGCCCTTCTCCTTCACATAGCAGTCGTTGGTCAGCGGCATGTGGCTCATAATATCCCCGGCCACCATCAGGCGGGCGACCACGGGCTCCGGCTCAGTCTCCGGTTCCGGGTCTGGTTTTTGGGGCGCGGGCGTCTCCGGCTGTGACTGGGCCGGCGGCAGGGCGCTGACCTGCGGTCCGCCGGCGGACTGCACCGGAGCGCAGCCGGCCAGCAGGATCAGGCTCAGGGCCAAAGAGAGAAATCGTCTCATACAGGCTGTTCCTCCATTTTCTCGTAAAGTATCTCCATCAGGTCGTAGCACAACGCGTACATTCCCCGTTCGTTCATGTTCCGCCGGGCGCCGGTGGTAATCACCACCACGCCGTTTTTGGTCTCGGGGTTGTAGGTCATCAGGGAGAACACCCCGTACGCGCTGCCGGTATGGTAATAGAGTACATCCTGCCCCAGCACGTCCTCCTGCCGGCGCAGAATGAGACACTGCTCAAAGGTGGAGTAGTCCGCCAGGTCTACGGTGAAGCGGGGGGTCTCCAGATCGGCGACGGATTCCTCCGTGAGCAGCCGGGTCTCCTTAAATTGGCCCGGGAGAAGTTCGGCCACCGCGAGTTGGGTCCCGTTCTCCGTATCCGTAACCTTAGTGCAGCTGTACACCGGATCCTTGTAGACTCCGTCGTTGGCCAGCACAGCCACCAGCTTGGCCATGTCCACGGCGCTGGTGGTGTAGCCTCCGGGGAAGTAGGACGCGCCCTGCCCGATCTGGTTGGGCACAGACTGCCCGGTGTGGGCGGCGGCGGTGCGGCTGACGCTGCCGCCGCTGTACAGATCGGCCACCTCGCCGGCCTTCAGCCGTCCGCCGAAAAAGGATGCCTCGGCCCCCATGGGCTCTAGAAACCGCTTTTGCAGGTAGTCGTCCAGCAGCTGGTCGGAGGCCAGCTCCAAAGTGGTACCCAGCACACACATGCCGAAGTTGCTGTAGGACCAATATCCCCCATTGCCCGGCTCCATAGACCGCCAGGAGGATTTGCTCTGAAGGATGCCCCGCAGCTTGGACAGGCCCCGGGCAGTGTCCAGATTTTTTATGGAGGAGGTATGCGTCATAAAGGTGCGGGCTGTGGGCTGGCCCTTGCTGTAGGGGTTGACGGCCCTCTCCCCCCAGTAGGTACTGATGGGGGCATCCAGATCGACCAGTCCGTCCTCCGCCATGGCCATGGCGCACATGGCGATGACCACCTTGCTGATAGAGGCGATACGGATCTTGGTGTCCGGGGTCATCTCCCTCTCGTTTTTTTCAGCCCAGCCCCATGCCCCTGCCCGGCTCAGCTGCCCCTTCTCCACAGTGGCCACCGTCACGCCGGCGGCAGAGTACCTCTCCATCACCTGAGTCAACGCCTGGTCGACATCCTCCTGCGTGAGGACAGGCCCGGGCTCCGGTTCAGGGGTGAGGGCGGGCACCGCCGGGGACGTCTCAGCTTCCTCCGCCGGCACGCTGGCCGCCGGGCTGCTGCCGACCACACTGTCCGTGGAGGAGGCAGGCGCGCAGGCGGTGAGTGCCATCGTCAGGACAAGGAGAAGCGCACACGGGCGAAACAGTCTCTGGAACATGTCAGAGGCTCCTTTCGGCGGGACTTTTGTCTGTTTCTGTCATAATGTCTCCTATTATAGTCGTTCGCAGACAAAATGTAAAGACCGGCATCCCTGCCGGTCTTTACGCGGGAGCAGTATTATCCCCGGTATCCCTCCGTCTCTCTGCCGGACAAGCGAGTCTGCCGCCCGATATATTTCTCCAACAGCTCCAGCGGCACCCGACCGCCGAGATCGTCTCCTATTTTGACGAAGCCATACTTGCGGTAGAAGTGCTGCGCGTGGGCATTATAGGGTGCGCAGCGCAGGCGCAGCCTGTCCCGGCCCATGGGGCGGAACACAGACACCGCCTGTCCGATCAGCTGAACGCCCAAGGACTGTCCCCGGCGCTCCGGAACAATGTAGCAGAAGGGGATATATCCCGCATTATCCTCCCGATAGCGTTCCGGATCAATCTGGAACATCCCGGCCAGACTCTCTCCGGCAAAGGCCAGGGTCACCCCCCAGGGGGTGCGGGACAAACAGTCCTCAGCGTCAGCCAGAAAGCCAGCCCCGTCAAAGGGGAGTCCCTCTCCATGGATGGCGGTCCAGGCGTCCTGCCTGGCCTGCCGATAGAGGTCCTTCTCCGTCTCCCAGCAAATGGGCCGGTACCACAGATTCACATCCTCCGACTTACTCTTATCCTTTCGCCACCAGGCCTGACGGGCCAGGGTGGAGATCGCTTCGGGCAGATGGGCGTTGTCCAGCTCCAGCTGTATCGCAAGTCTCTCCCCGTCAAAGGTGAGGCGGGTCACAGCCGTGTTGTCTCCGTGGGGGACAGTGTACCAGTCCGCCGGGGGGACCTCTCTGACCCGTGAAATCAGCTGCCGGATCGCCATGCCGTGGCTGAACAGGGCGACGGTCTGATTCGGGTGATTCAGCGCGATGCGCCGCACCGCCTGCTCGATCCGTTCCCCCAACTGGTAGAAATCCTCCCCGCCGGGGGCGCTCCAGCTGTCGTCGTTGCGGTTAAAACGGTCCATCTCCTCCGGCCAGCGGTGCCGGACCTCTCCAAAGGGCAAGTCCTCCCAGTCCCCCAGGTTCATCTCCCGCAGGCCCGGGTCGGTGCGCAGCTCCAGTCCCTTGGGCACGCAGACGGCCTGGGCGGTGGTACGGGTTCGGAACAGGTCGCTGGAGTATACTGCGTCAATATGCACGCCCCGAAATCTCTCCTCCAGGGCCTCGATCTGCCGGTAGCCGTTTTCTGTAATCAGGGAATCATACCAGCCGTGAATGCGCCGGTACAGGTTGCCCTCCGCCTCGGCGTGGCGGATGAGATAAATGGTGGTCATAGACATCATTCCTTTGCTGTTTGGATCGTATGTAGGGTGGGACGATCTCGGCCCGCCGTTTTGCCGCAGCGACAGGTCGCCGCGCCCCTACAGAAAATCTCACCAGGGCCTCACCCCACCGGTGAGTCCTGAAACGGCGGTCAGGCCCTGTTTCGCGGCGATATCGGCCAAGCTGTCCCGGACGGTCAGGGGGGCAAAGGGGTCGGCGAACAGGGCGGTACCCACCGCCACGGCGCAGGCCCCGGCCAGCATCAGCTGGACGGCGTCCTCTCCTTTGGACACGCCCCCCATGCCCAGAATGGGCAGGGAGACCGCCTGGGCCACCTCCCACACCATCCGCACCGCCACCGGCAGCACGGCGGGGCCGGACAGTCCCCCGGTGTTCATCTTCAAAACGGGACGGCGAGTATTCACGTCAATGCGCATTCCCCGGATGGTGTTGATCAGGGACACAGCGTCCGCTCCGGCCCCCTCCACCGCTTTGGCAATCTCGGTGATGTCGGTGACGTTGGGGGACAGCTTTACCATGACCGGCACGCCGTTTGCGTGCTTTTTGGCCTCTTCGGTGACCTCGGCGGCCAGCTCGAGACGGGTGCCGTAGGCCAGCCCTCCCGCCTTCACGTTGGGACAGGAGATGTTCACCTCGATCATGTCCACCCCGGCCCCGGACAGCTTCTCACACATGATGCCGTACTCCTCCGGGGTGTTGCCGGAGATGTTTGCGATAATTTTTGTGTCAAATTTTCGCAGGAAGGGCAGCTCCTCAGCGACAAAGGTGTCCACCCCGGGGTTCTCCAGCCCCACGGAGTTGAGAATCCCCATGGGGGTCTCGGCGATGCGGGGGGCGGGGTTGCCGCTGCGGGGGTGGAGGGTGAGGCCCTTGGCGCAGATGCCCCCCAGCTCCCCCAGGTCGTAGAACTGGCTGTACTCCCGGCCGAAGCCGAAGGTGCCCGAGGCCACCACCACCGGATTTTTCAGGGTGACTCCCGCCAGGTTGACCGATAAATCAAGCATCCCAGTCCACCTCCTCGGCGTTGAATACCGGGCCGTCCTTGCAAACGTGCTTCACGGTGCCGTCCTTCATGGCTGCCGCGCACACGAGACACGCCCCCACGCCGCAGCCCATCCTCTCCTCCATGGACACCTGGCAGGGCACACCGAACTCCGCCGCCACCTTGGCCACACTCTTCAGCATGGGCTTGGGCCCGCAGGCCAGAACGGCCTGGTAGTGGTTCTCCTTCTCCAGCTCTTGGCGCACCAGAGTGTCCACAAAGCCGTGATATCCCAGAGAGCCGTCGTCGGTGGCCACCAGACAGTCAACGCAGTCGCTGGCGAACCGGTCAAGCAAAATGGCCTTTTCTCTGGACCGGAAGCCCAGAATGGCGGTAGAGGTCCCGCCGCTGGTCCCCGCGCAGCCCAGCATGGGGGGCACGCCGATGCCGCCTCCCACCAGAAGGTAGGGGCCGCCCTCCGCATCAAACCCGTTGCCCAGAGGGCCCAGCACATCCACCGTGTGGCCCACGGGACGGCGGGCCAGCCAGGCGGTGCCCTCCCCCCGGACCTCAAAGACAATGGTCAGGGTGTCGCCGTCTTTGCTCCCCGTCCACTGACAGATGGAGATGGGGCGGCGCAGCAGCCGGGAGTGGCCACAGTTGATGTGGACAAACTGCCCCGGGCACACGCCGGACGAGCGCACCATGTCCCCTACGCCCAGCACCATATAAATGGCGTCTCCCATCTGTGTTTTGGAGACAATTTTACACTTGTACTCTACTTTCATCGTTTCACCGCTTTCTATTTCTCCCAGGGCGGTTGCTTATCCTGTTTCTTTTTTGGGGCGTAGGTAGTCCGCTTCTCCTGGCCGCCCCTCAGCGCACAGCGGGGACAGCCGATCAGCGGACTGTGCTCCTTGCCGCACATGGGACAGGTCACCAGCTCCTCCGGCTCCTCCGTCTCTGGGACCTGGGACAGGACGGGGGCGTCCTCCTGATGGGGCGTATAGTACAGGAAGGATGCGTCAAAGAACTTCACCTGCCCGCAGCAGTCGCAGCGGAACATGATCATATTGCTGGTATAGGTCTGGAACAGACTGACCCGGCTGAGGAACGACACCTCTTCTACTCGGACCATCCTCTGGCCGCAGCAGACCAGGGTCTTCTCCTGGCGATCCCGGCGCCTGGCTTCCTGTTCCAGCTTCTCCGCCCGCCGGTCCAGATAGCTTTGGAGTCCCTCAGGATCTCTGGCCCTTCCGGTCTCCAGGGCCAGGCGGGCCCGCTGATGCTGGGGGAGGTCCACATACTTGTCCGCGCACTTACCACAGACAGGCTGGGGCACGTCGCCGCAGGTCAGGGAATCCGCCTGCCAGAATTTGATCTCTTTGCCGCAGAAAATACAGGTGTCCGCCATAACGGCCTCCTCTTACACGATGGTGACAAACTGCCGGATATCGTCCCGCATGTTCAGGGCAGCGTTCCGGGCGGCCTGGGCGAAGTCATGGCCGTCCCCTCCGGTCTTCTGCCATGCGCACATAATGCCCCGGGAGGAGTTGACAATGGCCCCGTGGCCGTACTTGTCAAAGGCGTACTGCACATCGTCGGCGGTGCCCCCCTGGGCGCCGTAGCCAGGCACCAGGAAGAAGGTGTGCTCCAGCCGCTTGCGCAGCGCCCGAATGTCGGAGGGGTAGGTGGCCCCGGTGACCGCCCCGGCGCAGGTGTAGCCGTATTTGCCCTCGGTGCCGGCGGCAATGCGCTCGTTGAGGTCACCCATTACCTCATACACCTGCCGGTCTCCGGCTACAATGTTCTGGAGCTCCCCGGAACCGGGGTTGGAGGTCTTCACCAGCACGAAGACACACTTGTCCTCCCCTTTGGCGGCTTCCAGGAAGGGCTTGATGGAGTCGGAGCCCATGTAACCGTTGAGGGTGACGCAGTCGGCGTCGAAGGACTTGAACACCTCCCCCTCGATGTCCGCCCCGGACAACCACCCTTCCGCGTAGGCGGCGGCGGTGGAACCGATGTCCCCCCGCTTGATGTCGGCGATGACGAACAGGCCCTTCTCTTTGGCGTAGCGGATGGTGCGCTCCAGCACCTCCATCCCCTGCCAGCCCAGGTTCTCGTAGTAGGCCGCCTGGGGCTTGACGGCCGGGACAATGTCGCACAGCGCGTCAATGAGTCCCACGTTAAACTGCCAGATGGCCTCCGCCGCCCCCTTCAGGCCGGTTCCGTACTCCGCAAAGCAGGCCCGGCGGATGTCCTCGGGCACGTACTCGATGCGGGCGTCCAGTCCGGCCACGGTGGGGTTCTTCATGGCGCGGATCTTATCCTGTAACACGTCGAATGACATTTGTTTCATTCCCTCCCGAATTTATTCTCTTTTCTGTGCAGGGCGTGACCACCGGGGCACGCCGTCTCTCACTCTCAATACGTCTTAACATGGCGCGCCGGGGTCGTCGCGCCCTACAATTGGGCGTTACACCCCGTCCTGATAGATGACCTCGCCCTTCACGATGGTATACTTTACTCTTCCCCGCACCTTTTTCCCGGCGAAGGGGGTGTTGCGGGCCTTGGAGGCGAACTGCTCCGGGTCGACGGTCCAGGCCTCGTCGGGGTCAAAGACCACCAGGTCGGCCACCGCGCCGGGGGACATGTGCCCCCGGGCCAGGTGGAGAATATCGGCGGGGTTGGTGGACATGCGGCGGATAATGGCGGGCAGGTCCATTTTTTTGGTGTGGTACAGCTGGGTGAGGGTGAGAGCCAGGCTGGTTTCCAGGCCGATCATGCCGCTGGGGGCCCGGCTGAGAGGGCGGGCCTTCTCCTCGGCGGAGTGGGGGGCGTGGTCGGTGGCAATGACGTCGATGGTGCCGTCTTTCAGCCCGGCGATGATCCCGTGGACGTCCTTCCGGGTGCGCAGAGGCGGGTTGACCCGGGCCATGGCCCCCTGGGTGAGTACCTCGTCCTCGGTGAGGGTGAAATACTGGGGACAGGTCTCGCAGGTGATGGGCACGCCCTTCTTCTTCATCTTCCGGATGATATCCACACTCCGGGCTGTGGACACGTGACAGATATGGACTCTGGCCCCGGTCTCCTCGGCCAGCATAGCGTCCCGCATGACCATAATCTCCTCCGCGATGGCGGGCCGCCCCTCCAGCCACAGCTGGCGGGACACGCTGCCCTCATTCACCGCCCGGCCGGCCACCATGGAGGTGTCCTCGCAGTGGCACAGAACGGGCAGCTCCAGCTGGTGGGCCCGGATCAGCACGTCGCGCATCAGGTTGGCGTTGTCCACGTTGTTTCCGTCGTCAGACAGGGCGACGGCCCCTGCCGCCTTCAGGGCCTCGGCGTCGGTGGGCTCCTCCCCCCGCAGGCCCAGGGACAGGGCCGCCACGGGATACACTCCCACGCCGTTGGCCTGTCCGGCCCTCTCTCTCACATATTTCACCTGTTCGGGGCAGTCTACCGCCGGGCTGGTGTTGGCCATACAGGCCACGGAGGTCACGCCGCCCCGGGCGGCGGCCTCGCAGCCGGTTAAAATGTCTTCCTTATAGGTCAGACCCGGGTCCCGCAGGTGAACATGCATATCCACCAGCCCTGGGGCCACCGTCAGCCCGGAGGCGTCGACCACCCGGTCGGCTTCGCAGCCCAGCCCCTTTTCCATCATAACGATCCGGCCGTTTTCCGCCAAAATGTCCTGGAGCAGCACAGTCCCCGTCACCGGATGGACCACCCGTCCGTTTTTGATCAAAAGCTTCATAGGTTTCCTCCAGTAGTGGCCGCCGGAGGCGGCGGCCCGCTGTTGTTTTCCACGCTGCCGGGCGGCTTGGTCCCGCGCCGCTCTCACCTGGCGCCGGGCCGGCTCCCGGGTGTGGTTATATTAGCTTCAGTTCAAATTATAGCGGAAGATACAGGATTTAGCAACGAGTTTTTTCAATTTTTCGGGGATACTAGGGTCAACGGAGAACAGTTGAATTTCTCCGGGAAAAGGGAGGGAAAAGTATGTACGCAAACTCCTACAGCTGCCATGGAACCGGCGCATTCCTTATGGGAACCATGGCTGGCATGGCCGCAGGCGCCGTTCTGGGTGCGACAATGGCCCCGTCCAGCCGCCAGATCAAACGGGCCGCCCATAAGGCTGCCCGCCGCGTCAACGAGGCCGTGGACCACCTGGCCGACGCCATGGACATGTGATACGAACGTCCCCCGGCCTTTCGCCGGGGGACGTTTCAGCTTGTCAGAGGAGCTTCCCGGCTGCCGCAGACTGTCAGGAAAACCAGCGGCCGAAACAAGCTCATCAAGAGAAAGCATGTTTTCTTCATCAGCAGCTATCCTTCCGGTTGATTCTATAGAATCTCCGTATTGGCAATAATTTTTCTCTGGACGATATGCGGCGGTTGCAGAAATGTCAAGATGTAAAAAGGTTTTTTATCGCACTTGATTTTCTTATAGGCTTCGTTTAGAATAGGATATATCAGCTGCAAAAACCTGATTACAAAACAGGGGGTAAGTTCAAATGCAGAAGCGTATTTTAGTGGTGGATGACGATGAAATGAACCTGATGAGGACGCAGATCATCCTTGAGGGAAGCTACGAGGTAGTGCTGGCAATGGTGATAGGTAACACTTTGAAGTAATCTCCGCGTTTTCCCCCACCTCACGC
>CATONV010000001.1 GCA_951801655.1 uncultured Oscillospiraceae bacterium | reverse complement strand
CAGAAGGCTGCAAACCTTGTCTTTTTTATTTGCGCAACTTATTGTACCTTATCAACGGGTCACATTGACCCGTTGATTTTCAAACTAGGACAATGTGGTGATGACCACATTGGTCACCACCAAAATCAACTGTTCAAAGCGATTGTTGTGAAGGAGCTGGTGAAGGGCGGCTTGCTGAACGCCGTTCGGGGAAAGGGCGGCGGCTACCGGCTGATCAGGCCTCCGGAGGAGTACTGTGTTAAAGATATTATTGTACTGATGGAGGGGCCGCTGGCCCCCGTCGGCTGCCTGGAGACCGGGGAGTGCCCGCGCAGGGAGCAGTGCCCGACGCTGCCTCTCTGGCGGGGGCTGGACAGGGCGATTTCTGACTATCTGGGCCGGTTTACTCTGGCCGACCTGCTTCCACGGTAAAACGCCGCAGATAAAAAACCTGGAGAGAAGCTTCTCTCCAGGTTTTTTGCAGTTAAGCCTTCCAAAGGCTGTGAAGATTGCAATACGCATAGACAGCCTCTACCTCGTCGCCCTCTGTGAGGGCGAAGCAGACCGCAGGCGCCTGGCCGGGATGCAGCGCCTTGCGCTGGTTGCCCTGCTTGGTTTGCAGAGAGACCCACTCAATATAGTGCTCAGGCTGCATGGGGTGATCCACAGAGCCGACACGCACCTTGACGAGGCCGTCCTCTACCTGGTACACCGGAATGTGCTTTTCCACAGCGGCGTCGGTGGTGCCGGGAATGATCTCGGTCATCTTCTGCCCGCAGCACATTACCGGAACACCGGTGTCCTTGACCATGGCGACAATATTGCCGCAGTGTTCACAAATGAAAAATTTCTGCTTCATCATGCTTCCTCCTTGTTAATTTATACCAGCGCGACCGCCGCGGATCAGTATGTCCACGTTGCGCTGGGAGAGAAATTCTGCCGGCGCGCCGTAGCCGCCAGTGGTTCGGCCAGCTGTCCGCTGAGGAGATGTGACCAAAGTGCCGGAATACCGGCCCGTCCTCATAGAGTACCGCGATTCTCGTGGCAGAGACTCCCTCTTGCTCCAATCATATCCTATTGAGAGGGAAAAATCAAGTCGCTGCGTCGATCGTCCCGTTTAAGAAAAGTGTTGTTGGGATATAACTTCGGCAGTTTCTACAAAAGCACATTGATATAATAGGAGCCTTATGCTATAATCGGCTCAACAAATCCCGGCTGTGGGAGGGAATTATGAATTATTATATTAGAACACTATTAGAGGGAGAAGATGGCTTACTTCAAGAGTTTTTATACAATGCCATCTTTGTGCCGGAGGGAGTACCTGCACCACCTAAATCAATTATCAATCAGCCAAAATTACAGGTATATATAGCCGATTTTGGTAAGAAAAAAGACGACATAGGCTTGGTTGCGGAGGTTGATAAAAGGGTTGTCGGTGCTGTTTGGGTACGCATTATGAATGATTATGGACATATAGATAACAACACTCCGTCCTTTGCCATTTCCTTATATAAAGATTATCGGGGATTTGGAATAGGAACTAATTTGATGAAGAAAATGCTTCATATTCTGAAAGGCAGAGGGTATAAACAAGCATCACTCGCTGTACAAAAAACAAACTATGCTGTGAGAATGTATCAAAAAACAGGATTTGAAATTGTAGGCGAAAATGAGGAAGAATATATTATGCTTTGTCGTCTGTGATGATATAACTTCCGGTTTAGTGGGCAGTCATCCACCAGTGGATGGCTACCCACCTTGGATATTTTGACGCACGGTTTGACGAAGCGGCTTTTGGCAACACCAATCCGAAAAGGGATCGTCGATCTGTATGCGGCGAATGCGGCTGCCCACGGACAGGGAGACGGGCTGCTGCGCAACCTGACCAAAGCGCGACCCAGCGGAGCGGTTGCGGTTTGGAAAGGAGGAGACGCAAAATGAGAGAGCCCTGACTTAAAAAAATCGGAGCAAGCGATATGACGCTTGCTCCGACGTGGAGCAGGTGAAGGGAATCGAACCCTCGTGTTCAGCTTGGGAAGCTGACATTCTGCCATTGAACTACACCTGCGTACCCTCTGAAATTTTTTACATTATACCATAGTCTATTGTGATTTGCAAGAGAAAATTTCCGGAGAGAAACTCTGGGTCAAATACAATTTTTGGGAACACAGATCATCTTGACATTATATGATATTATTATATAATATACTTATTTTTGGATTTGCGCTATGATGTAAGCAGATAAAATATCTGGCGGTTTTGGCTGGCAGGAGCCGCACAAGAAGGGCGGCTGCCCGAGAGACAACACTGGGTCGGGCGCTGTCGCCGACGGGTTGATTAATTGGAGGGAATGGAAATGGCAAATGAGAGATTGGATCGCTTTACAAAATTACTGAAAGAGATTTTCGAGCTTGATAAGTCTGATCTTGATTTTGGCATTTATCGTGTGATGAATCTCCGCAAGGAGAGGATTGAGGAATTTTTGGAACAGCAGCTGCCGCAGATCGTGCAGGAGACACTGGCCCCCTTCGCCCAGGACGGCAAGGAGAAACTCCGGGCCCGAATGGCGAAAATGGAAAAGGATGCGGCCGAGATGGGCATGACCATGGATCAGCTGCCCGAGACTGCGCCCGTGAGAAAAGAGTATATGCAATGCCAAAAACAGCTGGCAGAGGGTGCGGATCTCGCTGCGCTGGAGACCGATGTGTACGCTGCATTATACTCCTTCTTCAATCGCTACTACGAGGAGGGCGATTTCATCTCCAAGCGCCGTTACAAGGAAGGGGTGTACGCCATCCCCTATGAAGGCGAAGAGGTCAAGCTGTATTGGGCCAACCAGGATCAGTATTATATCAAGACCAGCGAGAGCTTTAAGGACTACACCTTTGCCTTTGACGGAATTACAATTCATTTCCGCTTGGCAGATGCAACCACGGAACAGGACAATAATAAGGAGAGCAAGGAGAATAAACGTGTCTTTATGCTCTTCATGGAGGACCATGAGACCTATCCCGGCGTTAAAACATTTGAGTATGATCTGAAGACGAAAGAAGCCGTCATCCGGTTTGTATATGATATTCCCAAGGACAAGAAAAAGAAGTATTATGAGGAAAATTATACTGCAATTTTAAGGTGGCTGCTGTCACTGCACCGGGAGGAGCTGAGCCCCCTGATTGCCCCGCAGTCCGTCGACAAGAGCAGGAAGACCACCACCCTGCTGGAAAAACACCTGAAAAACTATGTGTCCAAAAATACGTTTGACTACTTTATCCACAGGGACCTGCGCGGTTTCCTTACCCGGGAGCTGGATTTTTTTATTAAAAGTGAGACCATTCACCTGGACGATCTGGACACCGACAATGAAAAACGCGTGGAGACCTATCTGGCAAAGGCTACGGCAATAAAACGCGTGGGAAAAATGATCATCGATTTTCTGGCTCAGATTGAGGACTTTCAGAAGAAGCTGTGGCTGAAGAAAAAATTTGTGGTTGAAGCCAACTGGTGTATGACGCTGGACAAGATTGACGAGACATTTTGGCCTGAGATCATCGCCAGCAAAGCCCAGATTGACGAATGGATTGCCCTGTATGCCATCGACGAGGCGGATGGGTGGAGAAATCCCCCCACCACTGCGTTCCTGCGGCAGAACTCCAATTTGATTGTTGATACCAGGCACTTTCCCGGCGCGTTTCGGGACGCGCTGCTGGAGGAGATGGAGGATCTGGATCAGCAGACCAACGGCCTACTGGTTCGGGGAGACAATGTGCAGGCTCTGTCCCTTTTGGAGGAGACATTCAGAGGCCGGGTGAAATGTATCCACATCGATCCCCCCTACAATACCGATACCAGCGGCTTCCTGTATAAGAATAATTACAGGCATTCCAGCTGGATGTCCATGATGAACGACCGGATTGACGCCGCGATCCCCTTTTTGTCCCATGAGGCATCCTTCATCTGCCACATCGATGAGAACGAATATGAAAATTTGTGGTATCTGTTTCAGGGCAAAAATTTGATCAACCTGGGCACTGTCATTTGGGACAAAAAGAACCCCATGACTGGAGGGCATGGCATTGCGACGCAGCATGAGTATATGACATGGTTCAGTCCGGACGATATTACAATCAGCGTGAACCCAGAACACGCAAAGGCTATGCTGAAAAAGGTGGACGAGCTGATCAGGGCGAACGGGGGAAAGGTGGATGACGCAGTCAGGGCCGCATATCAGACATGGCTGAATGCAAACACCGAGATTGAACGGGGAGATAAGGCGTATTCCAATATCTCTGACGACGGACGCATCTATCAAAGCGTGAGCCTGCGTGCCCCGGAGTACAGAGCAGATGAAAAATTTCACCGGCCCTTGATACACCCCGTGACGGGGAAGGCGTGTCCCGTTCCATACAACGGCTTTTCACGAAAGCCGGAGACCTTGCAGGTGATGATGGACAGAGGGGACATCATTTTTGGAAAGGATGAGACCATTCAGCCCCGGTATAAGATGTATTTGTCCGCCGATACCGAAAAACAGCTGAACTCCGTCATCTATGAGTCGAAAAAAGGGACGACCGACCTGAAAAAAATGGGGCTGTCCTTCCCGTATTGCCATGCGGTCTCCTTCTACGATACCATTTTGTCGAAGGCCGCGAAAGAGCCCAACGACATGATTATGGACTTTTTCGCCGGCTCGGGAACGACGGGACACGCCGTGATTGCAGATAATCGAAATAACGACAATGACAAAAAGTACATCCTGATCGAGATGGGCGAGTACTTTGAGAACGTGACCATACCGCGGATGAAAAAGGCGATTTATTCGTCCGATTGGAAGGATGGAAAACCGCAGAACCGAAACTCGGGGCTGCCTCAGGTGATGAAATATATGTGCCTGGAAAGTTACGAGGACGCCCTGTCCAACATTGAGCTGTCCGATCACAGCGGGCAGATGTCTCTGATGCAGGACAGGGAGTATCTGATCCACTACATGATGGACCTGGAGAGCAGAGGCAGTCTGCTGGACCTGGAGGCGTTTTCCAATCCCTTTGCCTACACGATGAAGATTACCGAGAAAAACGAGTGCAGAGAGCGCGGTGTTGATCTGTGTGAGACCTTTCACTACCTGATCGGCCTGACGGTTGACAGGCGGGGGGCCGTTGCCCGTTTTCTCAGCAGACCTGCGGAAACACCCGCCTATGAGGGGGCGGTGGATCTGGTGCGCGACGCGGACGGACAGTACGCGTTCCGCCAGGTGGAGGGCACCCTGCCCGATGGCCGCCGGGCGCTGATTATTTGGCGCACGGTGACAGAGGACCTGATCGCGTCCAACGCGGCGCTGGACGCGTATTTTACCACTGGCAGAAAAAACGCGCAGGACCGTAATTACGACGTCATCTTTGTAAACGGCGACAACAATTTGGAAAACCTGCGGGGCGGCAGAGAGAGATGGAAGGTTCAGCTGACAGAGATCGAATTTAAAAACCGCATGTTTGAGGAGGCGTAGGCCATGGCGAAAAGAAATGTTCAAAGCGCCTCGTTCGACGATCAGCTGGTGTTGTTCCGCTACTTTCTGCACCAGCTGAAGCTGGACTCCCTCAGCGCGCTTGGCGACAGACTCAACAGCAGCGAATATGAGGGCGTCAGCGAAAACGGAAGTACCTATTTTTGCGACTATATTGTCCGTATCTGCCAGATGAGAGGCGCGGCGGCATCCCCGGAAAAGCTGCGCCTCTATGATGAAAATATCTGCCGCCATACCAGCCGCCTGAGAGAAAGGCGCGGAGATCTGCGCTGGAAGTATTTTCAGTATATCGCCCTGCTTTTTACGGAGATGTATCTGGATCGGTACTTTACTGATCCGGAAGACTTTTGTGCCGATTTAAACGAGTGGCTGCTGAAAAAGCGGGACGACTCCTGGGGCTTGATTGATTTCCGGCCCTACACGGTGGACAAGCTGAATAAGTTGGCGTTCATGTGCGCCACCGGAAGCGGAAAGACGCTGATGATGCACATGAATATTTTGCAGTTTCTGCACTATTTCCGGCGGGCCAGAAAGGTAAACAGCAAGCTGTCCATCAACAAAATCATTGTGCTGGCGCCCAACGAGGGCATGAGCAGACAGCATTTGGAGGAGCTGGCCCTGTCCTCGATCCCCGCCGCCATGTTCGGAAAGGACTACGGGCTGGCTGCCCTGCCCGACCAGGTGATTGTGATTGACATGAACAAGCTGAAAGAGGAGGGGAGAGTGAAGACAGTATCCGTTGACAGCTTTGAGCAGAACAATCTGGTGCTGGTGGATGAGGGGCATCGCGGGCTGTCCGGAGATGTGTGGTATGAGTATCGCAACAGACTTTCCGCCGAAGGCTTTGCCTTTGAATACTCCGCGACGTTTAAGCAGGCGCTGAACCCCAACGCCGCCGGCAGTACGCAGAAGGCCCAGAGTGAGCGCGCGCTGATGGAGGAATATGGAAAATCCATTATTATGGACTACTCCTATAAATATTTCTACCATGACGGCTATGGAAAGGACTATCATATTTACAATCTGCAAAGCAGCTTTAATGCGGAGCAGCGGCACCTGTATTTGGTGGGGTGCCTGCTGTCGTTCTATCAGCAGATGAAGCTGTTTGAGGTGAACAGAAATGAGCTGCGGGAATTTCGCATCGAAAAACCGCTGCTGGTATTTGTGGGGAACCGGGTCACCGCGCCGGTTAAAAGCAGCAATCTTACCCAGGCGGAGAAAGATCTTCTCACCGACGTGGAAGAGGTGTTGGTGTTCCTCGATCGGTTTTTGCGCAGCCGCGAAAGGTCGATTGGGCATATTCACGCGCTTTTGACGGAGGACACCGGGCTGGTGGACGGAAGAGACAGAGAGATATTTTACCAGGATTTTCAGGCGCTGGAAAAAATCTTCGGCGGCGATTTTCAGGCGGCGGCCGTGTTTTCCGACATGCTTCGCGTGGTTTTTAACGTGGACGGCGGCGTGAACGAGCCCCGGCTGCGAATGGAGCAGATTCGTCAGGTGCCCGGGGAAATCGGGCTGAAGGTAGGCGAGTTCAGCGATTACTTTGGCGTGATCAGTATTGGCGACACCTCCGGCCTGCTGAAAAACTGCCAGAAAAAGGAGATTGTTGTCGATACAGAGGAGTTTGTCTCGGAGTCTCTGTTCCACAGCATCAACGCGCCGGACTCCGGAATCAAGCTGCTGATTGGATCCCGCAAGTTTACAGAGGGCTGGAATAGCTGGCGTGTGTCCACGATGGGGCTGATCAACTTTGCGAAAGGAGAGGGCTCTCAGGCCATTCAGCTGTTTGGCCGGGGCGTCCGCCTGAAGGGGTATGGGGGATCGCTGAAGCGGTCACGCAAACTGGACTTCGCGGTGTCGGCCCCGAAATATATAGAATTGCTGGAGACTCTCTCGGTTTTTGGCGTGAAAGCGCAGTATATGGAGGACTTTAAAAGCTACCTGGAGCAGGAAGGCGCACCGACCAATGAGGCGGTTTATCAATTCCGCCTGCCGGTGGTCAGCCGGTTTGACCAGCTGAAGGGGAAGAGACTCTACATTATTAAAGTGAAGGACGGCGCCGATTTTAAGAAGCAGGCGCGCCGGCTGATCTTGGACAGACCAGATGACGGATTTCTGCGCTATTTGCTTAAAAACAAGGTTGTAATCGACTGCCGGAGCAAAGTGCAGACCATCGACTCTACCCTCACGCTTAAGATGGAGGCAATGCAGGAGGAATTGGTGCTTCCGGCCGAGACGCTGCCGTTTCTGGATGTGCAGAAGATGTTTGAGGCGCTGCAGCAGCACAAAAGAGAGAAGGGATACTACAATATCTGCATCGCCGCAGAGAACTTGCTGCCGATTCTGCAAACCGACGGCTGGTATGGCCTGCTGATCCCGAAACACTATCTGGATGTGAATTCCTTTGAAAAGCTGGAGGCGGCGACCGATTACGCGATTATGCTGCTTAAAGTCTATTTGGATCGGTTTTTCAAATATGAAAAGGCCCGCTGGGAGGCATCGATGCTGGAGTATGGAGTCTTGACGGCGGAGGACAACAATTTTGTGGACGAATACTCGATAACCTACACCCAGAAGCATGAGCAGGATACCACAGGAGACAAGCTGGGTGATTTTATCCAAGAAATATCCGCTGAACTGGAGACGGGTAAGGGACTGGATATGTATAAGGAAGAGGCGTTTGGCGGCAGAATGGCGGCGTTCGACTTTGAAAAGCATCTGTACGCGCCGCTGATCGGCCTGGAACAAAACA
Source organism: uncultured Oscillospiraceae bacterium (assembly GCA_951801655.1). Taxonomy (GTDB): domain Bacteria; phylum Bacillota; class Clostridia; order Oscillospirales; family Oscillospiraceae; genus Lawsonibacter. Next base: position 90,812 of record CATONV010000001.1, on the reverse strand, counting down.
GCCTGGATATTCAGGTGTCGCCTGTGGCGCTGAACAGCGGCGAGATGATGTTTGTCAACCATCTTAAAAAATATGTCGACACCCACAGCGACGACTTGAAGGGGAAATCCCTGTATCTTCTCAGAAACAAGAGCAGGCTGGGAATGGGCTTCTTTGAGGCGGGCAATTTCTACCCCGATTATATTTTGTGGATCGACACCGAGGATAAGCAGTATATTTCGTTTATTGACCCCAAGGGATTGTGGTATGTTCAGCCTGATGACCTTAAAATAGAGTTTTATAAGACCATCAAGGAGCTGGAGGCAAGACTGGCCCCGACGGTCGGCGAAAAAGAAGTGGTGCTGAATTCCTTTATCATGTCCAGCACGCGGGCCAGTGTGCTGCGCGACCGGTGGAAGATGGAACGGCCCCAACGGGAAGAACGGAATGTCTACACGCTGGATAACCCCGACTGCGTCGCGTTGATGATGGAAAAAATTATGTCGTAGCGCCCGGTTTACCTGCGTGGTCACGTGAAAAAAGAAGGAGCGTCGGCTCCTTCTTTTTTGTTCTGCGGGCCGGACAAAACAGATGCGCCCACATGAGACATATTTCCCGGGCAATGGGAAACGGCCTGACCTCTCAGCCCTTGGAAAACAGACTCTCCGCCGAGCCGTCGGCCAGGCGCTGGGCGGCGGCGATCAGCTCCTCCCGGGGGAGAGTCATGTCCTGAACAAACCACTCCTTTAAAAGACCGATGAATCCCCAGGTGAGGAAGCTGAGAAAATAGTCCGTCTGTCCCTGGTCGACAGGGTGGAACCAGTTCTCTACCAGGGCGGCGCCGTTGCGCCGCATCAGCTCCTGGAGGGCCTGGATAAAATCGGCGGTCACGCTGCCGGCAAAGAGAACAGCCAGCGTGTCGCGGTGGGCCACCGCAAAGTCCAGCACCGGCTCCATTACGGGGCGGACCGTTCCGCCGGCCATGGTCTCCTGTATGTGGGCGTCAATCAGGGCCTGGAGCTCCTCCAGCAGCTCCTCCTCCACACTTTGGAGAAGCTCGGCGGTGCCCGAGTAGTGCAGGTAAAAGGTGCCCCGGTTCATGTCCGCTCCCTCGGCCACATCCCGGACGGATATCTCTGAAAAGGCCTTTTGCCCCATCAGCGAGAGTAAACTCTCCTTCAACAGTCTGCGGGACCGCCGGGCCCGGCGGTCCTCCGGATTTTTCAGCATGGCTGGTCCTCCTTATGCGTTTATGGTCAAGCTAGACATTTTTCTGATTTTGTCTATTGACCTGTTCAACTGCTGTTATTATAATCAACTCAAATCGATAAGTCAACAAAAATTTTTTAAACGGCAGTTGTTAATTATTTGGAGGTATGACCTATGACCGGAAGTAAACGCGCGAAACAGACATTGGCCCTGGGGCTGGCCACTTTGATGACGGCGGCCAGCCTGGCGCCCGCCGCCGCTGTGCCCATCGACAGCGGCGTGACCCCTGCCTATGACGAGGCCTACTATGCCACCCTGGACTACTACGGGAACCTGATGGAGGGCAGCGTGGTCAAGAGCTACACCCTTAACGGCGCCGACCGGCTGACTGACTACGGCGTCTACGACGAGATTGTTAACCTGACTGACGGAACTCCCGCCACCCTGGGAGACGACACCGCCGCATTCCAGTTCAGCCAGTCCCCCAGCCACTTCTACTTTGAAGGCAAGACAAAAAAGCCCTTCCAGGACCTGCCCTGGACTATTACCCTGCGCTACACCCTCAACGGAGTGCCCGCCGAGGCGGAGGACCTGGCGGGCAAGACGGGCGTGGTGGAGATTTTCCTGGACATTGTCCCCAACAAGGAGGCCAGCGACTACGCCCGGTACAACTACACCCTGGAGGCCATGGCCCTGTTCAATGAGGACGACATCCTCTCCCTGGAGGCCCCCGGGGCCCAGGTTCAGCTGGTGGGCAACCTGCGCACCGTCCTCTTTCTGGCTCTGCCCGGCGAGGAGCAGCACTTTTCTATCCGAGTGGGCAGCGACGACTTTTCCTTCGGCGGTATGACCGTTTTAATGGCGCCCGCCACCCTGGCCCAGCTGGAGGAGATTGCCAAACTCAGTCAGCGCAAGGATGACCTGGAGGAGGACTACCGGGCCCTGTCCGGCAGCCTGGACGCCCTGTTGGATGCCATGAAAGACATGCAGGACGGTCTGAATGCCTCTGCCAGCGGCCTGGATCAGCTGAATGCGGCCAGGGGCACCATTTCCAAGGGAAAGGGGACGATCTACAGCGACGCCGGGGTGCTGCGAGGGGACCTGTCCAATATTGCCGGGCTGCTGGAGCCGGTGGAACAGAGGACGATGGCCCTGAGCCAGACCATCACCAACTCCAAGGCGGTGCTGGGCGGCATGACGGACACGGTGGTGTCCCTTCGGACCCAGCTGGATGATCTGGAGAAGGCCCTGACAGGGCTGGAAGAAGGGGCCGGCGACGTGCGGCAGGTGATCCGCGGGTTGGCCGATATGAAGAGCAGCCTGCGCTCCCTCCAGCGGGCCCTGGGCGACAGCCACGTGGGCGGCAGCAGCAGCGGCGACCGCAACACGCCCAAGCTGAAAGAGCAGGTGGAGAAGACCAAACAGGTGGGCAGCGCGTACAACGAGTCCAACGACGTGGAGTTTATGGCCAAGATGCTGGAGCTGCAGGGCCAAAGCCCGGAGAAGATTGCCGGGATCAAGAATCTGGTGGGCCTGACACAGCAGCAGGCGGAGGCGATGGGCGTAGCGTCGGAGTGGCAGGCGGCCCAGGGGGCGAAGGCGCAGACGGACGCCATGTACCAGGCGAAGGGCAGCCTGAGTTTCCAGCAGTTCTGCGGCACCCTGCCTGGCGTGGACGACAAGACCGCCAAGCAGATGAGTGATTTGTGGACCGTCTACAACAGCGGGGCGGAGGGAACGAGAGCCGCCCAGTCGGACGCGGGGATGGAGGCAGAAGCTGGGGCTGAGTCGGAGAGACTTGAGACCAAAGGCGCTGAGACCGAGGCTGTTGAGACCGAGGCCGCTGAGAGCGAAAGCGTGGAGACTGAGGTTGCTGAGACTGGGACTGCTGAATCTGAAGCGGCTGAGACCGCAGAGACTGAGGCCGGGACTGAGACAGAGAAGTCCCAAGGCGCGCCCGGCACGGCGGGGGCGGTCCTCTCCGCCGCTGTCCGCCCCGGGGCGGGGATGCTGTCCGCCGCTCTGGCCAGCAGCGGGCTGTATGTTGACGAGACGACCGCCGGCAGTTTATCCGAGGCCGGCGGGGCCGGCGATGCGGCCAGTCCCGCCGCCGATCACGGAAAACAGACCGTGGGCGGCGCGGCGGTGGACCTGATTGTGGACGGCCTGGACAACGCCCTGAACCAGGCCAACAACAAGATCAACGCCATTCAAAACGAGCTGAACAGCACCATCGACGGGATTACCCGTCCCACCGGCCGGGTGGTGGGGGAGCTGGCGGACCTGTGCGACGATGTGGACGACCTGGTGGACTTGATCGACAGCGCCGAGGATGTGTCTGCGGCCCTGCGCCAGTCCTCTGAGAAGCTGCGGAGTATCCTGGACGATGTGGACGCGCTGCGCAATCTCCTCAACGAGTATGAGCCCACCCTTCAGGAGAGCGTGGCCAATGTGGGAACGCTGAGTACCTCGGCCGCCGCCGCCCTGCGGGACCTGGAGACCCTGATGGCCGATACCGAGGCGCTGATGAAAACCTCGGGCAGTCAGATGGACGACGGCACCCGGCAGGCCCTGCAGGGCCTGGCCGCAACCCTGCGCCAGACTGCCAAGGCCATGGCCGCCACCGGCGACGTGCGGGACGCCAAGGCCACCATCAACACGATCATTGAGGACACATGGAACGAGTACACCGGCGATGTGAACAACATCCTGCTTATGGACGCCGAGGCCCAGGCCGTCTCCCTTACCGACAGCCGCAACCCGGCCCCCTCCAGCGTCCAGGTCCTGATTCGGACCCAGGAGATTAAGGCGGAGGAGCCGGAGGAAGTGGCGGAAGTGGTGGCCGCCAAGGCGGAGACCACCTTCTGGGGCCGGGTGGCCCAGATGTTTAAGGACTTCTGGAGTGCCATAACTGGTATCTTCCATTGAAAGGAGAGGGAGCCCTATGGTGGAAAAAATTGCCCATAAGCTGACCCGAAGGCCCAAATTGGTGGCCCTCGTCGCCCTGCTGATGCTCATCCCGGCCATCCTCGGCTACGCCGCAACCCGCATCAACTACGATATCCTCTCTTACCTGCCCCAGGACCTGCCCTCCTCTCAGGGGGAACAGCTGCTGGAGGAGCCCTTCAAAATGGCGGCCACCAGCATGCTCATTGTGGAAAATATGCCGGCCGGATACACCAACCGGCTGATTCAGGACATCAAGGAGGTCCCCGGCGTATCCAGCGCCATCTGGATCAGCAACCTGGTGGGCATCCAGGTGCCGGTGGAGATGATTCCCGCCAACTTCCGGGACATGTTTTTCTCGGGAAAGGCCACTATGATGCTCATTCAGTACGACCACGCCGGCGCCTCCGACGAGACCATGGAGGCCATTGAGCAGGTGCGCCGGGTGTGCAACGAGAACTGTTTTCTGGCCGGTTTTTCCGTGGTGGTGAAGGACACCCGGGATGTGATGGACAGCGAGCTGCCCATCTTTGTGGGGCTGGCGGTGCTGCTGGCCCTGGTGGCCATGTCGGTGACGCTGGAGTCCACCGTTCTCCCCTTCGTCTACCTGGCCAGCATCGGCATTGCGGTAGTCTACAACTTTGGCAGCAACATTTTCCTGGGGGAAATTTCCTACATTACCAAGGCCATCGCCGCCGTGCTGCAGCTGGGGGTGACCATGGACTACTCCATCTTCCTCTACCACCGGTATGAGGAGGAGAGGGGACGCTACAACGACAAGCGGGACGCCATGACACAGGCCATTATTGCGGCGTTCCGGTCTCTGTCCGGCTCCAGCCTGACTACTATCGCCGGCTTTCTGGCCCTGTGCTTTATGCGCCTGACCCTGGGCCGGGACATCGGCATTGTGATGGCCAAGGGCGTGGTGCTGGGGGTGGCCACGGTGATCCTGGTGCTGCCCTCTCTGGTGCTGATCTTTGACAAGCAGATTGACAAGCATAAGCACAAAACCCTGATCCCCTCCTTTGAAAAGGTAAACAATTTTATCATTGCCCACAGAAGGCCCCTGGTTGTGATAACTCTACTGCTGTTCCTGCCGGCCATGTACGCCCAGAAGCACGCGGAAATCTACTACAAGCTGGATGAGTCCCTGCCCCGGGACCTGCCCTCCATTGTCAGCAATGAGAAGCTGAAAAACGACTTCGACATGGCGACCTCCCACTTTGTGGTGCTGCGGGACGACATCTCCGCCTCCGACATGAACGAACTGGAGACCAGGATGGACCAGGTGCCGGGGATCACCTCGGTGGTGTCCTACCACAGCATGTTGGGCACGGGAATCCCCGACTTCTTTGTCCCCAGTGAGGTAAAGGATATGCTGCGGCAGGGGGGCTATCAGCTTATGATGATAAATTCCAGCTATGAGCCCGCCACCGATCAGGTGGCCCGCCAGCTGGACCAGATGAACGAGATCATCTTCGACTATGACCCGAACGCCATGGTCACCGGCGAGGGCGCCATGTACCGGGACCTGATCGACACCTCCGCAGTGGACTTTCAGGTGACTAACTACATCTCCATCGCCGCCATTTTCCTCATCATCGCCTTTGTCTTCCGGTCTGTCTCCGTTCCCCTGGTGCTGGTGGCCACCATTGAGCTGGCCATTTTTATCAATCAGGGCTGCTGCTACTTCCTGGGCACCGAGATTCCGTTCATCGCCCCCACCATCATCAGCTGCGTGCAGCTGGGGGCCACGGTGGACTACGCCATTTTGATGACCTCGCGCTTTCAGGAGGAGCTGCGCGCCGGAAAGGACCGGGAGGAGGCCATCCGCATCGCCGCCTCCTCCTCCGACGCCTCCATTGTCACCAGCGCCCTGGTTCTCTTCTGCGCCACCCTGGGGGTGTCCTTTGTCTCTTCCATCGACCTGATCGGCTCCATATGCGTTATGCTGTCCCGGGGCGCCCTCATCTCCGCGCTGGTGAGTATCTTCCTGATGCCGGCGGTGCTGTATGTGTGTGAACCGGTGTTCAACAAAACCAGTCTGAGCTGGCGCTTGACTCCCCAGCCCAGAGAGAGACAGGAAAAGCGGGAGGCCGCCCCTGTGGGCAAAGCCTCCTGAGGGGAAAATTCCTGTTGACAACCGTCCCTGCGGGGACTAAAATGAAAAAGCAAGGGCAAAGACGTCCCTGAGAGAAATCTCAAGGGCGCCTTTGCCCTTTTTTATGCCTGAGAATGTTTGTCACAGGGGGAAGAAATATGAGTATCCATGAAGAATGCGGCGTTTTTGGCGTTATTTCGCCTAAGCCTGCACAGGTAGGCCGTATCGTCTACTATGGGCTGTACGCCCTCCAGCACCGGGGACAGGAGAGCTGCGGAATTGTGGTCAATGACGATGGAGTGTTTGCCTCCCGCAAGGATGTGGGACTGGTGGGCGAGGTGTTTTCCGTTGACGCCCTGAACCGCCTGCCCCAGGGGACCATGGCCGTGGGGCATACACGCTACGGCACCACAGGGGCCGCCGTACGGAGCAACTGCCAGCCTATTGAGGTCAACCATCAGAAGGGACGCATGGCCATCGCCCACAACGGTAACCTGAGCAATGCCGACAGCCTCCGGGATGAGCTGGAGCTGTCCGGGGCTATTTTCCACACCACCAGCGACACCGAGACCATTGCCTACATCGTGACCCGGGAGAGGCTTGCCGCCTCCTGCGTGGAGGATGCCCTCAGCGCCGCCATGGACGGGCTGGAGGGGGCCTATTCCCTGATTCTCATGTCTCCGAGGAAGCTGATCTGTGCCAGGGATCCCCATGGCTTTCGCCCCCTTTGCTTTGGAAAAATGGAGGACGGAACCTATGTGGCGGCTTCCGAAAGCTGCGCCCTCAATGCGGTGGGGGCGGAATTCATCCGGGATTTGGAGCCGGGAGAAATTCTGGTGTTCTCTGAGGACGGAGTGGTCTCCCGCCGGGAGCACTGCGGAAAAACGGCCCGCACCCCCTGCATTTTTGAGTACATCTACTTTGCCCGTCCCGACTCGGTGTTGGACGGAGTGTCTGTCCATGAGGCCCGGCTTCGGGCGGGAGAGATTCTGGCCCGAGAGAACCCGATTCCGGCGGATGTGGTGGTGGGGGTGCCCGACTCCGGGCTGGACGCCGCCTTGGGCTACAGCCGGGCGGCGGGCATCCCCTACGGCATTGGGCTGATCAAGAACAAATACATCGGCCGCACCTTTATCGCCCCCGGTCAGGAACAGCGGCTGGATCAGGTGAAGATCAAGCTCAGCGCCATCCGGAACAGCGTGGCGGGCAGGAGGGTAGTGCTGGTGGACGACTCCATTGTCCGGGGAACAACCAGCGGCCGTATTGTAGGCCTGCTGCGGGAGGCGGGGGCGCGGGAGGTCCACGTGCGGGTTTCGGCGCCGCCCTTCCTCCACCCCTGTTACTACGGTACGGATATCGACTCCCGGGAGAGCCTCATCGCCTGCCACCACACGGTGGAGGAGATCGCCCAAATCATTGGGGCTGACTCCCTGGGCTACCTCCCCGTGGAGAGGATGGGGGAGTTGATTGACAGCCCCAGCTGCTGCGGTGCCTGCTTCACCGGGCGCTACCCCACCGCTGTTCCAGAAGGGGGCAGAAAAGACCGCTTTGAGAGAAAGCTGTCGGCCCTGAGAAGGACCGACGGCACAAAAAATAGGGGGATTGATTGACAACTGCGGGGCGGGATGATATATTGAGGATAGCATATTGGCGCAAAAAAAGACAGGAGTTTTGTATGATGAACATAAAACGAGTATGCGTCCTCTACTTCAGCCCTACCGGGGGAACGGAAAAAATCGCCCGCTTTGTGGGCGGCGAACTGGCCGCCAGACTGGATCTGGAGCCGGAATTTATCAACTTCACCCGCCCGGAGAATCGGCAGACCGAGTACCGCTTCGGCGGAGAGGACCTGCTGGTGATGGCCTCCCCGGTGTACGCCGGGCGCCTGCCCAACAAGCTGATGCCCGAGTACAAGGCCCGGATTTTCGGGGAGGGCACCCCTGTTGTCGGGCTGTGCGTCTTTGGCAACCGGAGCCCGGACGAGGCCCTGCGGGAGCTGGTCCTGCTGCTGGAGGGCAACGGCTTTCAGACAGTGGGGGCGGCCGCCTTCGCCGGACGCCACGCCTTCTCAGACCGGGTGGGGACGGGCCGGCCCGACGAGGACGATCTGGCGCAGATGAGCCGGTTTGCCGCCCGGGCGGCGGAAAAGCTGGCGGAAGAAGAGACGCCCCTTCTGGAGATAGACCGCAGTGAGATCGGCCCCTACTACACCCCCCTGAAGGAGGACGGGACCCCCGCCAAATTCCTGAAGGCCAAGCCTTTCACCCGATGGGAGAAATGCAACCGCTGCGGCGCCTGTGCCCGGGCCTGTCCCCTGGGCAGCATCGACAAGGAGACCATGGAGGCTGTGGGTCTGTGTATCAAGTGTCAGGCCTGCGTCCGCCGCTGCACTGTACACGCCAAGTACTTTGAGGATGGTGATTTCCTCTCTCACGTGGCTATGCTGGAGAAAAATTACACCAGACGGGCGGACAATACCGTCGTCATCTGAATAGGCTGTTTGCAGCGCACGGGTACGGCCCTGGACCGTACCCGTGCGCCGCTGTCTCTGGGGAAAAGCGCATATGGAGGGATGCCGCGCGGCCGTGTTCGGAGAAGAAATGTATAGCAATGCGCAGAATTGCTGACAGCAAACTGTAGGGGCGGGTATTACCCGCCCGCGATCACGACATACACTGCATGATTGTGCGGGCGGATGGTATCCGCCCCTACAGGTGCTGGGATTTTTGAAGAATGCTATAAGCACGGGGTTCAGCAAAGCCGCTGCTTCAGATCGGCAAGAAACTCCCGGGCAATGCTGTTGAGCTGGATGCCCGCAGGGAGAACATAACCGAATTCCAGCAGTCCCCGGCAGTCCTCTATGGGGATGGACACCACCTGGTAGGAGGACTGCTGCATCGTAAAGTCCTGGATGCCGATGGAGTAGAAGTCGGTTTTTGCCAGCAGGTGGAGAAGAGAGGCCCTGGTGACAATATAGACCATCCTGGGGTTGACACTCAGGTCGAACCGGGCTCCCTGAGAGAAGAGATCATAGGTAAAATCCTCAAACTGCCCCTCATAGCGGACAAAGCCGTAGCCTGAGAGGGCCTCCAGTGTCACCGGCTTTCCGGCCAGAAGGAGGGGGTGGCGCTGAGAGATCAGTATGTGAGGGGTCATGTGGGCCAGCGGGTGGTAGACCAACTGCCGGTCTCGAAAGAGGGCGATCATGTTCTTTCGCTGACCCTGGCCAAAGTGAAGCACCCCCACGTCCGCGCGGTGGTTGTACACGTCCTCCATCACGTCGATGGGGTCCCCCTCCTGAAGGCGGTGGGCGTAGGCCGGCAGGTCCTTGTGCTGGAGGACTGTTTGAATGAAGCTCTCCATGATGTGGGAGTATTTGGTCATGGAGACGGACAGCGACACGTCCTGAAGCTGGCTGGTGTTGGGGTGGCTGAACATGTCGTCCAGTTCCGTCAGCACCCGCTGGGCCCGGCGCTGAAATTCGATGCCCTCCGGGGTGAGAGTGACACCGTGGTTGGAGCGGGTGAACAAGGGCACGCCGGTACTCTGCTCCAGATCACGGATGATTTTGCCCAGATGGGGCTGGGAGATGAACAGGGCCTGGGCCGCCCGGTTGATCGAGCCCATCTGCGCCACTGTGATAAAGTATTCCAGATGCTTCAGGTTCATACTGATACCCTCCCTCGCCATGCTACCCATGTATTGTATCACAAACACGGGCCATTGTGCAAAATAAATATATTTCCCGCTAAAACTATTTGAGATATCGGTTATAAGAAACAGGAACTGTTCAGCGATGGAAATCTGTGCTATAATATCGACAAAGAACGTGGGCTGCCGCCCTTTGCGTTCGGTAAAAACGCTTAAAATGACCGGTCATTTTGCACCGGCGGGTCCACCGCCGGTGGGAAAGCGGCTTCGAAACCGCGGGAAGAGAGAAAGGATGTGTCATCATGATGGATGAGGCACTGCTGAACCAGGCATTGGAATTTGGCAAGCCCTACACCGGAAAGGGGGAGGTAGCCAGCTATATCCCGGAGCTGAGCAAGGCGGACGGGCGGGAGCTGGGTATCTGCGTCAGGACCATTGGGGGAGAGGAGTACCACTGCGGCTACTGGCAGCGGCGCTTTACCATTCAGAGTATCTCCAAGGTCATCAATCTGGCGATGGCCCTGGAACACCACGGCTTTGACGCAGTGTTCCACAAGACCAAGATGGAGCCCTCCGGGGCCTCCTTCAACTCCATGTCCCGTATCTCCGACAGCGAGGACATCCCCTTCAACCCACTGGTCAACTCCGGGGCCATCGCCATTGTGGAGCTGCTGCTCCCCCTGGGGCTGGACTACATGCTGTCCACGGTGCGGGGGCTGTGCAGCGACAAGTACATCACCATGGACGAGGACGTGTTCAAATCTGAGTGGTCCCACAGCGCCCGCAACCGCTCCCTGGCCTATCTGCTTCAGAGCAAGGGGCTGATCGACGGGCATGTGGACGAGACTTTGATGCTGTATACCCAGCTGTGCTCTCTGAGTGTTACGGCGCAGAGCCTGTCCAACCTGGGGCAGGTGCTGGCCAACGGAGGCATTGAGCCGGAGACCGGACGCAGGCTGTTAAAAGAGGAGGTGGTGCGCACAACCCTGACCATGATGCTGACCTGCGGTATGTACGACGGCAGCGGCGAGTTTGCTGTGCGGGTAGGGCTTCCCAGCAAGAGCGGCGTGGGAGGCGGTATCCTGTCCGTGGTGCCGGGAGAGATGGGGATTGGCGTCTATGGTCCCAGCCTGGACAGCAAGGGCAACAGCGCGGCGGGCCAGAAGGTGCTGGAGTATCTTTCCCGCACGGAAAAGCTCCACATCCTGGACCGGTATCGCCATCCGGTCCCCGCAGCACAAAATTTTTAAAAGAGAGAGGGAAAATCTATGGAATTGTTTTCTACCATCATCGGGACGCTGAGCAACTGGATGTACAGCTACATCCTGATTATCATGCTGCTTGGCGTGGGCCTGTACTTCACCTTCCGGGGTAAGCTGGTCCAGCTGCGGCTGCTGGGTGAGTCCATCCGGGTGGTCAGCGAGAAGCCCAAGGACAGCAACTCCGTCTCCGCATTTCAGGCGCTGATGGTGTCCACCGCCTCCCGAGTGGGTACCGGCAACATCGTGGGCGTGGCCAACGCCATTGCCATCGGCGGTTACGGCGCCGTGTTCTGGATGTGGATTACCGCTCTGGTGGGCGGCGCCTCCGCCTTTGTGGAGAGTACCCTGGCCCAGATTTATAAGAAAAAGGACCCTAATGGCGGCAGCTACGGCGGCCCCGCCTACTACATTGAGGCCGCCCTCCACAGCCGCGCCCTGGGCGTCATCTTCGCCGTCCTCCTCATTGCCACCTATGCCGGCGGCTTCAATATGGCCGCCTCCTTCAACCTGATTGACAGTTTCACCAGCTACAGCTTCTACAACAGTTCGATCCCCCTCATCGGCGGCGCGCTGCTGGCGATTCTGGTGGGCGTGTGCGTCTTTGGCGGCGGCAAGCGCATCGTCAAGGTCACCGGCGTTATGGTCCCCATTATGGGCGTCATTTACATCCTGCTGTCCCTGGTCGTGGTTGTGCTGAACATCGGCCAGGTGCCCATGGTACTGGGGAAGATTTTCTCTGAGGCCTTCAACTTCCGGGCCATCTTCGGCGGTTTTGCCGGCTCCGCCCTCATGCAGGGCATCAAGCGCGGCCTGTACTCCAACGAGGCCGGCGTAGGTTCCGCCCCCAACGCCGCCGCTGCCGCCGACGTGTCCCACCCTGTGAAGCAGGGCCTGGTTCAGATGCTGTCCGTGTTCATCGACACCATCCTCATCTGTACCGCCACCGCCCTTATGGCCCTGTGCACCGGCATCGTCCCCTCTGGAGACCTGAAGGGCGCCTCCTTTGTGCAGGCCTCCCTGTCCAACGTGTTCGGCGCGATTGGCCCCTACTTCATCACCTTCGCCCTGCTGCTCTTCGCCTTTACCACCCTGCTGGGCAACCTGTACTACTGTGACGGCGCTCTGAACTATATCGCCGGCCACACCGTGAGCAAGACCGGCAAGACCGTCTTTAACGTGGCTGCCATCCTGATCGTCTTTATCGGCGCTCAGCTGGACTTCGGTCTGATCTGGGACACCGCCGATGTTCTCATGGGCTTTATGGCCATTGTCAACCTGCCTGTCATCGTCATCCTGGGCGGCACCGCCATGAAGGCCCTGAAGGACTACACCGACCAGCGGGCCCAGGGCAAGGACCCCGTCTTTAAGGCTGCCTCCATTGGCCTGAGAGAGAAAACCGACTTCTGGAACTGAGGCGGATATACATCATGCACAAGGGCCGTTCACCGGGTAAAGGTGAACGGCCCTGTCGACTTTGGGGATTACCGCTTGATGTCGTAATTCATATTCATCAGATTGCGAATGGAGGTCACGTCGTCGGTGATGTTGCCGTCGCCGTGGATGGTGTGCTTGATGACGCTGCTGGCTATGGCAAAATTGACCATGTCCATGGGCTTATAGTTGTGCATCATGGCGTAGATCAGCCCGCTGGCGAAGGCGTCGCCCCCGCCTACCCGGTCCAGGATATTAAAGGTGAACAGCTTGCTCTCGAAGGTGTGGCCCTGATACCACATGTAGGCCATCAGGCTGTTCTCGCTGCCGCTGTGGGCGTAGCGGACGTGGCGGGCAATGCACTTCAGGTTGGAGAATCTCTCCACAAAGTGCTGAAATACCTCATCCTGCTGCTCATAGCTGGGCTGGAGGGGAACGCCGTCCTTCCAGTCTCCCTGGCCGTGGTCCGCCTCGTCCCGCCACAGATGGTAGGGTTCGATGCCCAGCAGAACGTCTACATAGGGCAGGCACTGGGTGCAGAAGTCGCGGGCCTGTTCCCAGGTCCACAGCTTGGAGCGGAAGTTTCCGTCGAAGCTGACGGTGAGACCCTTCTCCCGGGCCTTGATCAGGCAGTCCAGAATAAACTGGGCGCAGCTGGGAGACAGCGCGGGGGTGATGCCGCTGAGATGGAGCCAGTCAAAGCCCTCCAGCAGGGCGTCCAGGTCCACCTTGGAGAAGTCGTACTCGGTAATGGCGGAGTGCTGGCGGTCGTAGGTCACCTTGCTGGGGCGGATGCCGTAGCCTGTCTCCAGGTAGTAGGTGCCCAGACGGTGGGTGGGAGTCTCCTCCGGGGAGGAGAGGATCACCGGAGTGCAGTGGACATCGTTGGACCGGAGCATGCGAATGGCGCTTTTACCCAGGGAGTTGTTGGGGACCACGGTAAAAAAGGTGCTGTCCACACCCAGGTTGGCCAGGGCCAGGGCGATGTTGGCCTCAGAACCGCCGTAGCTGGCCTCGAAGCTGTTGGCCACTCGAATCTTGCCGTAGTTGGGCGGAGTCAGGCGGAGCATGATCTCGCCGATGGTAATGAATTTTTGGCCACTCAGGCCCTGAAGCAGCGGATTGGAGTGTTCCATGCGCCAATTCCCCCCTTATATACTCTGCGCGGTGTCGATGGAGGCCTCCACGTACTGTCCGGGAGAGACTCCCTCTCCCGAGGCGGGCGCGGCTACGGGGATGTCCTTCACCGCGCTGCCCAGCCGGGCCGCGTCCACAATTTCACGGGACTTTCTGCACAGCCTGGTAATTTCGTCCCACCGCTGATGTTCAATCAGCTCGGCGGTGACCATGTAGGAACCGCCGCAGGCGGCGATGACCGGGGCGCTGATATACTCGCTGAGATTTTTCAGAGAGATGCCGCCGGTGGGCATAACCCGGAACTGGGGGAAGGGGGCGCTCATGGCCTTGATCTTGGCCAGGCCGCCCGACTGCTCGGCGGGGAAAAACTTGATCAGCTCCAGGCCGAATTTCAAAGCGGCGTGGTAGTCGGTGGGGGTGGTGCAGCCGGGGAAGATGGGGATATGCTTCTCCTGGGCATAGGCCACCAGCTCGGGATCAAAGCCCGGGGTGACGATAAACTGTCCGCCGGCGGCGATGGTGGCGTCGATGTTCTCTTTGGTGGTGACGGTGCCGGCGCCCACGATCATGTCAGGGCAGGTCTCACGCATGATCCAAATGGCCTTGTCCGCTCCGGCGGCCCGGAAGGTGACCTCAGCCACCGGCACACCGCCGCCGCACAGGGCCCGGGCCAGAGGGGCCGCGTCCCGTTCGGGATTTTGCAGCTTGATCACGGGAACCACACCGATTTCAGAAATTTTTTCATTGAACGCGTTCATATAACAGCACCTCCATTGGGAAGAGTCCCCGGTTTCCGCCCCGGATGGAAGAGGAAACCGGATGGGGAAAATTATTTACTGGCATAACCGCCGTCCACGGGGATGACCGCGCCGTTGAGATAGTCGGAGGCGTGGCTGGCCAGGAAGAGGCAGGGGCCCTTCATGTCTTCGCCCTTGGCGCCGCCCCAGCGGTGGGCGGGGATGCGGTCGGTGATCTCCTTGTACCGGGGATTGGCCGGGTCCAGAAGGGCGGTGTTCATCTCGGTGGCCATGTAGCCGGGGGCGATGGCGTTGACGTTGATCCCCCGTCCGGCCCACTCGTTGCACAGGGCCTTGGTCAGCAGGGCGATGCCGCCCTTGGCGGAGGCGTAGGCGGGAATGGTGAAGCCGCCGAAGAAGGACTGCATGGAGGCGATGTTGATGATCTTGCCATACCCCTCCTTCAGCATTTCCCGCCCGGCCAGCTGGCACAGCTCAAAGGGGGCGGTGAGGTTGACCTCCAGCACCTGGTCCCAGTCCTCCATGGGGAATTCTTCGCTGGGGTGGCGGCGCTGGATGCCGGCGCAGTTGACCAGAATGTCGATCTTGCCCCCCAGCAGCTCCAGGGACTTGGCAAAGCCGGCGCGCAGGCTGGAGCGGTCAGACAGGTTGGCCGCCACGCCGTGGCAGGCAAAGCCTCTGGCGCAAAATTCCTGCGCAACATCGCTGACCTTTTCGGAGCTGCCCCAGATGACCACCTCCGCGCCAGCCTCCATCAGGCCCTCGGCCATGCCCCAGCCCAGGCCCCGGGTGGCCCCGGTCACAATGGCCTTGCGGCCCTGAATATCAAATAAATTTGTCATCATTATCCCTCCGTATGAAACAGGCCCACAACCTTCAGATAATCGCCGGGGTGATCGGTCAGCTCACCCAGCATGTGAGGCAGCTGGGTATAGGGGACCACCTTGGAGATAATCTTCTCCGCAGGCACCTTTCCGGTGTAGATCAGCTCAATGGCCTCCTCAAACTCTCCCGCGCCGTTGCGGGAACCGCGGATGTGCAGCTCCTTCTTGGTGATCAGGTTGGTGGGCAGGGTAATATCGTGCTTGGGCCAGCCGGTGAGGGCGATGCGCCCGGTGTAGGCGGCGTAGTCCAGGGTGCTGCGCACCCCGGCGTCAGAGCCGGAGGCCTCCATGCAGCACTCCACCCCCCGGCCCTTGGTGATCTCCATGATCTGGGCCACGGCGTCTCCCCTGGCAGGGTTGACGGTGTGGGGGATGCCGAAGGAACGGGCCAGCTCCAGCCTCTCGTCCACCACGTCCACCAGGATGGGAATGGCGTCGTAAGCCAGGGCGCCCATGCCGGCCAGCAGGCCGATGGCCCCAGCGCCGATGATGGCGATGTGCTCCCCGGCCTTCAGCTGGCAGGTGTGCAGGCCGTGCATGCTGATCACCAGGGGCTCGGCCAGGGGAACTCTCTCCCAGGGCATGTCCTGGGGCACCTTGCGCAGCATGTGGACGGGGTGGGCGAAGTACTCGCACATGGAGCCGTCACAGTGGACGCCCAGGCAGTGGAGGGTCTCACAGCAGTTGGTCCGCCCCTGGGAGCAGGGGTAGCACTCTCCGCAGTAGAGGTAGGGGTCCAGCACCACGTGGTCGCCCTTTTTGATGCCGTACGGGTTATGTTCGTCCACGTCCTCCACAATGCCGGCGGTCTCGTGACCGATGACGATGGGGTAGGAGGACACGTTTACATTGGTCCCCCGGAAGGTGGACACGTCGGTGCCGCAGATGCTGGCCGCCATGACCTTGACGAGGGCGCAGCCCTCCTTTAATTCCGGCTGGGGAAGCTCTACTACCGCCGCCTGACCGGCGCCTTGAACTTGAATACCTTTCATCATTTTTATTCCTTTCTTGCAGGGGCCGCCGAGGATGACGGCCCGTCCTGTGTCACCCGGAAAGCGGGCCGCCGCCCTCGGCGGCCCCTGCGGGTCAGTTATCGTACTTCAGATAGGCGCCCTTCATGGGGGAGGCGGCCAGATCGGAGAACAGCCGCAGCACGCCGCGGGGATACTTGGAGGGCTTGGGCTGCCAGCTCTTCTTCCGCTGAGCCAAAATCGCGTCGATCTCCTCGGGAGTCTTCCTCTCCCCGTTTACGCCCACGATGGCCAGGATGCGCTGCTTTACGTCCAGCTGAATGAGGTCGCCCTCCTCCACCAGGGCGATGGGGCCGCCGGCCTGGGCCTCGGGGGAACAGTGGCCAATCACTGGGCCGGTGGAGGCCCCGGAGAAGCGGCCGTCGGTGATGAGAGCGATGGACTTGCCCAGCTCCTTGTCGGAGGAGATGGCCTCGCTGGTGTAGAACATCTCGGGCATGCCGGAGCCCTTGGGGCCCTCGTAGCGGATAAACACCGCGTCGCCGGGCTTTACCCTGTGGTGGAGAACCGCGTCGATGCACTCTTCTTCGCTGTCAAAGGGACGGGCGTTGAGAACGGCGGAGAACATCTCCCTGGGGCAGGCGGTGTGTTTGATGACCGCGCCCTCGGGGGCCAGGTTGCCCTTGAGAATGGCGATGGAGCCGTCGGTGCCAATGGCCTGATCATAGGGGCGGATGATGTCCTGGCGGGTGAGGGACAGGTTGTACTTCTTGTTGGCCTCGTCCAGCCACTTCTGGCACCGGTCGTAGAAGCCGTTCTGCTTCAGCTCCTCCAGGTTCTCACCCAGGGTCTTGCCGGTGACAGTCATCACGTCCAGGTGGAGGACACTCCTGATCTCCTCCATGATGGCGGGCACGCCGCCGGCGTAGTAGAAGAACTCAGCGGGCCAGCGGCCGGCGGGACGGATGTCCAGCAGGTAGTGGGCGCCGCGGTGGAGGCGGTCGAAGGTGTCGCCGTCGATCTCGATGCCGAACTCGTGGGCGATGGCGGGCAGGTGGAGAAGGGTGTTGGTGGAGCCGGAAATGGCGGCGTGGACAAGGATGGCGTTTTCAAAGCTGTCCATGGTGACAATGTCGCTGGGGCGCATGTTCTCCATGGTGGCCAGCTTGACGGCCAGCTCGCCCGCGCGGCGGGCGTACTCGGCGAGGTCGGGGCTGGTGGCCGGGAGAAGGGCGGAGCCGGGCAGGGCAAGGCCGAGGGCCTCGGCCATGATCTGCATGGTGGAGGCGGTGCCGATGAAGGAGCAGGCCCCGCAGCTGGGGCAGGCGTTGCACTTGGCCCAGTTGAGCTTCTCCTCGTCGATCTCTCCCCTCTCGAACTTGGCCGAGTACATGCCCAGCTGCTCCAGGGTGAGAAGGTCGGGGCCGGCGGCCATGGTGCCGCCGGTGACCACTACGGCGGGGATGTTGACCCGGGCCAGGCCCATCAGGTTGCCGGGCAGTCCCTTGTCGCAGCTGGCCATATAGATGCCGGCGTCGAAGGGGGTGGCGTTGGCCTGAATCTCGATCATGTTGGCGATCATCTCCCGGCTGGCCAGGGAGAAGTTGATGCCGTCGGTGCCCTGACTCTCGCCGTCGCACATGTCGGTGCAGAAATATCGGGCGCCGTGGCCGCCGGCCTGGGCTACGCCCTGGCGGGCGGCTTCCACCAGCTGATCCAGGTGGCCGGAGCCGGGATGGCTGTCGCCAAAGGTGCTTTCAATAAAGATCTGGGGCTTGGACAGGTCCTCCGGCTTCCAGCCGGTGCCCAGACGAAGAGGATCCAGTTCCGGGGCGAGCCGACGCATTTTTTGGCTGATTAACATGAGAACACGTCATTCCTTTCCTAGTATGGTAGTATGCCTTTACTTGTATGGTAGTATGGAAGATTGGGCCGACGTTAGTCCTGCGGATTTGACGGCGGGACAAAAGGGCTGAAACGCTGTGGGAGCAGCGGTTTTGATGGCAGAATTCTATCATATGACGTCATACGATGCAAGAGGCAAAACAGACAAAAAACCGCCATGCAATTTATGCAATTCGAGGGGGTTAAAATGGAATTATCCGGGTATACTGTCATATCACACAAATAGAGATATAAAGGATTGGCGATATAGCCAAAATTTTTTTGGTATTAAGATTTTTATTTGACATATGACGTATGACGTGATATCGTTTGGAGGAAAAGTCTGAACTGCCGTGTGGGAGCGGCGGCGGAGTGAGTTGTTACAACAAAATGGGAGGTAATGTTATGCTATTATTGGTTTTTCTGGTCTCCATAGCGGTTTTGCTGCTGTGTATCATCAAAATTAAACTCAACGCCTTTGTTGCCCTTCTGGTGTGCGCTTACGGCACCGGTCTTCTGGCCCTGGCCACCTACGCGGGCGGGGGGGCGCCGGAAAATTTCGCCTCGATTGCGGACGTAACGGCCTGTGTCACCAGTAATTTCGGTTCCACTCTGGGCTCCATCGGGATTGTTACTGGCCTGGGCGTGATGCTGGGCATGTTCATGTATGAGTCGGGCGGCATCGACAACATCGTGGACCGGGTCCTCAAGGCTGTGGGGCCCAAGCGCTCTCAGTATGCCGTCTCCGTGGCCGGCTTCATCACCGGTATCCCCGTCTTCGGCGACGTGGTTTACATCATGTTTGCCCCCATGCTCCGGGTCCTCTCCCGCAAGACCAAGTACTCCATGGCCGCCTATGGCTGCGCCATCTCGGTGGCTACCACCTGTACCTTTGCCTTGGTTCTGCCCACCGCGCCCCCCCTGGCGGTGGCTGCGGCCATGGACATCAATGTGGGTGTCTTCTTTTTCTACGCCCTGATCTCCGCCTTTGTGGGCATGTTTGTAGGCGGAATCATTTACGGCGGCTTTGTCAACCGGCAGGACCAGAAGGCCGGGAAAACCTGGGATTTCTCTGACCTGGACGCCGAGCTGGCGGAGAACGCCGCCAAGGCCTCTGAGAAGCCCAAGATGGGCGCTATGATGGCCATGTCCATTCTGCTGGTTCCCATTCTGCTGATCCTGGTGGGCTCCTTCTCCGCCTTCCTGCTGCCCAAGGACAGCCAGCTACTGAAGGTGCTGGCCTTCCTGGGCGACAAGAATGTGGCCATGACCATCGGCGTACTCTACGGTGCCTTTATCTCCCGGCCCCATCTCAACCGTTCTATCACCCAGATCATGACGGACGGCGCCGACAAGGTGGGCCTGATCCTTCTCATTACCGGCGCGGGCGGCGCCTACGGCGGCATCCTGAAGGCCTGCGGCATCGCCAAGGTCATCACGGACGGGCTCCAGGGCTTCAACATGCCGATCTTGGTGATGTGCTTCGTCATCGCCCAGGTGCTGCGTATCGCCACCGGTTCCACCACCGTGGCCCTGACCACCACCGCCGCCATTGTCTCCACCGCGGCCGCCGCCTCCGGCGTCTCCCCCATCCTGTGCGCCATCGCCGTGTGCGCCGGCGGCATCGGCCTGTCTCTGCCCAACGACTCCGGGTTCTGGGCCATCTCCCGCTTCTTCCACCTCAACGAGATCGACACCATCCGGGGTTGGACCCTGGGCGGCTTTGTGGCCGGCGTGGCGATTTTGGTCTTTGCCTGTATCCTCAGCATGTTCCAGGGTGTATTGCCCGGATTGATCTGATCTGCGGGATGCCCGTCAGCTTCGTCTGACGGGCGTCTTTTTTTGTCTGTCTTGCGGGATGACTGGGGCTGTGGTAAACTATAGGAACAGTCTGTCGCTTATATAGTTTCTGAAGGAGTGGTGTGGTCCATGACATTGACGGAACAGATGATTTTGCTTCAGGCGCCCAACCCAGCCGCAGCGGAGAACGGGCGTAAGCTGTGGAAAAAGGGGAGTTTCATCGGCTGCTGCCGAAGCGAGGACGGCACGCTGTACTGGGCTCAGTGTGCCGGCAGCGGCAAGAATCCCTATCGGGTGTCCATTGACTGGACCGACCCGGACGCCCCGGTGTGCCGGTGTTCCTGTCCCAGCCGGCAGTTCCCCTGTAAGCACGCGCTGGGACTGATGTTCGTGCAGCTGTCGGACATGGAGTTTGAAACGGCGGAGATTCCCCAGGAAATTGCCGAAAAGCGGGCCAAGCAGGCGGCCCGTGCCGCCAAAAAGGAAGCCGGCGGCCCCCAAAAGCCCAAAAAGCCAAACGCCGCCGCCCAGAAGAAAAAGCTGTCCAAGCAGCTGGAGGGGCTGGACATGGCGGAGAAGATGGTGGACGACCTGCTTGCCTCCGGGCTGGGGGCGCTGGCCGGTTCCTCTGCCCAGACCTATGAGAAGCTGGCCAAAGACCTGGGGAGCCGCTACCTCACCGGCCCGCAGACCGCCTTTACCCGCATTGCCTTGGCGGTGCGCACCGTCCAGCAGCACCCGGAGCAGGCGGAGGGGGCCTACAGCCAGGCGCTGCGCATCCTGGTGGCCCTGCGGTCTACCATCAAGAAATCCCGGGTTTTTCTCCAAAACAAGCTGGAGTCGGGCAGCTTCGCCCCCGAGGACTCCGCCCTGTTCGAGGCCCTGGGCGGAGTGTGGAAGCTGGAGGACCTGCGGGCTATTGGGGCCTTCCGGGAAAACGTCCGGCTGGTCCAGCTGTCCTTCGACGTCAGCTTTGACGAGGCCAAAAAGGAGTATGTGGAGAGAGGCTGGTGGGTAGACCTGGACAGCGGGGACATCTTCCAGACGCTGAACCTGCGCCCGGCCAAGGCCCTGAAATATGTCAAGGGAGAGGACAGCCGCTTCGGCGTGCTGGAGATCCCGGCCCTGTACATCTACCCTGGGGAGGGGAACCGGCGGGCGCGGTGGGAGAGTGCCTCCACACGGCCCCTGACGGCGGAGGAACAGGCCGCCCTGCCTAGCCTGGCCCAGTCCGGCCTGGAGGCGGCAATGAAGCTTACCAAGGGGACCATCAAGAACACGCTGGCCGCCAAGTTCCTGGCGGTGCTGGTCCCCGTGGGGAAGCTGGGCAAGGTGGGAGAGGACTTTGTGCTGGAGGACCCGGACGGGGAGCGGGTGGTGCTGCGAGACCGGCCCCAGGAGGACTCGGACCACACCTGCACCGCCCGGCTGGCCATTCTCCCGGGAGAGATTCCGGCGGGCAGCGCTCTGTTTGGGTTGGCGTTCTACGACGAGAGGGACCTCTCCCTGTGTGTTCACCCATACAGCGTTGTAACTCCGGAACAGATCATCCGGCTGCTGTATTGACAGCCGTAGGGGCCGACGACCCGGCGGCCCGATTTAAAACCATAAATCAGGGATCTAAAAACGGCGCGCCGAGTCGTCGCGCCCTACAGACCAATAACGGAGGTTTCTGATATGAATTTACAGCCGCTTTATGACGTAAAATCCCGGCTGGAGCAGGCCGCCATTGCCGGCACTGGCCTGCTGGGGGAGGACTTCCGCCTTCAGCGGGCGGCGGAGGGCTTAAAACCCCTGGCCGGGGCCAGTCCGGTGTTTGGAAAGATCGACGCAGGGCTGGACAAGCTGCTGGCCGCCCCGGCAGCAGCCCGGACCGGGCTGCTGCTGGACCTGCTGGCCCTGGTGGACGCGGTGGCCTATACCCAGGGGAAAACCGGCGCGCCCGGGGATCTGGTCCCCCTGTCCGCCGGGAACGGACAATATCAGGAGACGGCCTACAGTCAGCTGCACCCGCTGCTGGAGGCCCTTACCACCACCGGAGGCGGGCGGATGGAGACCATCCGGTCCGCCTGGGAGAACCACCCCGCGTTTTTTACCGACTACCGGGTCCTGCCCGCCCTGGTGGCCGGCCTGGGGGACAGCTACGGGGAGATTGCCGACCAGAACGCCAAAATCGTGAAGAACCTGGGCTCCGCTGCCGTCCCTCTGCTGAAGAAGGGCTTCAACGCCGCCGGGAAGAAGGAGATGGCCCGGAGGGTTCAGGTGATGGAGGAGACCGCCGGGGCGGCGGAAAACGCTTGGTATCTGGAACAGCTTCCCCGGGCGAAAAAGCCGGTGCGGCAGGCGCTGATCCTCGCCCTGCGGCACGACGCGGCCAACGCGCAGACCCTGATCGGGCTGTGCCAGACGGAGAAAAAAGAGTGCCGGCAGGCCGCCCAGTTTGCCCTGGCGCGGATGGAGACCGACGAGTCCAGGGCGTACTGGGAGACGCTGGCCCAAAAGGATATGGGCGGTGCGGCGGCGGCTATGCGGCTGTCCTCCGCCCGGACAGCCGCCGAGATGACCGCCGGGTGGTTCCTTCAGATGGTGGAGAGGGTCAAAGAAAATCCCGATATGCCGCTGGACGCCGAGGTCTTCGGCCTGCTGGGCCGCCTGCGCACCGCTATGGAGTGCAAGACCGGGCCCGAGGTCTGCGCGGCCTTCCGGGCAGCAGCCTCTCTGGGCGCCGCCCTGGACCGGGACTACACCTATGAGGAAAATGGCAAGACAAAGACCGGGCCCATGCGGTTTTATTGCAGGGGTGCCACCACCGATCCGGATTCCCAGCGGTATTTCAGCGCCGCGATGCCCTTTACCCTGATGCGTTCCATCCAGTTTACCCGGGACGGCGGCCTGTGCGCCCTGGCCGGGGAGCTGGCCGAAGCCTGCGGCGGCGGGTGGATTGCCCCCGCCCTGTGCGCCGCACTGCTCACCGAGGACAGCGAGACGGCAGGGCAGAGAGCGAAGGAACTGCTGCGGCCCAAGTTTAAGCTGTTCGGCAGGAAGGACACGGACACCAGAGTCATTCTCCAGGATGTGCTGTGGGGGCTGTGCTGGCACGAGGGCCACTATGTGTATATGGTCTACGCCCACGACCCGGCCAACAGCGTCAAGGCCTTTTTCGACCACGAGGAAAATCCGGTTCTCACCCGGGAGCCGGACCCGGCGTGGTTCGAGCTGCTCATGGAGACAGGCGGGCTGGATACCGCGCTGATGAATCTCCTGCGGCCCATGGACCACCCGGTGATGGACAAGGTGGGGAAGTACCTCTATCTTCGGGCCACACACGGCAAAAATTCCGGCGGCTTTATCCAATATGTACGGGCGCTGATCCAGTGCGGCTGGAAGGACTGGGACGGCTTCTTTGTCAAGTACGCCCAGGCCCAGGGGGAAGTGTCATATTACTCCATTCAGACAATGCTGAACGAACTGCCTGTCTCCGGGAAGGAAAAGGCGGCTCAGCTCAGGACGGTCAATGACTTGATTGGGGCGAAAAGGATCAGGGTCCAGCACGGGAGATGGCCTGACGCCCAAATCAGGCAGATCATCGCCCAATGGGAAAACGAATAGAAGGAGTGAACGACAATGGCAGACAAAAACGTACAGCGCCTCCCGGCAGAGGAGCTTTTCCAGCGGGAGCTGGACGCCCTGATTTCGGCGGAGACCGACACGATTCCCACCGGATGGCGGATGTCCCCCCGGTCGGTGCTGACCTACATTCAGGGCAACACCAAGGTGAAGGGAGTGGACATTACCCCCAAGTACATGGGAAACCAGAGACTGGTGGAAATCGCCATCGCCACTCTGGTCACCGACCGGGCCCTCCTTCTCATCGGCGAACCGGGCACCGCCAAGAGCTGGCTGAGCGAGCACCTGGCCGCCGCCGTCAACGGCGACTCCACCAAGGTGGTCCAGGGCACCGCCGGCACCACGGAGGAGCAGATTCGCTACTCCTGGAACTACGCCATGCTCATCGCCAAGGGCCCCTGTCTTGAGGCCATGGTGAAAAGTCCGGTGTATCGGGCCATGGAGACGGGCTCTGTCGCCCGCATGGAGGAGATCTCCCGCTGCGCCAGCGAGGTTCAGGACGCCCTCATCTCTATCCTGTCGGAGAAGCGGCTGTCCGTCCCGGAGCTGGGGCTGGAAGTTCCGGCACGAAAGGGATTTTCGGTAATTGCCACCGCCAACACCAGGGACAAGGGGGTTAACGACATGTCCGCCGCCCTGAAACGGCGGTTCAACATCGTGGTTTTGCCCACCCCGTCGAACCTGGAGACCGAGATGGATATTGTCCGTACCCGTGTGGAACAGCTGTCCGCCGGGCTGGACCTGAACGCCGGTCAGCCTGGGGAGGACACGGTGGAGAAGGTGGTCACCATCTTCCGGGAGCTGCGCTCCGGCGCCACCCTGGATGGCAAACAGAAGCTGAAAGCCACCTCCGGGGTGCTGTCCACTGCCGAGGCCATCTCCCTGCTGTGCAACTCCATGGCTCTGGCCGGCAGCTTTGGAGACGGCGCCATCGCCGCCAGAGACCTGGCCGCCGGCCTTCAGGGCGCGGTGGTGAAGGACGAGGAGAAGGACAAGGTGAGCTGGAAGGAATATCTGGAGAACGTGATGAAAAAGCGGGGGGGAGAGTGGC
Organism: uncultured Oscillospiraceae bacterium; assembly: GCA_951801655.1. GTDB lineage: Bacteria > Bacillota > Clostridia > Oscillospirales > Oscillospiraceae > Lawsonibacter. Next base: position 66,121 of record CATONV010000001.1, on the reverse strand, counting down.
TGCCCCTCTACCGGGCCTGCCGGGAGCTGAACGGGAAATGAACAGACCGACATTTTTCGGCGTGCGGCACCTGTCCCCGGCGGCGGCACATCACCTGCGCCAGGCCCTGGACGAGGCAAAACCCCGGCTGGTGCTGGTGGAGGGCCCCAGCGACTTAAACGGCCAGATGGAGTGGCTGTGTCACCCTGAAACTCAGTTTCCCGCCGCCATTCTGGCCTACACTCAGACGCCCCCGGTACGCACCATCCTGTGGCCCTTTGCCATCTACTCCCCGGAGGTCCAGGCCATCCTCTGGGCCCACGAGAACAAGGTGGAGTGCCGGTTTATGGACCTGCCGTCGTCGGTATTTCTAGCCTTCCGGGAGGCGGAGGAGGCGTCAGCAGAGGCGGATATGATCCGCCCGCAAGATAACGCTGAGACTGCTGAAGAACGGGCGGATGATATCCGCCCCTACACGGAGGACACCGCCCAAACCACCGAATCCATCTACCGCCGGCTGGAGACCCTCACCGGCGAGGAACACGACACCTTCTGGGAGAGGCACTTTGAGCAGAGAGAGGACTATCAGGCCGCCTCCGACGCCTTTGGCCGTCAGCTGCGGGCGGCGTCGGAGGACAGCCGGCGTGACAGGGCCGAGACGCTGGTGCGGGAGGCCTACATGAAGCGGGTGATCTGTCAGGCGGTGGACAGCGGCGTCCCGGCGGAGAAAATCTTCTGCGTCTGCGGGGCCTTCCATGTGGCGGGCTTGGAGGAAACTCCCCCCATGACGGACGAGGAGGCGGACGCCCTCCCCCGGGCGGAAGCCATGGCCACCCTGATGCCCTACTCCTACTACCGGCTGTCTACGCGGTCGGGCTACGGGGCGGGGAACAAGGCCCCGGCCTACTTTGAAATCCTCTGGGAGGCGCTGAGCGGCGCGGGGCTGGAGCAGGCCCCCTACCTCTATCTCACCCGGCTGGCCGCCGCCCACCGAAAGGCGGGCAACCTGGTGTCCTCCGCCGAGGTGATTGAGGCCGCACGCCTGGCGAAGGTTTTGTGCGCCATGCGGGGGAGCCGATATCCCACCCTGTCAGACCTGCGGGACGCCTCGGTTGCCACCATGGGGCACGGGCAGTTCTCCCAGCTGGCCCTGGCGGCGGCGGACACCGAGATTGGGACCAGGATCGGCTTTCTCCCCGAGGGGGTGAGCCGCACCAGCGTGCAGGAGGACTTCTACCGGCGGCTCAAGGAGCTGCGGCTGGAAAAATTCCGCACCAGCCAGCTTCAGCGGCTGGACCTGGATTTGCGGGAGAAGCTGAACGTGAAGTCGGAGAAGGCGGCGCTGGCCGACCTGAACCGCTCCTTCTTCCTCCACCGCCTGCGGGTGCTGGGGGTACACTTTGCCGCCCTTCTCCCCTCACGGCAGGAGGGGGCCAACTGGGGGGAGTACTGGGAGCTGCGCTGGACACCGGAGGCGGAGATCGAAATTGTGGAGTCCGCCCTGATGGGGGACACCATTGAGGGGGCCGCCGCCTTTGCCCTGAAGGAGAGAGCCGACAACAGCACCTCCATCAGTCAGGCGGCCGCCATCTTTCAGGATGCCTTCCTGTGCGGGATGCCCGCTGCCGCGGCCCACGCCCTGTCGGTACTTCAGGGACTGAGTGTGGATGCCGCCGCCATTTCTGACGTGGCCGAGACGGCTACCCGACTCAGTCTGGTGGTGCGGTACGGCGATCTGCGCCGATTCGACCGAAACCCGGTGATTCCGCTGGTGAAGCAGCTGTATCTGAGGGCCTGCCTTACCCTGACGGACGCCTGCGTCTGCGACGCCCAGGCCGCCCCGGCGGTGACAAAGGCCATGGATCAGCTGAACGCCCTCCAGCTCAGCCACGACTTTTTGGAACAGGACCGGTGGGTGCGCCTGCTGGAGGAGATCTCTGACCGGGACGACCTGAACACACGCTGTTCCGGCTTTGCCATGGCCATCCTGCTGGAGAGAGGGGAGGCGGACGAGGAACTCCTGGCCCGGGAGGTGGCCCGGCGGCTGTCTCCCGGCGTCCCCGCCGACCTGGGGGCAGGGTGGTTCGAGGGCCTGGCCGGGAAAAACCGATATGCCCTGATCGCCCGGCTGTCCCTGTGGCAGCAGCTGGACGACTATCTCAGCACGCTGGATGACGAGACCTTCCGCCGGGCGCTGGTCTTCCTCCGCCGGGCCTTTGCCGACTTCTCCCCCAAGGAGAAGAACGACATTGCGGAGAATCTGGGGGAAATCTGGGGCGTCAGCCCCCGGCAGGCCGCAGAGGCCCTGATGAACGACGTTACCGAGACCGAGCAGGCCGTGCTGGACAGCCTGTCCGACTTCGACTTTGATGATATTTAGGGGGTGCGCCTATGTCACAAACGGAACAACTCTCCCGCTGGCGGCTGATTCTGGGTGCCGAGACGGAGGAATCCTTTGACCAGATGGGGGGAAGTCCCCTGTCTCAGGAGGAGTGGCTGATGGACTCCGCCCTGGGGGCCATCTATGGTGGCCCCGGCGAGAGTTTTGCCGGCAGTTCCGGCGGCGGAGCGGGAAAGGGGCCCTCCTCCCCACACATCTCCAAGTGGCTGGGCGATCTGCGCTCTCTCTTCGATCCGGAGACGGTGGCGGTGGTGCAGAACGACGCCATTGAGCGCAAGGGCTTAAAGCAGCTGCTGCTGGAGCCCGAGCTGCTGGAGAGTTTGGAGCCAGACCTGAATCTGGCCTCCACCCTGCTGATGCTCAAGGACCAGATCCCCAAAAAGTCCAAGGAGTCTGCCCGGGCCTTTATCCGCAAGATTGTGGAGGAAATCAACAGGCTGCTGGAGAACGATGTGCGCCGGGCGGTGACGGCGGGCCTGAACCGACGGACTCACTCCCCCCTGCCCTCTGCGGCCGCCCTGGATTTTCCCTATACAATTCGGAGAAACCTGAAGAATTATAACAAAGAGTTGGGAAGTATCATCCCCGAGAGGGTGTGGTTCTTCGACCGATCCAGCCGTGTCAACCGGTGGCACGTGATCCTGGACATCGACCAGAGCGGCTCCATGGGCCAGTCCATCCTCTACTCCTCAGTGATGGCCTGCGTGCTGGCCTCCATGTCCGCGGTGAAAACCAGCGTGGTGGCTTTCGACACCAAGATCATGGACCTGTCTCCTCTGTGCGCCGACCCGGTGGATCTTCTCTTCGGCTTTCAAATGGGGGGCGGCACTGACATTGCCAAGTCCATCGCCTACTGCCAGGGGCTGGTGGAATCTCCCGACAAGAGTCTGTTCTTCCTGATCTCCGACCTGGATGAGGGGGGCAACCGGGCGGCCTTGCTCCGCCGGCTGGAGGAGATGAAGACCTCCGGGGTGACGGTGATTGTTCTGCTGGCCATAGCGGACGGCGGCAAGCCCTATTACGACGCCCTCACTGCCCAGCGGATTGCCGAGATGGGGATCCCCTGCTTTGCCTGCGCCCCGGAAAAGCTGCCCGAGCTGCTGGAGAGGGCCCTGACGGGGCGGCTGTAGGAAAACCGGACCTCCCCCGGCAGACAGAAACCGGCGGATGGGAAATAACTTCCCATCCGCCGGCTTGGCTTTGTATTCACAGTAGATGTTCGGGAGAAGACCGCTCTGTGCTGCCGGGGGAGTCAGACATTTTTCTGATGAGCTCCTGCATCAGGACCCTGTTGTATTCGATGTGCCGGGCCATTGCCTTTTCCGCACGACTGCCGTCGCCGGTGGAGATGGCGTCCAGCAGCTCCCGGTGATCCACCAGCGTCTCCATTTTCAATCGGCTCTCTGTCAGCGAGACAAACAGGGTGATGGCGTAGGTGATGACGGGGATCAGCTTGGGCACCACCAGATTATGAGTACACTTGGCGATGGACACATGGAAGCGCACATCGCTGTTTGAGTGGTCTCTCTCAGCCAGAATGTCCTGTTCCACCGTGGAGCAGGCCTGCCGCAGAATGGACAGATCCTCTTCATTTGCTCTCTCTGCCGCCATTCTGGCCACCCAGGGCTCCAGATGCCCACGTATCTCCACCAGGTCCATGGCCAGCCGGAGCTGGTCGGGGTAGTAGGCAAAGCCCAGAGGGTCGGGAATCTCCCCAGGATTGGAGGCGATGTAGGTGCCCTTGCCTCGGCGAATCTCCAGCACGTTCCGGGCGACAAGAAGCTTTACGCCCTCGCGGACGGTTCCTCGGCCCACGTTCAACAGCTCCGCCAGCTCAAATTCGCTGGGGAGTCTGTCCTCACAGGTCAGGTGCTGTTCCACAATCAGTTTTGAAATCTGCTCCGCCGTTCGTTCCGCCAGAGAGGAATCCCTGATCTGGATACTTTCAAATGCCGCATCCTTCATCGGAAACCGTCCCCTCCTTCCCCAAATAGTCGCTTCGTCCATTATATCTAATTGTGTCGGGAATTGCAAGCGGATATCCTTGGCCGGTAATATGATCTTTGCCCTGCGTGCGAAATGCCGCAGGGGCAGTTTTTTATCAGGGGCATAAATAAACGTTCACTCAACACACAGACAAAGCGCCGCAGCTTCGGCTGGCCCGGAGAATCGGACTTGCATCCAAGCGTATTTTGTGATATAAATTAGAATGTAACATATGTAACAGGCTGCTGATATAAGGGGCAATTTTGTGGATACAAATCTGGAGAAGCAAAAAAGGCTGGCCTATGTGGCCCGGCGGTACTACTTGGAGGACCAGAAGCAGAGAGATATTGCCCGGGAGCTGGGGGTATCCCGCCCGCTGGTGAGCCGAATGCTGTCGGAGGCCCGGGAGCTGGGCATTGTGGAGATTACCATTCACGAGCCGGGTGCCCGGGCGGCCGGGCTGCTGGAACAGCTGCGGTTACGCGGCTCCATACGGGGCGGCGTGCTGGTGGAGGAGGGCGCGGACAACGACGCGACCAACCGCCTGCTGTCTCAGGGAGCCGTGGAGCTGCTGCGTCAGCTGGGAGTCCGCCGGCTGGGGGTGGGATGGGGCTATCTGATCGGCCAGCTGGTTACCTGGCTGGAGGAGAACCCGCAGCCGGGCAGCACCGTTACCGACATCTGCCCCCTGGTGGGCAATGCCAGTATCCCCGCACGAAATTACCAGTCTAATGAAAACGTCCGCCTGATGGCCCGACAGATGGGGGCGACGCCCCATTTTCTCTATTTGCCGGCCCTGCCCGACAGCTTGGAGGAGAAACAGGTGCTGTCCTCCACCGAGGTCTACCGCCGCATCTGCCAGCAGTGGGAGGAGATGGATGCCGCGCTGGTCAATATCGGCGACTATCCCTCCAGCCCCGATTTCGCCTCCCTGGTCCGCTACGGCGGCCTGCTCCAACAGGAGCATGCCTGCGGGCGTATGCTGATCTACTACTTCAATGAGGAGGGCTATGTGATCCAGTCAGAGAAGGATTTCGCCATTCAGATCCCCATCGATATCTTGAAGCGGTGCCCCAATATCATTGGCGTCTGCTCCGCCAATACCAGCGCCAAGGCCCTGCGCGGGGCTCTCAGGTCTGGATTTCTTACCCATGTCGTGGCCCGCATGGACCTGGTCAGGGCGCTTTTGGAACAATAGGACCTATCTTAGCCTCTCAGGCAGCGATTGCAGCCTGAGAGGCGTTTTTGTGCAAAATATCTAATTTTAGGACTTGACTTATGGCCAATATGGGGAAAATTGAATTCCAGTTGACTTATGTAACTGGCTGTGATAATATTTTGAACAGATGTAACACCTGCTGCCAGGAGAGACACACGCCTCTCCGACAGCCACTGGTACTGCGCGCGAGGAGGTGATAACGTATGACAAAAAGAGAATTTGCCGGGCGGCTGTGCCGGGCCTGCGCCGTTGTCACGGCGGCGGAGAAAGAGCTGACTGAGATCGACTCCCGCTTTGGCGACGCCGACCACGGCCTGACCATGACAAAAATCTCCAAGGCGGTCTCTCAGGCGGTGGAGAACTCAGAGGGGGGCATCCGGTCCATGCTGGACGACGCGGCCATGGCCGTTATGTCCCTGAACGGCGGCAGCGCCGTTCCCCTGTGGAACACATGGCTGGACGGGCTTCAGGAGGAGGCGCCCGAGGGGGAGGAGATCGATGTTCCGGGGCTTAAGACCATCTTTGCCCGGGCTTTGGAGGAGATGGACGACATGTCCGGCGCCAAGGTGGGGGACAAGACCATGATGGACGCCCTGATTCCCGCCAGCCAGGCCATTGCAGCCTATGAGGGGGACGACGAGGGGGAGCTGTTTGCCGCCGCCGCCCGGGCCGCCGCCCAGGGGGCTGAGGCCACCCGACAGTTTGTGTCTAAATTCGGCCGGGCCAGGAGCTATGGCGAGAAGACCATCGGCACGCCTGACGCCGGTGCAGTGTCCATGTCCCGGTTTTTCCAAGGACTGGCCAGTTAATTTTGAGGAGGTACAACTATGAAGAAATTTATCAATGCCCCTGAGACCATCACCGACGAGGAGCTGGTGGGCCTGGGTCTGGCCTACCCGGACATTCTGGAGGTGGACGGCCACCTGGTGATCAGCAAGGACCTGGCCGAGGCCGACCGGGTGACCATTGTCACCTACGGCGGATCCGGACACGAGCCCGCCCAGGCCGGTTTTGTGGGCAAGGGCATGCTGGACGTACAGGCTGTGGGCGATATCTTTGCCGCCCCCAATGGTCAGCTGGTGTTTGAGGCCATGAAGCTGGCGGACAAGGGCCACGGGGTACTGCTTCTCACCCTGAACTATGCCGGCGACCAATTGGCCGGCAAGCAGGCCATGAAGTTGGCCCAAAAAGCGGGGATGAACGTGCGGCAGGTGGTCACCGGCGAGGAGATCCAGTACGATCCCAGCGGCGAGGACAACAAGCGCGGCCTGGCCGGGGCGGTGGCCCTGTACCACGTGGCCTCCGCCGCCGCCCGGGAGGGCAAAACCTTAGACGAGGTGGCTGCCATTGCCCAGCGGTATGCGGACAGTATGGCCTCTGTTACCGTAAAATCCACCGACGCCACCCATCCCCAGAACGGCATGTCCTTTGGCGATCTGGGGGAGACCGACCTGATGGAGATTGGAGCGGGCCAGCACGGCGAAGGCGGCGGCGTCCGGGTGCCTATGATGAGCGCCAGGGATACGGTTGCCACCGTGGCCCAGGCCCTGTGTAAAAATCTGGAGCTGAAGGCCGGGGATAAGACCTTTGTTATGATCAACGGCTGCGGCGCCACCACCATGATGGAGCTGCTGGTGCTGTTTAAGGACACGGTGGAATTCCTGAAGGCCAAGGGCGTGGAGGTCGTGGCCAGCATGGTGGGCGAGATTCTCACGGTTCAGGAGGCGGCCGGCTTCCAGATGAACATTGCCAAATGGGATGAGGAGTTTATCCGCCTGTGGAACACCCCCTGCCACACCCCCGCCTACAGCAAGGAGTAAGCTATGGCTGACAACATTGGAAATAAGGCGGCTCACGACTATCATCTGGACGTCCCCGCTGCCCAGGGGAGCTTCTATGTGAAAGGGGCCGCCCACTGCGACTGGGGCATGAAAACCAGGTTGGCCCGGATCTTTAACCCCCAGTCCGGCAATACCGTTATGCTGGCCTTTGACCACGGTTACATTATGGGGCCCACCGCCGGTCTGGAGCGCATTGATCTGGTGATCCCGCCCCTGATCCCCTATGTGGATGTGCTGATGGGCACCCGGGGTATGTTCCGCGCCTGTATCCCCCCGGACGCCCGGGTGGGGCGGTGCCTCCGGGTGACCTACGACTCCACCGTCCTCTACGACGACATGTCCAATGGCGGCGGCTTTGCCAGCAATATGGAAAACGCGCTGCGGATGAACGCCGACTGCGTGGCGGTGCAGACCTTCATCGGCGCCCCAGGCGAGAGCCGGTCTCTGGAGCTTCTCTGCCGCACCGCCGACGCCGGGGCCCGCTTCGGCGTGCCTACCCTGGGGGTGGTGGCCGTGGGCAAGGAGATGGAGAGGACGGAAAAGTTCTTCCTGCTGGCCACGAGAGTGCTGGCGGAGAACGGCGCCAACATTGTCAAGAGCTACTACTGCGAGGGCTTTGAGAAGGTGGCCGCCGCCTGTCCGGTGCCCATTGTCATCGCCGGGGGCAAGAAGCTGCCCGAAGCGGAGGCCCTGGAGATGGCCTGGAGGGCCATTCGGGAGGGGGCCCACGGGGTGGATATGGGCAGAAATATTTTCCAGTCTGACTGCCCCGCCGGTATGGCCCGGGCCATCAGTAAGGTGGTCCATGAGAACTACACCGCGTCCCAGGCCTATGAGGTCTATCAGGAGATCAAAAACGGCAAATGAAGGAGGAGAAGCTATGTCCGCTGAGTATATGCACATCGGGATTCCCATTACCAACCGCAAGCCCGGGATGGTCTACAACGAGGGGGCCAAGTTCTGGGTCAGCAGCGTGGACGACTACGACTACAAAATTGAGTACCTGAAATTCGAGGAGGGCACCCCCTTCCCCGAGGAGATCCACCGCCACCCCCATGTGGCCTACAAGGTGGACGACCTGGAGAAATACGTGGCTGACGCTGACAGCGTGATCTGCGGTCCCATGCCCGCCAACGACAAGGGCGACCGGCTGGCCTTCGTCTGGAAGGACGGCGCGATTCTGGAGCTGTATCAGGAGGCATAAAACCCAAAAACAGGGTGTGCGGTCATCAGGCCGCACACCCTGTTTTTGTGCCTTACTGAAAGTTCTTAATCTGAATGCCCTCGTCCAGGAAAGCCTTGCGGATTCTCTCCACAAAGGCCAGGGCCTTGGCCCCATCGCCGTGGACGCACAGGGTGTCGCCCCGGATGGGCACGTCCTTGCCGGTGATGGTGGTGACCATGCCCTCCTTTACCATGCGGACACACCGCGCCACTGCCAGGTCCTCGTCGGTGATCATGGAGCCGGGCTGCTTTCGGGGTACAAGAGACAGATCGTCCATGTAGGCCCGGTCGGCGAAGATTTCCGCCGCCGTCTTCAGGCCCATATTCTCGGCCTCCTCACCCAGCACCGCGCCGGCACAGTAGAAGATCATAATAGAGGGGTCGATCTCATACACCGCCTGGCAGATGGCCCGGGAAACATCCCGGTCATACTGGCACAGGTTGCCCAGCGCCCCGTGGGGGGCCACGTGCTGAAGACTCAGTCCGCTGCTGTGGACGAAAGCCCACAGAGAGCCGATTTGGTACTTCATATAGTTTTTGACCTCATCCGGGCTGAGGACCATCTTCCTCCGGCCAAAGCCCATCAGATCCGGGTAGCCGGGGTGGGCCCCCACCGCCACGCCGTTGGCTTTGGCAGTTTTGACCACCTTGTCCATCACCATGGGGTCGCCGGCGTGGAAGCCGCAGGCGATGTTGGCGGAGGTGACATAGGGCAGGATGCCCTCGTCATTGCCGATCCTGTAGGCGCCGAAGCTCTCGCCCATGTCGCTGTTCATGTCGATCTGATACATAATTCCACTCCTTACGTATGTTTTACTACCTGGACCTGGTAGGTCCGTCCGTTTACCGTGACCTTATAGGCAATCCCGCCGGGCTGTACCGGATGGGGTTGGGTAGAACGGGGCCGGTCCAGGTTCGTTTTCAGCTCCTCCAGTTCCCGGTTAAAGTCCCGCCAGAGACTGTGGGCTTCCTCCACCGTTACCGCCTGGAAGCGAATCACGTCGCCGGTTTTCCGCTGGCCCACCAGGGGCAGGTCGGCGGAGATGACGGTGGCAATTTTGGTATAGCCTCCCACCGTCTGTCTCTCGGCCAGCATGATGATGGGCTGACCCGAGGTGGGCACCTGGATGGCCCCGGTGACCATGCCGTCGGAGATGATGTTACCGTCGGTCTTGTGCTGGATGACCGGCCCCTCCAGGCGGCAGCCCATGCGGTCAAAGTCCTTGCTGACGGTGTAGGGCCGGGACAGGAAGGTTTGAATGCCTTCACTGGTGAAGGCGTCGTCCTGGGGACCCAGGACGACCCGGATGGTGACCTCCCTCCCGCCGAGGTCGGGGACGGGGGCGGTTCGGGGCAGGGGCAGCCCGGGGTTGGGGGTCCGGAAGCCGATCTGGTCCCCCTTGGCCAGCTTGCGGCCCTGGCAGCCGCCCACCTTGTTTTGCAGGGCGGTGGCCCGGCTGCCCATCACCAGGGGCACGTCCAGCCCCCCGGCGAAGGCGATATAGGCCCGGCAGCCGGTTTTTGCCGCCCCCAGCTCCAGCAGGTCCCCCGCCTTCACCGCCACCGCCTGATCCATGGGGCAGGGCTGGCCATTGAGGGCGGGGCCCATGTCCGCCCCGGTAACGGCGATTACGTTGTCCTGGTCAAAGCGCAGGACGGGCCCCAGAACGGTGGCCTCCAGGGCACTTTCCCCGGCCGGGTTGCCCACCAGGATATTGGCGGTGTGGAAGGCCCGCAGGTCCATGGGCCCCGCCGGGGACATGCCGAACTGCTCGTAGCCGCGGCGGCCCTCATCCTGAATGGTAGTCAGAACGCCGGGATTCTCTGTTACAAAGCCCATGGTCACTGCCCCCTCTCATAAGTTCTGCACTGGTACTCGCCCAGCTCCACCTGCCGTTTAATCTCCAGAAACTCCGCCTTGTCAATGGGAATGTGGCGAATCCACTGGCCGGCCTTCAGCAGGAAGGGATTTTCTTTGCGGTAGTCGCAGGCCAGAATGGGGGTGGTACCGATGATGTTCCAGCCGCAGGGCTGGTCGAAGGGGATGATGTCGCTGAGGGCCAGCTGGACCACAATGCTGCCGCCGGGGATGCGCACCCGGGGAGTCTCCCGCCGCTTGAAGGAGAAGGGGTTCTCAAACCGGGCGGTGTAGGGGTGTCCGGGGGCGAAGCCCAGCATGTATACGTAGTAGTCGCTGCCGCTGTGGATTTTGATGATTTCCCCGGGGGTGGTGTTCTCCAGCCTGGCGATCTCCTCCAGGTCCAGGGCGTACTCCCCCTCGTAGAGGACGGGGATCTCCGTCACAATGGACTTGGGCAGCCGAGACAGGTCCATACGGGCGGCGGATTGCTGGATCTCTTCCTTCAGCCGGTCCAGATCCGCCTTCAGCGGGTCGTAGTGGAGAAGCAAAGCCCGGTAGGTGGGGACGAGCTCCCCCATGCCGGGGATTTGCTTGTGTTCCAGATCAAATTTCAGGGCCCGGACCTTCTGGTTGACCTCCATGCTGATCTCGTTCTCAAACTCCACCAGAAGGGCCTGGTCGCCCACATAGCGCAGGGTGTAGTCAGACACGGCTTTTTCCTCCATCCAAACAGATTTTGATACAGCCGCCGCGTAAAAACAGCGAGTTTTTACGATGTTTCCCCGTCCTGTGGGCAGGGAAACACGATTGGCGGCTATATTCCCGCCCCCGGAGGGGCGGGAACAGGATTTGGGAAGATTGGAATCAGCTGTTGTAGACCTTGGCGTCGAACTCGTTCTCGCTCTTGGCCACAATCACGGTGGTGGCGGCGTCGCCCACCACGTTCAGGGTGGTCAGCACCATCTCGCAGGGCTTGTTCATAGCCAGGATCAGGGAGTAGATCAGCGTACACAGCTCGGTGCCGAAGCCGGCGCCGGTGAGAACCGCGTACAGCATGACCGTACCGGCGGCGGGGATGGCCGGGGTACCCATGGAGGCGCAGATGGCCAGCAGAGTCATGGTGGCGTAGTGCATGGGGGTGACCTCCAGGCCGGCGCAGGTGGCGATGAAGGCGGCGCCGATGATGTGCATGATGGCGGTGCCGTTCATGTTGATGGTCATGCCCACGGGGAGGACGAAGTTGGTGATCTCCTCGCTGCAGCCCAGCTCCTTCACGCAGGTCTCCTTATTCAGAGGCAGGGCGGGAGCGGAGGCGGCGGCGCCGAAGGCGATAATGGCCACTTTAATCATTTTCTTCATAAAGATGTAGGGGTTGCAGTGAGTGACGGCGCCGATGGCTACAGGATAGGCCACCAGCAGGTAGATAATCAGCACAATGAGGGTGACCAGGATGTAGGAGAAGATGTTACTCACCTGGTCAATGCCGTAGATGGCGAAGGTGCGGGTTACCATGCAGAACACGGAGATGGGGGAGCAGGTGATGATGAGGAAGTCCAGGAACTTCTGGGTGATCTGGCCGGCCTCGTCGCAGAAGGTTTTGAACACGGTAATCTTGCCGCCCATGGAGGCAATGCACACTCCCACGATCACCGCGCAGGTGATAACGGCCAGCATCCGGTTATTGGAGGTCATGGGGGAAATCAGATTGTCGGGCACCGCGTTGACGATGGTGACCAGAATGTTGCTGGTCTCAATCTCGGTGACATTGGCGGCGGCCTGGTCCACCTGGAAGGGGCGGTAGATGTTCATGCCGATGACAATCTCGGAACAGACGGCGGCGAAGACGCAGGCTACCAGATAGAACAAAACGAAGGTGATGATGGTCTTGCCGGCGATGCGGCCCAGCTTGCGCATGTCGTTCATGCTGCACACCGACATGATGATGGAGAAAAACACCATCGGGACAATGGCCAGCTTCAGGGCGTTGGTAAACAGGGTCTGGACAATGTAAAATAGGCCCAGGGCGCTGCGCCCGGCGCTGACGGTGATATCCTGGAAAAAGATCATGTTGATGATGTTCCAGGTGCCGGGGTCTATGGAGGTCTTGGCCAGGCTGGCAACGATGCCGCAGATCACGCCCAGGACCAGACCGGTAATCATGCGCTTGACAAAGTTTTTACGTGCTTTTTCTCCCATGTTGGTCACTCCTTGATTTGATATTTTTCTGCGCCTTTGTCTTGCTGGACACAGTATATCATGGGAGTGGTATTTGGTAAAATGAATAATTTGAGGAGAAAATATTCTGAATTTCTATATTTATTGACGGTTTTTCGTCAGATTGACAAATATCGATTTTTTGAATAAAGATGCGAAAAATTATCTATTTGCTTGAATATATCGGGTGTGCTATACTCGGAAGTACCAAAATTGGCACACATTATATATGGGAGGGTCATGTTTTATGAAAATTGTTGTATTGGATGGGTACACCGAAAATCCCGGCGATTTGAGCTGGGAGGAGCTGGGCAAGCTGGGGGAGCTGACGGTCTATGACCGCACCAGCCTGACCGACGAGGACGAGGCCATCGCCCGCATCGCAGACGCGGAGGTCGTGTTCACCAACAAGACCCCCATTACCAAAAAGGTCATTGACGCTTGCCCTGGTATGAAGATGATCTCCATGCTGGCCACCGGCTACAACGTGGTGGACTACGTCTACGCCGGGTCGAAGGGGATCCCCGTTACCAATGTGCCCACCTATGGCACCGCCTCCGTGAGCCAGTTTTCCATTGCCCTGCTGCTGGAGGTGTGCCACCACATCGGCCATCACGACGCCTCCGTCCACGCTGGCAGCTGGGCCAGCTGCATCGACTGGTGCTACTGGGACTATCCCCTGATTGAGCTGGAGGGAAAGACCATCGGGATCATTGGATTTGGCCGAATCGGCCAGACCGAGGGCCGCATCGCCAGGGCCATGGGAATGAAGGTGCTGGCCTATGATCTGTACCCCAACGACTCCGGACGGGAGATCGCCGAGTATGTGGACCTGGACACCCTCTATGCCCGGTCCGACGTGATCACCCTCCACTGCAACCTGACACCGGAGAACACCTGCATGATCAACAAGGACTCCATCGCCAAGATGAAGGACGGCGTCATCCTCATCAACAACGCCCGGGGCCAGCTCATCAACGAGCAGGACGTGGCCGATGCGCTGAACAGCGGTAAAATGGGGGCCGCCGGCCTGGACGTGGTGTACACCGAGCCCATCCGGGTGGACAACCCCCTGCTGAAGGCTAAAAACTGTATCATTACCCCCCATATCTCCTGGGCGCCCAAGGAGAGCCGCCAGCGCATCATGGACTGCGCCGTGGCCAACGTCCGGGCCTATCTGGACGGTAAGCCCGTCAATGTGGTCAACATGAAATAAGAGGGGAGGAGCCACTCTATGAGTTTGCGTTCCGATGCTCAGACCATAATCTCCGCCTCCATTCGGGCGGTACAGCCGGACGCCGCCGTCCGGCGGGCCCTTCAGGGCCGGGAATTTCCCGGTCGGGTGGTGCTGGCGGCGGCAGGCAAGGCGGCCTGGCAGATGGCCAAAGCCGCCCGGGACTGCCTGGGCGACCGGATCAGCGCCGGTGTGGTGGTCACCAAGTACGGCCACGTGGCCGGCGAGATTCCCGGCTGCGCCTGTTACGAGGCGGGCCACCCCGTCCCTGACGAGAACTCCTTCCGGGGCACCCAGGCGGTGCTGGACCTGGTGTCCGGCCTGACGGAGAGGGACACGGTTATCTTCCTGCTGTCCGGCGGAGGGAGTGCCCTGTTTGAAAAGCCCCTCATCCCCGGAGAGGGGCTTCAGGACCTCACCAGCCAGCTGCTGTCCAGCGGGGCGGACATTGTGGAGATGAACACTATCCGCAAGCGGCTGTCCGCCGTGAAGGGCGGGCGGTTCGCACAGCTGTGCAAACCCGCCAGGGTGTTCGCCATCGTCCTCAGCGACATTCTGGGCGACCCCCTGGACATGATCGCCTCCGGCCCCGCCTGCGCCGACCACTCCACCTGCGAGCAGGCCCTGGCCATCGCGGAGAAGTACCGCCTCTCCCTTACTCCACGGGTTAAAGAGCTGTTGGCTCAGGAGACGCCCAAGGAGCTGGACAACGTAGAGACCCAGATCACCGGCAGCGTTCGGGAGCTGTGCGAAGCCGCCGCCCGGGCCGCCCGGGAGCTGGGCTACGAGACCGTGACACTGACCGATCAGCTGTGCTGTCAGGCGAGGGAGGCCGGGTCCTTCCTGGCCTGCGTAGCCCGCACCCACCAGGGACAGGGCAGGAAGCTGGCCTTCCTGGCGGGGGGCGAGACGGTGGTCAGACTCACCGGCACCGGCAAGGGAGGCCGCAATCAGGAGCTGGCCCTGTCCGCCGCGGCGGGCATCGACGGGCTGGACCATGTGCTGGTCTTCTCCCTGGGCTCCGACGGCACCGACGGCCCCACCGACGCCGCCGGCGGCATAGTGGATGGTCAGACGGCCTCCCTTCTCCGGGAGAAGGGCCTGTCCATCTACCAGGTGCTGGAGAACAACGACGCCTACCACGCCTTGGCCAAGGCGGACGGCCTGATTATTACCGGCCCCACCGGAACCAATGTCAACGACGTGGCGGTGGTTCTGATCGACAGTTAAATATAAAATTTTGAGATATTTAAAATATAAATTATTTATTTTACAAATATTAAAGTTTGCGTTATATTGAGATCACCAACCGAAAGGAGAATGAATCATGTTTAAAGCTGCCAGCCGCATGGAAGCCCTTCCCTTCTCCGAGATCCGCGTTATGATGGAGAAAGCTACCCGGATGCAGAAAAACGGCGAGGACGTCATCCACATGGAGATTGGACGCCCTGACTTCGACACCCCCGAGGTTATCAAGCAGGCCGCCAACAGGGCGTTGGCCAACGGCAACGTGTTCTATACCTCTAACTACGGCACTCCGGAGCTGCGCCAGGCCATCGCCGACAAGCTTAAGCGGGACAACAACATCAACTACGAGGCCGAGGAGATTCTGGTGACCATCGGCGTGGGCGAGGGCACCTACGCCGCCGTGGCCGCCTTCACCGAGCCGGGCGACGAGATTCTGGTCCCCGACCCGGTGTGGCTCAACTACATCCACGTGCCCCACTTCTTCGGCGCCGTGCCTGTCAGCTACAAGCTGCGGGAGGAGAACGACTACCAGATCGACCTGGACGAGATCGAGGGCCTCATCACCGAAAAGACCAAAATGCTGGTGATCAACACCCCCGGCAACCCTACCGGCGTGGTCCAGTCCATGGCCACTCTGGAAAGGCTGGCGGAGATCGCCAAAAAGCATGACCTGATCGTGGTGTCCGATGAAATTTACGAGAAGCTGGTCTACGGCGAGGCCAGGCATATCAGTATTGCCGCCCTGCCCGGCATGAAGGAGAGGACTATCACCCTTAACGGGTTCTCCAAGTGCTACTCCATGACGGGCTGGCGCCTGGGCTATGTGGCCGCCCCGGTGGAATTCATCAAGGCCATGGTCCGGGTTCACGCCTACATCAACACCTGCGCCCCCTCCTTTGTACAGGAGGCCGGCATCACAGCCCTGGAGAAGGCCGAACCCGACGTGCAGGAGATGGTAAAGGAGTATCAGCGCCGGCGGGACTACATCGTGTCCGCCATCAATGCCATTGACGGCCTGAGCTGTAAGACACCCGGCGGCGCCTTCTACATCTTCGTCAATATCAAGAGCCTGGGCAAGACCTCCGCCGAGATGGCCGACTACCTGCTGGAGAACGCCAAAATCGCCGCCGTGCCCGGCTCTGCCTTCGGGCCCCAGGGCGAGGGGTACATCCGGCTGTCCTACGCATGTAGCTACGAGCGCATTGTGGAGGCTATGGAGAGGCTGAAAAAAGCGGTAGAGGCCCTTAGAGGCTGAACACCTGCCCGATTGGGATGTCAAATTTCAGCTTCTCCAGATACAGGGCCAGCTGTTCCTCAAAGTACTCCAGAGCGGCCTCGCTGGTAACCAGGGGGAAGCGGTGGGTGATTTTGTAGCAGCACCGGTCGGGAGGCGGGTTTTGAAGCTCGCTGACGTAGACAGGCCGGACCTGCGCTATGTCGCAGACCACCGACTCGGGGGCGATCATCCAGCTCTCCCCCTCCTGCCACAGGCGGCGGGCCAGCGTGATGGTGTCGGTGGAGACGCAGGGGCGGGCGTAGTTGGTCAGCCATTGGTTGTGCCAGAGCTGGTAGGGGTCGTCCCACTTGAGGAAGATCTCCCGGGAGGCGTCCAGCTCCTCGGTGTGAACCAGCGGCTTAGCCACCGCCGGTTCGGCGGACTGGATCAGGTAAAATTTTTCCTGAAATACCCGCTGGCAGATGATATTTTTATAGTACAGATGGTAAAAGACAAAGGCCACGTCGATGTCGTGGTTGTCCAGGATGCCGTACAGCTCCGGCGACTGGTGGGTGCGGATATCCAGATCTACGATGGAGTCCGGTCCCATCAGCTCCCGGTAAAAGGGGGCCAGCAGGGCCACGTTGACGCTGTCGGTACACCCCACCGACAGCAGCACCCGGTCCCGGCTGCGCTTGAGAAGGCGGGTCTCCTTCCACAGGGAGAGCATCCTCTCGGCGATGGGGATGAACTCCACCCCCTCGGGGGTGAGCTCGATCTGCTTAAAGCCCTTGCTGCGCACGATCAGGGAGAAGTCCAGCTCCTTCTCCAGGGTTTTCAGTCGGTGGCTGATGGTGGGTTGGGAGAGGAACAGGGTCTCGGCTGTTTTCGAAATGCTCTTGGTGTTGACGATGGTCAAAAACATCTCCACATCGGTGAGATCCATAGAGAGCCGCCTCCTTAAATATTTGATTTTTCTATATTATAATCGATTTTTCAAGTTTTGGAAAGAAGGTTTTTATTATGGCAGTTGGTTGCAGAATCAGACGTAATTTTACCCGTCCCGACCGGGCTTTGGTGGAGGCGTTCCGGGGTATTCCCGTGGCCAACATTGACGACTGCATGGGCCGTTTGGCCGCTGTGGACGCCGGGCTGGAGCCCATGAACCACTCTCCGCTGCTGGGCACGGCCTTCACCGTGCTGTGTCCCGCCGGCGATAACCTGATGTTCCACAAGGCACTGGACATGGCCCAGCCCGGCGACGTGCTGGTCATCGCCGCCCGGGGCAGCCTGAGCCGCGCTCTGTGCGGCGAGATTATGGCTACCTACGCCAAAAGCCGCGGCCTGGCCGGATTCATCATTGACGGCTGCGTCCGGGACCGGGATGAGCTGGCCCAGTTCACCGATTTTCCCGTCTACGCCCGGGGCGTGGTGCCCAACGGCCCCTACAAAAACGGCCCCGGCGAGATTAACTTCCCCGTCAGCGTGGGCGGCCAGGTTATCTGCCCGGGCGACATCCTGGTGGGCGACGGCGACAGCGTGCTGGTGGTCAAGCCCGAGGACGCGGAGAGAGTAGCCAGAGAGGCCGCCGCCGTCCAGAAAAAGGAACAGGGTCAGATCGCCGATATCCTGGCCGGCAAGGGGTTCCCCCGGCCCTTTGTGGACCAGGTGCTGGAGCAGATCGGCGTGGAGTATGTGGACTGACCGAAAAAGCATGAAAATATGAAACCGCCGGCAGGTGAGGCTTCACCTGCCGGCGGCTTTGTGTTATAATAAGGACTGCTGACCATACTGAACGGGGGGACCGCCATGCCAAGGAGAAAAAAGAAGCTGTCTTCACCCCAGATCATTTTGTTGGGATTTGGGGGCGTGATTGTGCTGGGGAGTCTGCTGCTGACCCTGCCCTTCGCCGCCCGGGACGGCCAGAGTGTCCCCTACTTCGACGCGCTGTTTACCGCCGTGTCCGCCGTCTGCGTCACCGGGCTGGTGGTGCGGGACACCGCCTGCTGCTGGAGTGGCTTCGGGCAGGCCGTGCTGCTGCTGCTCATCCAGGTGGGAGGGATGGGGGTGGTCACCTGCGCCGTGCTGATTGCCTCCACCGCAGGACAGAAGATTTCCCTGAAGCAGCGGGGCCTGATGCAGGACGCCATTTCCGCCCACAAGCTGGCGGGCGTGGTGCGGCTTACCGGCTTTATCGTAACTCTTACGGCCCTCTTTGAGCTGACGGGGGCCGCCCTGCTGTGCTGTGTGTTCTGCCGGGAGTTCGGATTTTGGCAGGGGCTGTGGTACGGGCTGTTTCACTCGGTGTCCGCCTTCTGCAACGCCGGATTTGACCTGATGGGGGCAAAGGAGCCCTTCTCCTCTCTCACCTCGTTCGTGTCTCACCCGGCGGTGAATCTGATCGTTATGCTGCTGATCATCATGGGCGGAATCGGCTTTTTGACCTGGGAGGACGTAAGGACCAACCGCCTGCGCGTTCGGCGCTACCGGATGCAGACCAAGGTGGTTCTGGTGACAAGCGGACTGCTGCTGGTTTTGCCGGCGGTCTATTTTTACTTGTTTGAGTTCCAGAATCTTGCCCCCGGGGAGAGGTTCTGGGGATCGCTGTTTCAGTCGGTGACGGCCCGCACCGCCGGCTTCAACACGCTGGACTTCAGCACCCTCAGCGAGGGGGGCGTGGGCGTGATGATTCTTCTCATGCTCACCGGCGGGGCCCCCGGCTCCACGGCGGGAGGAATGAAGGTGACCACCCTGGCCGTTATGGCGGCCACCGCCCTGGCCGTCTTCCGCCGCCGGGAGGACACCAGCTTTTTCGGCCGGCGGGTGGACGAGGACACCGTGCGCAGCGCCATGGCTATTCTGACGCTGTATCTGTCGCTGTTTTTCTTCGGGGGACTGATCATCAGCCGGGTGGAGGACCTGCCGCTGCTCACCTGTCTGTTTGAGACCGCCTCGGCGGTGGGAACAGTGGGCGTTACCATGGGGATCACGCCGCAGCTGGGACAGCTGTCGCGCTGTGTGCTGATGGCGCTGATGTTCTGTGGACGGGTGGGGGCACTGACGCTGGTCTTCGCGGCTTTGTCGGAGAAACGGGGAACCGGAGCCCGGCTGCCCCGGGAAAAGCTGATTGTGGGATAAGGAGGATATAATGAAGTCTGTACTGTTGATTGGGCTGGGCCGATTCGGCCAGCACGTGGCCCGAAGGCTCGGCGATCTGGGCCATGAGGTGATGGCGGTGGACAGCGACGAGGAGAGGGTGGACGCCGTGCTGCCCTATGTGACCAGTGCGCAGATTGGGGACAGCACCAGCAGAGAGTTCCTTGCCTCTTTGGATATCCCCGGCTTTGACGCGTGTATTGTGGCCATTGGGGACAATTTTCAAAACTCTCTGGAGACGACCGACCTGCTGAAGGAGCTGGGGGCGGGCAAGGTGATTGCCCGGGCCTCCCGGGGGGTGCAGGAGAAGTTTCTTCTGCGCTGCGGCGCCGACGAGGTGGTTTACCCGGAGAAGCAGCTGGCAGCCTGGACGGCAATCCGCTGCACCTCCGACCACATCCTGGACTATATCGAGCTGGACGAGGACTACTCCATTTTCGAGCTGTCCATCCCGGAGGAGTGGGAGGGGCGCAGTGTGCTGCAGCTGGATTTGAGAAAAAAATACGGCATCAATATTCTGGGCCTGCGCCGGGAGGGCAGGCTGGATATGAGAATTGGACCGGACACGGTGCTGGACGGGGCATGCCCCCTACTCATCTTGGGCCGGCAGAAGGAAGTAAACAGATGTTTGCGTATTTAAAGAAGGGAGGAGAACGACCTGAACGTATTTGACATGATTGGTCCGGTTATGATTGGCCCGTCCAGCTCCCACACCGCCGGGGCGGTGCGGCTGGGCTATGTAGCCCGGAAGATTCTGGAGGAGGAGCCGGTCAGAGCGGAAATTCAGCTCAGCGGTTCCTTTGCCCAGACATACCGGGGCCACGGGACGGACAAGGCCCTGATCGCCGGCATTCTGGGCTTTCCGCCCGACGACGCCCGTATCCGGGACTCCCTGACTCACGCGGCAAAGAGGGGGCTTAAGTGGGAATTTATCTGCGAGAATATTCCCGGGGCCCACCCCAACACCGCCCGCATTACCCTGGCCGGGGCGCAGGGAGGCGGCGTCACAGTACAGGGGGCGTCGGTCGGGGGCGGCAATATCCTGGTGGACCGGCTCAACGGCATGGCGGTTCACGTCACCGGCCGGAACAACACCCTGGTGGTCCTGCACAAGGACAAGCCGGGAGCTATTGCGGCGGTGACCAACTTTATGGCCTACTCCGGTGTGAACATTGGCAGCTTCCGCCTGGCCCGCCCGGAAAAGGGGGGCACGGCGGTGATGACCATTGAGGTGGACGGGGACATTCCGGACATTCTGGCGGAAAATCTGCGGATATTGCCCAACATCATCCATGTGGTGCTGATCCGGGCGGTGTAAGGAGGCGTGTTATGCTGACGTATCAGAGAATAGACGATCTCTGCCGGGAGGCGGAGAAAATGGGCGGCACCATCTCTCAGGTGGTCCTGTCCGACCAGGCCCAACAGCTGGGCCTGAAGGAGGAAGAGGTTTATGAAAGAATGGCTCAGCGGCTTCAGGTGATGCGGGAATCGGTGGAGACCGGGATGGACGCCGGGCTGCGCTCGGCCTCGGGGCTGTCCGGCGGGGACGCGGCCAAAATGCAGGCCTACGCCCGGCAGGGGGGCATCGCCGGCCCCTTTGTCAACGGGGCCATTGCCCGGGCGCTGGCTACCTCGGAGTGCAACGCCGCCATGGGCAGGATTGTGGCCGCCCCCACCGCCGGGTCCTGCGGCATCCTGCCGGGCACGGTTTTGTCGGTGCTGGAGGAGGGGCAGTGTACAGAGAGGCAGGCTGTTATGGCCCTGTTCACCGCCGGAGGGATCGGCACCGTGATCGGCAGCCAGGCCACCCTGGCGGGGGCCGAGGGGGGCTGCCAGGCGGAGTGCGGCGCGGCGGCGGCTATGGCCGCCGCCGCCCTGGTGGAGCTGAAGGGAGGCACCCCCGTCCAGGCGGCTCACGCCTGCGCCATGGCGCTGAAAAATCAGCTGGGCCTGGTCTGCGACCCGGTGGCCGGGCTGGTGGAGGTGCCCTGCATTAAACGCAATGTGGCCGGAGTTATGGTAGCCTTCTCTGCCGCCGAGATGGCGCTGGCGGGCATTGAGAGCAAGATACCGGCGGATGAGTGCGTCTGCGCGCTGTACGAGGTGGGCTGCGCCCTGCCCGCCTCCCTGCGGGAGACGGCCCAGGGCGGCCTGGCCGCCACCCCAACCGGCAAGCGGCTGGAGAAGGAGATCTTTGGCCCCCCCTGCGGATGAGACGCGCCATGTGGACCATTATGATCGTGGAGGACGACCCGGCCATCCGGGAGGAGCTGACGCTTCTGCTGGGCAACGAGGGCTACCGGACGGCCGTGGTCACAGACTTTTTCGAGGTGCCCCAACAGGTTCTCAGGGCCGCGCCCGACCTGATTTTGATGGACTTGGGCCTTCCGGGCCGGGACGGCGCAGCCCTGTGCGCCGACATCCGGAGGATAAGCCGCGCCCCTGTTATTTTTGTCACCAGCCGGGACTCGGCGGCGGATGAGCTGCGGGCCCTGAGCCTGGGGGGCGACGACTATATTACCAAGCCCTACAACATTCCTGTGCTGCTGGCCAGGATCAAGGCGGTGCTGCGCCGCTCCGGCGCGCTGGCGGAGCCGGACACCCTGGAGGCGGGGGGGCTGAAACTTCACCTGACCCGGGGGACGGCCTGGGCGGGGGGACGGTCGGTGGAGCTGACCCGGAACGAGCTGAAGATATTGTCCCATCTTATGGCACACGCCGGGAAAATCGTCTCCCGGGCCGACCTGATCGACGCTTTGTGGGACAGCCAAATTTATATAGACGACAACACCCTCAGCGTGAATATGACACGCCTGCGCGCCAAGCTGGAGGAGATCGGTCTGCCAGGTTTGATCAAAACCCGCCGGGGAATGGGGTATCAGCTATGACGTTTTGGGAATTTTTGGCCGACCGCCTGGACCGACTGCTGATTCAGATCATCTGCGCGGCGGCGGTGGCCTTCTTCCTGTGGGCCACCGGCACCCAGCCCGGGGTGCTGGTGATTTTATGTCTGGCCCTGCTGCTGGTCTTTTTTGCCGTACAGCTGTCCGATTTTCTCCGCCAGAGGGCCCGACTCCGGGAGCTGGAGTCCATCCTGGAGGGCCTGGATCAGAAGTATCTCTTTGCCGAGTGCCTGCCGCCGGCCAGAACGCTGTATGAGAAGCGGCTGATTGACCTGAGCCGCCGGGCAGGCCGGGCCATGACGGAGGCGGTGTCTGACGCTCGGGCGGGCCAACGGGAGTACCGGGAGTATGTGGAACAGTGGGTCCACGAGATCAAAACGCCCATTACTGCCGCCCGGCTGATCTGCCGGGAGACGGACGGCGCTGTCCGCCGCAGACTTACCGGAGAACTGGGGCGGATTGAGGAGAATGTGGAGAGGGCTTTGTTCTACGCCCGTGCGGAGAGTCCGGAGAGGGACTGCGTGATCCGCCAGACCGGTCTGGATGGGATTGTCACCCGGGCTGTGGGGGATCACCGGGCCCTTCTGATTCAAAGAGGCGTCCGGGTGGAGACAGCGGGGCTGGACTGCTGCGTCTATACCGATGAAAAGTGGGCGGCCTTTATTCTGGGGCAGCTCCTTCAGAACGCCGCCCGCTACCGGGGGGCGGAGCCGGTTATCTCCATCTCCGCCCGGCCCCTGGGGAAGCAGGTGCGCCTCACCGTGGCGGATAACGGCATCGGTATCCCCGCCCACGAGCTGCCCCGGGTCTTCGACCGGGGCTTTACCGGCAGCAATGGCCGGACCCGGGGCGGAGCTACCGGCATAGGACTGTACCTGTGCAAAAAGCTGGCCGGTTTTCTGGAGCTGGGGCTGGAAATTTCCTCGGAGGAGGGAAAAGGGACCGCCGTGACCCTGACCTTCCCGACGAAGGAGGCGCTGTAGGGGGCGGTCTCTGCGCCGCCTTGATCCGCCAGAATGCGACAATACTAAACGGGGCGGCATGGAGGCCGCCCCCTACGGTATGTTTCCCAACCTTACAAAACTGTAAGGAAGTTCCATATCAAATCGCTACAACATCCTTTGCCTTTGGTGTACCATAGTCCCACGAGCAAAGGAGGCAACCGCTATGCTGCAAGTACAGAACATTGAAAAATACTACGGGAACAAAAACAACGTTACCAAGGCCCTGGACCGGGTGAGTCTCAACGTGGAGGCTGGGGAGTTTCTGGCCATTATGGGGGCGTCCGGATCGGGGAAGACCACCCTGCTCAACTGCATCTCCACCATCGACACCATCAGCGCGGGCAAGATCCTGCTGGACGGGGTGAGTGTGGCCGACCTGTCTGAGGCAGAGCTGGCAAAATTCCGCCGGGAGAGGCTGGGGTTTGTGTTTCAGGACTTCAATCTGCTGGACACCCTGACCATAGAGGAGAACATCGGTCTGGCCCTCTCCCTGAACCATGAGGACGCCGGGGCGGTGCGGAGCCGGGTGCGGGAGGTGGCCCGGCGGCTGGGCATCACCGACATTCTGGAAAAATTCCCCTATCAGGTGTCCGGAGGACAGAAGCAGCGCACGGCTGTCGCCCGGGCTATAGTGGCGGGGCAGTCTCTGCTGCTGGCCGACGAGCCCACCGGGGCGCTGGATTCCAAGGCCTCGAAAAATCTGCTGGAGATTATGACCCGGATGAATCGGGACTTGGGGGCCACCATCCTCATGGTCACCCACGACGCCTACAGCGCCAGCTACGCCAGGCGGGTTCTCTTTCTCAAGGACGGACGGGTGTTCAACGAGCTTCTCCGGGGAGACCGGGACAGACCGGTGTTCTATCACGAGATTTTGGATGTGCTGGCCGCGCTGGGGGGTGACGTCAGTGACGTTATCTAAACTCTCGCTGCGCAACGCCCGCCGTCAGGCAAAGGACTACCTGGTCTACTTCGTCACGGTGGTGCTGGCCGCCGCCCTTCTCTACTCCTTCAACGCCCTGACCTTCTCCCGGGAGATCAACACCCTGTCTCAGAGTATGAAGACTCTCCCCCTGATGATCGCCATGGCCACCGTAGTGGTGGTGTGCGTCTTTGGGTGGCTGGTGGCCTACGCCACAAAATTTATGCTTCTGCGTCGGGGGCGGGAACTGGGCACCTACCTGCTCATCGGCCTGGAAAACAGGCAGGTGGCCCGGCTGTTCTTTCTGGAAAACCTGGCCGTGGGAGGCTGCGCCCTGGCGCTGGGGACCGCCCTGGGCGGGCTTCTCTACCAGGCCTTCCGGGCGATGGCCCTGGCCCTGTTTAAGCTGCCCTATCACTTTTCCTTCGGGTTTTCCCTCCCCGCCCTGGCCCTGACGGCGGCCTGTTTCTCTCTGATCTACCTCTACGCCCTGCGCCGCAGCCGGAAATACATTCGCAAGGCAAAAATTCACGACCTGATCTACTCCGACCGGGTCAACGAGGGGGTGGTGATTCAGACGGGGAAAAAACGGCGGTGGGTGTTCGGCGTCTCCATCGCGCTGGGGGTTGTTGGAACGCTTCTCATTATGGCGCGGGACCTGACTGTGGCCACCGCCGGAGCGGGGTGCCTGATCCTGTTTCTCTTCGGCTTCTTCCTCAGCTTTGCCTCGGGGGTACCCGCCTACTTTGACAAACGGCCCGCCCGGAAGTACCGGGGTGTGACCCTGCTGGTCTTCCGCTCCCTCACCGCCAAGCTGGCCACCATGGGGGTGCTGATGGCAACCATCTCCATGGTCCTCACCGCCACCCTCATCTCCGAGGGGACGGGGCTGGTGTTCCGGGGGCTGTTCGAGGGCCGGGCGGCGAACGTGGGCTGCTTTGACCTGTATCTCGGCGTGGGAGACGGCCGGGACCCCGCCGTCTATCTGGATTACATCCATGAGAATATCCCGGTGGAGCAGTCGTTGGAGTATCAGGTCTATCTCAGCGGCGGCCACGGGGTGCGGGACTATATCGAATCCCACACCGTCTATTATTACTTCAATTTTGTACAGGAGCCCGTCCTGCGCTGGAGCGACTACGCCTCTCTGCGGGCCGTCGCGGGATACCGGACGGTGGAGCCGGAGGAGGGGCAGTACCTGTTCCACTGCATGACCTATCTGGAGGAGGTCCTGAAGGACTATCGGGAACCCCTTACCCTGGGGGGCGTCACCCTCCGGCCCGGGGGCGTGTATACCGAGCACCTGTCCCAGAGCGGCGGCACGACCAACGGGCGGGGGTACATTCTGGTGGTGCCGGACGAGGCGGTGGAGGGGCTGGAGGTCCACCACTGGGCCTACGCCGCCAAAACGGTCCGGCCGGTGACAAGGGAGCAGTTTTATGACCTGTGGGACATCAACGAGAGAACCGGCTCCGGGCTTGCCAGCAACGCCATCACCACCAGGGCTCAGGAGGAGGCGGAGGTGGCCTCTCAGACCGCCCTGTTCGTCTTCCCTCTGTACTACCTGGCCCTGTCCCTCACCATGACTGCCGCCACCATCCTTACCATCCAGCAGCTCAGCGAGACCCAGCGGTACAGAGGGCAGTTTGCCCTGCTGAAAAAACTGGGCATGGGCCGGAAGGAGATGTTAAAGGCGCTGCGCACCCAGTTTGCCATTTACTACGCCCTGCCCGCCATCCCACCGGTACTCATCGGGGCGCCCTTTATTCTCCACCTGGCTCACGCCCCGGAGCCGGGGGTGATGGTGGGGGCCTCCAGTCCGGCGGTTATTGTCTGCACCGCCCTGGCCGTGTTTTTCCTCATCTACGCCGTCTACATTCTGCTGGCCTACACCAGTCTGAAGCGGAACGTGCTTCCGGCGTAATAAAAAACGGCGTCCGCTTCATAGGCGGACGCCGTTTTTTAACAAGCAGAGACCGGAGAGACGGCGGCGTTCTCAGCCCAGCAGCTTCTCCACGGCGGCCAGCTTGGCAGCGACGCAGAACACCTCCATGGCCTGGGCCAGCTCGGCGGGGGAGGGGAAGGAGGGGGCGAGACGGATATAGCTGTCTTCGGGGTCCTTGTGGTAGGGGTGGGTGGCCCCGGCCCCGGTGAGGACCACGCCGGCCTCCTTACACAGCAGAACGATCCGCTTGGCGCAGCCGGGCATGGCCATGTAGGTGACAAAGTAGCCCCCCTTGGGCTTGACCCAGGTCCCGACTCCGGTGCCGCCTATCTCTGCATCCAGAGTGGAGAGAACCGCGTCGAACTTGGGACGCAGAATGGCGGCGTGTTTGTCCATTTGAGCCCGAATTCCGTCCAGATCCCGGAAGAAACGAACGTGGCGCAGCATGTTCAGCTTATCCCAGCTGATGGCCTGGGCGTCCAGCTGCTTGAGGGTGAAGTCCACGTTGGCCCTGGAGGCGGCGAAGAAGGCCACCCCCGCCCCGGGGAAGGTGATTTTGGAGGTGGAGGCGAACATGTAGACCATGTCGGGATTGCCCGCTTTTTTGCACTCCTCCAGAATGTTGAGAACCGGGGTGTCCTCGTAGACGTAGTGGGCGGCGTAGGCGTTGTCCCAGAAAAGGCGGAAGTCCTTGGCGGCGGGCTTCAGAGAGGCCAGACGGCGCACCGCCTCGTCGGAGTAGGAGCCGCCCAGCGGGTTGGTGTACTTGGGCACACACCAGATACCCTTCACGGTCTCGTCCTCAGCCGTCAGCTTTTCCACCAGGTCCATGTCCGGGCCCCACTCGGTGAGAGGAATGTTGATCATCTCGATGCCCAGAGTTTCGCAGATGGTGAAGTGCCGGTCGTAGCCCGGGACAGGGCAGAGGAACTTCACCTTGTCATACTTGCACCAGGGTTTGTCGCCGCCCAGCACCCCCAGCAGCATGGCCCGGCTCATGCAGTCGTACATAAAGGTGAGAGAGGCAGAACCCACCACGATGGTCTCCTCGGGAGACACCCCCATGTAGTCGCCGAAGAGTTTTCTGGCCTCGGGGATGCCGGGCAGCTCGCCGTAGTTGCGGCAGTCCACGCCGCTGTCCGTAATGCAGCTGCTTTGGGCGTTGAGGGTGTCCAGCATGGGAGAAGACAGCTCCAGCTGGTCACGGCCCGGCTTGCCCCGGGCCATGTTCAGCTTAAGGCCCTGGGCCTTCAGCCGGGAGTAGGCCTGATCCAGCTGCTCCCGCTGGGCTAAAAGTTCATCTTTTGTCATTTCCAGGAATTTTTTCATCATTTTAACTCCCTTTCGTCCGCCAACGTTGTTATTTCATTGAAATGGGGAACGCTCCCCGCATAATAGACACATTATAATGTACCGGCGGTAAAAACGCAAGATTAAATTCAAAAATTCATGAAGAAAAGATTTTTGCATAAAATCCTGCAAAGAGAGGGAAGGGAGAGAGGAAATGACGCGTCCCCGCCAAAACGAAAGGGCGGGGACGCGTCTTGAATTTATGGCAAAGTCCGGCGCAATCAGGCCAGTCCGTTGAGACTGTGGAAGAGACGTTCGGCGTCGGCGGAGGCCACCAGCTTGTCGGTGTCCTCGTCAGTAGAGGCGATGGCCACGATGCGGCCCAGCACCTCCAGGTGCTCCTCGCCCTTGGCGGCAATGCCGACCACCAGCTTGACCTTGTCGCCGTTCCAGTCAATGCCGTCGGGATAGGTCATGACCACAACGCCGGTGCGCTTGATCAAAGGCTTGACGTCGTTGGTGCCGTGGGGGATGGCCACGTGGCTGCCGATGGCCACAGAGAAGCTGGCTTCCCGGTCCAGCATGCCCTGGATGTAGGCCTCGTCCACGTAGCCGCTGTCTACCATCAACCGTCCGCAGGCGCGGATGGCCTCCTCGGGGGTGACGGGGGTGCAGTTGAGAACGATGTTCTTCTTCTCCAGCAGGGTGTCGCCGGCGGGGGCGGCCTCAGCCTTGGGGGCCTCCACGGGAGCGGCGGGCGAGGAGGCGGAGCCCTTCCGGGCCTGGAGAAGCTCGTTGACCAGGGTGTCGTACTCGGGGGCGCCCATAAAGTTGTGGATGGGGACAATTCGGGCCTGGGGGGCGCGCTGGGCGGCCCGACCGGACAGCTCGTGGTGGGTGACCACGATTTGGCAGTCGCCGGGGATCTCAGACACGGGGTGGTGGATGACCTCGATACCGGTGATGCCCGCGTCCTTCAGCTTGTTGCGCAGCATGGTGGCGCCCATGGCGGAGGAGCCCATGCCGGCGTCGCAGGCGAAGACGATCTTCTTCACGGAGTTGATGTCCACGGAAGCGCCGGTGGTGGATTCCACAGGGGCCTGGCCCTTGGAGGCGGCCACCTGGGCCTGGGCCTCAGCCAGGTCGGCGTCCTTGCCGAAGAACTTCAGCAGGAAGACGGAGATGGCGAAGCTGACTGCGGCAGCCACAGCGATGCCCGCAGCATTGGCGAAGTACCCGCCCTTGGGGGTCATGAGCAGTTCGGCGATGATAGACCCGGGGGAGGCTGCGGCCACCAGGCCGCCGCCCAGGATGGACAGGGTGAAGATGCCGGCCACGTTGCCCAGCATGGGCCCAAGGATGACGATGGGGTTCATCAGCACATAGGGGAAGTAGATCTCGTGGATGCCGCCCACAAACTGGATAAAGGCGGCGGCGCCGGCGGAGGAGCGGGTCTCGCCCTTGCCGGCCACGCAGTAGGCCAGCAGCAGGCCAAGGCCGGGGCCGGGGTTGGACTCGATCATGAACAGGATGGACTTGCCCAGTTCTGCGGCCTGTTCGGTGCCGATGGGAGTGAAGACGCCGTGGTTGATGGCGTTATTCAGGAAGAGGACCTTGGCCGGCTCTACCAGCACGGCGGTGAGGGGCAGCAGACCGTTGTTCACCAGGAATCCAACTCCGGCGCCCAGAACGTCCGTGATCTTTACACAGGCGGGGCCGATGATAAAAATGGACAGTACGGCCAGGATACCGCCGATGATGCCAACAGAGAAGTTGTTGACCACCATCTCAAAGCCGGCAGGGATGTGGCCCTTCATTTTCTCGTCGAACTTTTTGATGCACCAGCCGCCCAGAGGGCCGCAGATCATGGCCCCGATGAACATGGTGCTGGAGGTGGAGGCGATGGCGCCCAGGGTGGCAAGGGCGCCGGTGACGGCCCCCTTCTGGCCGCCTACGACTTTGCCGCCGGTGTAGCCGATGAGAATGGGCAGCAGGTAGGACAGCATGGGACCCACCATACTGTTGATGGTGGCGGCAGGGCCCCACCAGCCCAGCCAGCCATCAGGGATAAACAGGGCGGCGATCAGGCCCCAGGCGATAAAGGCCCCGATGTTGGGCATGACCATTCCGCTGAGGAAACGCCCAAATTTCTGTACGCGTTCTTTCACAGGGAGTATCTCCTTTCCGATGTAGGGATGGGATGCGCTGTGTAGGAGCCGCCGTCCTCGGCGGCCCGGCTGCATTGGCACAGGTCGTGGGAGAGGGCCGCCCAGGGGCGGCCCCTACAGGTTTTGCGGGCAGATAATACCCGCCCCGGCAGGGGGAAGAACGGGGCGGCGCGGAGACTGCCTCCTACAGATTATTTATTCACGGTGGCCTTCAGATACCCCTCCACGCCGGAGGCGGTGGAAAGACCCATGGCTTCCTCGGTGACGCGGTGGAAGTCCTTCTCGTGCCAGCGGTGGATTTGGGCCCGGGTGGCCAGCACCGAGGCGGAACTCACCGAGAACTCATCCAGGCCCCAGCACATGAGCAGGGGGATGAGACCGGGATCGGCGGCAGCCTCGCCGCACATGCCCACCGGGATGCCGGCCCGCTTGCCGGCGGAAATGATGTTCCGGATGGAACGCAGCACCGCGGGCTGGAAGGGGGTGTAGAGACTTTCCACCTTGGCGTTGCCCCGGTCCACGGCCATGGTGTACTGGGTCAGGTCGTTGGTGCCGATGGAGAAGAAGTCGCACTCCTGGGCCAGCAGATCGGCGATGAGAGCGGCGGCGGGTGTCTCGACCATGGCTCCCAGAGCGATGTCGGCGTCATAGGGGATGCCGGCCTCGGCCAGCTCCTTTTTGCAGACCTCCAGCAGCTCCCGCGCGGAGAGTACCTCTTCCACGCAGGTTACCAGGGGGAGCATGATTTTGATGTTTTTCTCCTCGGCGCCCGCCCGGAGCAGGGCCCGGAGCTGAACCTTATACAGCTCGGGGCGGTCCAGGCAGTAGCGGATTGCTCTGTGACCCAGGAAGGGGTTCTCCTCCTTCTCCATGCCAAGATATTCGATGGCCTTGTCGCCGCCCACGTCCAGGGTGCGGATGATAACCTCTTTCCCGGCCATGGTCTTAGAGACGGTGTGGTAGGCCTCGTACTGCACCGTCTCGTCGGGGACGCTGGTGCGGTCCATGAACAAAAACTCGGTGCGGAACAGGCCGATGCCCTCGGCGCCGGACTGGGCGGCTGCTTCCGCCTCGGCGGCGGAGCCGATGTTGGCGTAGAGGTGGTAGTATTTGCCGTCGGCGTCGGCGGTGGGCTTATCCCGGTAGATTTCCAGGGCGGCCGTCTTTTCCAGAAAATCCTTCTGCTTGGCCAGATATTCGCTGCGGGTGCGGGCGTCGGGGCTGAGGACCACCACGCCCTCGCCGCCGTCCACGATCAGGCCGTCGCCGTCTTTGATCAGGTCCAGCGCCTTGGGGATGGAGAGTACGGCGGGCAGCTGAAGGGCCCGGGCCAGGATGGCGGAGTGGCTGGTGCGGCCGCCGGTCTCGGTGACGATGCCGACCACGTTCTCCTTGTTCAGCCCCACTGTCATGGAGGGGGTGAGGTCGTGGGCCACCAGGATGGTGCCGGCGGGCAGGGCGCTGAGATCCAGGCCGGTGACGCCCATCAGAATAGACAGCAGCCGGGCGCGGATGTCCCGGACGTCGGTGGCCCGCTGACGCATCAGCTCGTCGTCCACGCCGGCGAACATGTCGGCGTACATGGTGCATACGGTGTCGGCCGCGGCCTCGGCGCAGGAGCCGCCGTCGATGGCCTCCTGCATTTGGGAAAGCATGAAGGGGTCGGCCAGCATGGTGATCTGGCCGGTGAGAATCTCCGCCTCCTTGGGACCGGTGTTCTCCCGGATGTGGTCGGCCATGGCGGCGGTGCGCTGGTTGAACTCATCGATGGCGTTTTGCAGCCGGGTCTTCTCGGCCTCTTTGCCGGAGTAGGGGACGTCGGAGTAATCCAGACTTTCCTCCCGCACACAGACGGCGCAGCCCAGGCCGACGCCGTCTGAGGCGTTGATTCCTTTCAGAACCATGGCGCGCCTCCCCTTTACAGGTCGCCCAAACCGGACTCCACCAGCTTGACGGCGGCATCCAGGGCCTCAACCTCCTGAGCCCCTTCGCAGCGGATCTCGATCTCGCTGTCCATCTTGATGCAGGAGGCCATCAGATTCATGATGCTCTTGGCGTTAATGGTCTTCTCGCCGAAGATGATGGTAACGGTGCTGTCGTACTTGGCCATCTCGGCCACAAACAGCTGGGCGGGGCGCATGTGCAGACCCTGGGGATTGATGACTTTAACGTTTTTGGATACCATAGTGAATACATCCTTTCCAAATTGTTTATTATCTCATACTGTTGCACACAGCATTTAGAGAACAAGATTGACTTACACTGCAATGATGTCGGTGCTGTCCAGATATTTCCGGTCGGGAAGCCGGTCGGTGATAATCTGGGCCTCGTTCAGAGGGAGAATGGTGGCGGCGGTGACCCGGCCGAATTTGCTGGAGTCGGCCAGCATGTATACGGAGTGGGACCTGGAGGCGGCCAGCGCCTTGAGGGCGGCGGCCTCCGGGTCTGGGGTGGTAAAGCCCTGGCTGAGACTGACGCCGCTTGTGCCCAGAAAAACCTTGGTAAAGTTATAATGGCGGATGGCGGCCAGGGCCTCGGCCCCCACAATATCCACCGTGCCCGGCTTCAGGGCGCCCCCCAGAATATAGACGCGGCGCTCGTGGGCGGAGAGCATACCTGCAAAGTCGATGCTGCTGGTGACAAACAAGGCCTTGGAGTCTTTCAGGTGGTTGGCCATGTGGAGGGAGGTTGTGCCTGTGTCCAGATAGACCACGTCGTCGTCTCCCACCAGGCTGGCGGCGTAGCGGGCGATGCACTCCTTCTCCCGGGCGTATCGCTGCTTGGTGGCTAAATCGGGTTCCCGGGCCAGAAACTCTTCCTCCTCCAGACTGGTGGCCCCGCCGTGTATCTTGACCAGCCGGCCCTGGCGGGCCAGGGCATTCAGGTCCCGGCGGATGGTGGCTTCTGAGGCGCCGGTGGTTTGACACAGGTCGGTCACGCTGACGGTCTGGTGCTGGGAGAGCTGTTCCAGGATGATTCGGGCACGCTGTTCGGCCAGCATGGAATCCCCCCTTTTTTGCTGATTGATTTTGCTCTGTTGATTGTTTTTGACTGAAGAAATCTTACCACAGACGGAGGGGGATGTCAATCAATTTCCCCTTAACTTTCTGCACAAAATATCCATTTTATTTTTGTGCAGTCCTACAAATGACCGGAAAAATCAGGGGAGAGACGGTATTTGACTCTTTGAAAGCCAGAATGAGATCAGAAAGAAAAACGACAGAAACCCTGAAATAATCACAATCGCTCATTTGACGGATTTTGATCGAATTTTCTTGAATTTTTTTGGTACTTTCCTGTCTTGCGGAGCCGGGAGGGGAATGCTATACTATAGCCAATGAGACCCAAAGACATGGGAATTTTTATGAAAAGGAGAGGAAACAGTTATGAAACAGGCAATTATGATCGGTGCGGGCAACATTGGCCGGGGCTTTATCGGCGCACTGCTGGAGAAGAGCGGCTACCATGTCACCTTTGCCGACGTGGCGGAGAACCTGATTTCCGCCATCAACGAGAGGAAGCAGTACACTGTACACATTCAGGACAGGGAGTGCGCCCAGTGGACGGTCACCAACATCAGCGGGATCTCCTCCGCCGGCCCGGAGCTGGCCCAGGCCATCGCCGGCGACTGCGAGATCATCACCACCGCCGTGGGCCTGCGCATCCTGCCCATTGTGGCCAAGCCCATCGCCGCGGGCATCAGGGCCCGGAAGGCGGCGGGGAGTACCCAGATCCTCAATGTGGTAGCCTGCGAGAACGCCATCCGGGGCACCAGCCAGCTGCGGGATGCCGTCTACAGCAACCTGAACGAGGAGGAGATCGCCTACGCCAAGGAGTATGTGGGCTTTGCCGATTGCGCCGTGGACCGCATCGTCCCCAAGGCCAGCTTTGAAAACCCCCTGGACGTGGCAGTGGAGCAGTACACCGAGTGGGACGTGGAAAAGGGCGGCTGGAAGGGCGAGAGGCCCGAAATTCAGGGCCTGGGCTGGGTGGACGACCTGGACGCCTACCTGGAGCGCAAGCTGTTTACCCTGAACAGCGGCCACGCCATCTGCGCCTACTTGGGCACCCTGAAGGGCTACAAGACCATTGTGGAGAGTATTGCCGACCCTGCCATCGGCACGCTGGTCCACCAGGCTATGTGGGAGAGCGGCGAGGGACTCATTCAGAAGTTCGGCTTCGACCCCGACGCCCATCACGCCTATGTCGAGAGCATCTTCGCCCGGTTCCAGAACCCGTTCCTGGCCGACGAGACCCAGCGAGTGGCCCGGGAGCCCATCCGCAAGCTGGCCCCTACCGACCGGCTGATGAAGCCCCTGATGACCGCCTACGGCTACGGCCTGTGTGTGGACCACCTGATCTTCGGCGCCGCCGCCGCCCTCCACTTCAACTGCCCCGAGGATGAGCAGAGTGTGGAGCTGATGAAGTCCATTGAGACCGGCGGCGTGGAAAAGGCCCTGGAGCAGTACACCGGTCTGAAGCAGGAGGACGCCCTGTTTACCCGCGTGCTGGACGTGTACCGCGCCCTGAGTATTGCCAAGAAATAAGTCATAGGTCAAAGCCTCCCCGCACATGGGGAGGTTTTTTTGCTTTTTTTCCTGAAAACACTTGACTTTCCAGTAACGGGAAGGTGTAGAGTGGGGCGTGGAAAATCCATCTCAAAGTGTTCCCCTTTTCTTTATTGTCTGCTGGATCTGTTTGGGCGATTCTGAGACCTGAAAAATTTTAATGAAATTTTTATCTTTTCTTTGGAAAAATGTAAGGATTACCAGGTACAATATCCCCTGCGACCATCACCGGGAGACCGGTGCAGATAAAGAGAGGGGCCTGCCCCCGCGGAAAACTGGAACAAGGAGAATCTCTATGGAAACAACAAATGTGTTAACGCCCCAGGCGCCTCAGACGCCCAAAGAAGGGAAAGGACGCAGATTCCCCGTCCCCCATTTGCCCAAAAAGGGGAAAAAGTGGGTGCGCCGGGGGATCATCGCCGCCGTGGTGCTGCTGGGAGGGTGCTGGTTTTTCCTGAAATCCTCCGGGGGAGGAACGCCCGCCCTTGGGCAGTACACCCCGGACACCGTCCAGCGCCGGGATCTGACGGCGGGGGTGTCCGGCACGGGCACCGTTACCCCCATCGACTCCTACTACCTCAAGCCCCTGGTCACTGGCGAGGTGCTGGAGGCACCCTTTGAGGTGGGCGATCAGGTGGAGAAGGGGGACGTCCTCTACCGTCTGGACGCAAAGGATGCGGAGATGAGTATTGCCCAGGCGGAGCTGTCTGTACGCCAGGCCCAGAAGAACTACGACGACCTGGCCGCCAACCTCACCGTCCGCGCTGGCGGGTCCGGGGTGGTCCAGCGGGTGATGGTCCAGCGGGGAGACATTGTTTCCCCCGGCACCCCCATCGCCGAGGTGGCCGACACCTCTACCCTTACCGTGACCCTGCCCTTCCACTCCGCCGAGGCCCAGGGAATTGTGCCCGGACAGAAAGCCCAGGTGACCATCGCCGGCACCATGGAGACCCTGCCCGGTACGGTGGAGTCGGTGTCCTCCGCCGAGCTGGTGGGAGAGGGCGGGACCTTGGTGCGCCAGGTGAAAATTCGGGTAAGCAACCCCGGCGCCCTCACCTCCGCCAACTCCGCCACCGCTGCGGTGGGGGAGGCGGCCTGCGCCGGCAGCGCCAATTTTGAGGAGGCCCTGCGCCAGACTGTGGTGGCCCAGGCCGGCGGCGAGGTCACCGAAGTCTGCGTTACCGCCGGCAGTAAGGTGTCCGCCGGGAGCGCCCTGGCGAGTCTGGGCGGCGCCGCCGCCCAGAGCAGCCTGGAGGACCTGGCCATCGCTCTGGAGAACGCCCGACTCGCCCTTCAACGTTCCCAGGATGCTTTGGAGAACTACACCATTACCGCCCCCATCTCGGGCACCGTCATCGAGAAGAACATCAAGGCGGGGGACAACGTGAACAACATTGAGTCCGGGGCCTTGGCCGTCATCTATGACCTGAGCTACTTAAAGCTGGAGATGAACATCAGCGAGCTGGACCTGAGTAAGATTCAGGCGGGACAAACGGTGGATATTACTGCCGACGCCATTCCCGGCCAGGTCTTTCAGGGTCGGGTGGACCGGGTGAGTATCAACGGCACCACCACCAATGGCTTTACCACCTATCCCGCCACCATCCTGCTGGAGGATTACGGCGGGCTGAATCCGGGCATGAACGTGTCCGCCGACATCATTGTGGAGCAGATGAAGAACGTCCTGTCCGTTCCGGCGGCGGCGGTGCAGAGAGGGGATACGGTGCTGGTCCCCCTGGAGGGCTGCCTGTCCCCCGACGGAGCATCGGTGATTGACCCCACCAAGACTGAGGAGCGCACCGTTACTCTGGGTGGAGGCGACGGCACCTATGTGGAGATTACCTCTGGCCTTGACGAGGGGGAGACTATTTTGGTACCTCTCCAGGCCCAGGGCGGAGCCGCCGGAGTCATGGGCGGAGGAAGCGTTGACGTGTCGTAGGGCGGGACGACACGGCCCGCTGCTCCTTAAAAACGCCGCTGTGACGAAAACAGCGCGCCGAGGTCGCCGCGCCCTGCACGCCCAATCGTGTGTCGCGGGCGGCCACAGGTCGCCCCGGTATACCCGGAACAGGCCAACAAGGGAGGCAATAAAATTTGGAACACCTCATTGAATTAAAAGACGTCTATAAAATATACCAGATGGGCTCGGAGACCGTCCACGCTCTGGACGGGGTGGACCTGACCATCGACCAGGGGGAGTTCGTGGCCATTGTGGGTTCCTCCGGGTCGGGCAAATCCACCGCCATGAATATCATTGGCTGTCTGGACGTGCCCACCTCGGGCACCTACCACCTGGGGGGCGTGGACGTGTCTACCATGGACGACGACCAGCAGGCGGAGATTCGCAACAAGATGCTGGGCTTCATCTTTCAGCAGTACAATCTGATCCCCAAGCTGTCCGTGCTGGAGAACGTGGAGCTGCCCCTTCTCTACGCCGGGGTGCCCGGCGAGGAGAGACGGGAGAGGGCCCTGCAATCCCTGGAGCGGGTTGGCTTGGCGGACAAGGGGAAAAACCTGCCCTCTCAGCTGTCCGGCGGCCAGCAGCAGCGGGTTTCCATCGCCCGGGCCCTGGCCGGAGACCCCAGCCTGATCCTGGCAGACGAGCCCACCGGCGCCCTGGACTCCCGCACCGGCAGGGATGTGCTGAGATTCCTCAAGCAGCTGCATCGGGAGGGAAATACGGTGGTCCTCATCACCCACGACAACTCCATCGCCGTGAAGGCCGACCGGATTGTCCGCCTTCAGGACGGCAAAATCATCTACGACGGCGACTCCCACGACCCCCGTGCGGTGGTCCAGCCCCACGGCGCGGATGAAGAGGACGAGGAGGTGGGCGCATGAACTTTGGACAGTCCTTCCGCCTGGCGATCAAATCCCTCACCACCAGCAAAATGCGGGCCCTGCTCACCATGCTGGGCATCATCATCGGCGTGGGAGCGGTGATTGTCATCCTCTCCCTGGGCAACGGCCTCACCGGCATGATCCAGCAGCAGGTGGACAAGATGGGCATCAACATGATTCAGGTCCAGATCTGGTCTGTGGGAGACGGTATGATGCCCGACCCGGAGGAGCTGTATGACTTGGTGGACGAAAACCCCCACGTCCTCACCGGTGTATCCCCCTACATCAACCTGGGCGGCGTGGTCCGCCACGGGGACGAGAAGTTTGACCGGACTAGTGTGTACGGAATCAGCGAGATCATGTACAACGCCGCCACCAACTACACCATGGACGGCGAACAGCTGGCCAAGGGCCGCTTTATCAGCTACATGGATGTGGAGCGCCGGGAGGCGGTCTGCGTCATCGGGGCCTATCTGGAACAGGAGGCCTTCGGCGGCGACGCGCTGGGAAAAACCCTGTCCATTAACGGCCGGACTCTCACTGTGGTAGGCGTGCTCAAGCGCAACGCTGAATTTGAAATGCTCCCCGGCAGTCAGGACGATCAAATTTACATGCCCTATACCACCGTCATGGAGATCGTCGGTGACCGGTGGGTGGGCCTGTACATCTTCACCAGTACCTCCGGCGAGACTGCAAACGCCGCCAAAGGGGTCATTGAGGCCTACCTCAACAAGTTCTACCGGACGGACGACGGCATGTATAACTACTTCTACATCATGACCATGGCCGAGCAGGCCAACCAGATCAACGCCATGATGGGCGTAGCTATGGGCGTGCTGGTGGCTATCGCCGCCATCTCTCTGCTGGTGGGCGGCATCGGGATTATGAACATCATGCTGGTGTCCGTCACCGAGCGCACCCGGGAGATCGGCGTGCGCAAGTCCCTGGGGGCCAAGCGGAAGGACATCCGCAGCCAGTTCGTCATCGAGGCGGGCACCACCTCCGCCATCGGCGGACTGCTGGGCATCGCCTTCGGCTGGCTGCTGGCCAAGGGGCTGGGGATGCTTCTGGGCGGCATGCTGGTGGAGAGTATGGGCACCAGCGGCATCACCTTCGACGCCACCCCCACCATGGGGGCTATCCTCCTCAGCTTCGGCGTGTCGGTGGGCATCGGCGTGCTGTTCGGCTACCTGCCCGCCAACAAGGCCGCCAAATTGAACCCGATTGACGCACTGCGGTATGATTGAGCGCTTGTAGGGCGTGACCACTGGGCACGCCGCTGGCATAAAACGGCGCGCCGAGGTCGTCGCGCCCTACACCCTAAGCTAGAAAGGAAGTTACACCATGAAAACAAAACGCTTTTTCTCCGCCCTTTTGGCGGCCTGTCTGACCCTCTCTCTGGCCCTGCCCGCTTCGGCGGCGGGGGCGGCCCCTTCGTTGGAGGACGCCGTCCAGGCGGTGACCGCCCTGGGGATTATGAACGGGGACGGGAACGGAAACCTGAACCTGTCGGCCAAGGTGAGCCGGGCGGAATTTGTCACCATGGCGGTGAAGGCCTCCCCGGCGGGAGACGGGGTGGGCCAGGCGGCGTCCTCCCCCTACCCGGATGTGCCCCGGAGCCACTGGGCCAGCGGCTATGTGGAGGCGGCGGTGAGCCGGGGCCTGGTGACCGCCTTCAGCGACGGCACCTTCCGCCCCGACCAGGAGATACGCCTGGCGGAGGCGGCGTCTATGGTACTCACCCTGCTGGGCTACGGCCCGGAGGACTTCTCCGGGGTTTTCCCCACCGGACAGCTGTCTATGTACCACAGTTTGAAGCTGAGTGCCGGCGTCACCGCCGCCGGGGCGTCCTCCACGCTGACTCGGCAGGACGCGGTATACCTCTTTTATAATCTTCTCTCCGCCAAAACCAAGGCGGGGACTCCCTACATTCAGACCCTGGGCCACAGCCTGGACGCCTCAGGCAGGCCGGATGTGGTCTCCCTGGTCAACGGGCAGATGGAGGGACCGGTGGTGGCCCGGGGCTACAGCTGGCAGTCCACCCTGGGCTTTACGCCGGGCAAGGTGTACCGCAACGGCAGCGCCGCCGTACTGAGCAGCATCCAGGACTACGATGTGGTCTACTGGAACCGGTCTATGGGCACGGTCTGGGTCTATGACAAAAAGGCCACCGGCCCCATCCAGGCCATAACGCCCTCCGGGGCGGAGCCAGACGCCGTGACGGTGGCCGGACGGACCTACCAGATTGAGGACTCCGCCGCCGCCTATGCCCTGTCCGATCTGGGGCAATACCATCTGGGCGACACCGTTACCCTTCTGCTGGGCAGAAGTGGCGGCGTGGCTGCGGTGGCTGACGTGTCCGCCAGCGCGGGCGACCGGGTGGGCGTGGTGACGGCTGTGGAGAACACCTCCTACCCCGACGGCAGCGGCGGGAGCTACACCGCCCAGACTGTTACCCTGCTGGCCGCCGACGGCCAGACCTACCAGTATCCCAGTCGGGGCGGCTACCGGGTGGGTAGTGTGGTCCGGGCCCTGGTGCGCAACGGTGAGGTCACCCTCCGGGGGCTGCCCAATTCCTCTCTCACCGGTACGGTGAACAAGGAGGGCACCGAGCTGGGCAAGTATACCTTTGCCCAGGGCGCGCAGGTGCTGGATGTGAGTGAGGATCGGGGCGCGGCGATCTATCCGGCCCGGCTGGCCGGACTGAAGCTGGACAGCGGCAAGGTGAAGTACTACTCCCTCAACCCTCAGGGGGAGATCGAGACCCTCATTCTCAACGACGTTACCGGCGACGCATATCAGTATGGAATCATCACCGGCTTTGACGAGACGGGGGAGGGGACGAGCAAGCTGCGCACCTATCGGTTTGACGTGGGCGGCGTGAGACACACCGTCTCCGGCAGTACCAAGTTCCAGGCTGCCGCCGGGCCTGTCCGCATTCTGGGCGAGCCTTCCAACCCGGAGAGACTGTATGGTCTTACTGCGGCCAAGGCGGGCCAGGTCATTGGAAACCAGTTTGTCACCGGCAGTCAAAAATACACCCTGTCGGACAGCGTGGTGGTCTATGAGTATCGGGACGGCCAGTATTACCTGTCCAGCCTGGCCCGTGCCGAAAGTGCCGGCGATGTCACCGGCTGGTACGACAAGGCTGAGCCCGAGGGCGGGCGCATCCGTATCCTTGTGGTCAAATAAAGAAGAACTCCCCCGGCCTTGGGCCGGGGGAGTTTTGTCAGCTGCTGCTCCGTTCCAGAAGCTCCCACTCCAGGGCCCGGGACTGTCCCGGCGCGCCCCCCAGAATGCGGATCATCTCCTCGGCGGCGACCCGGCCCATTTTCTCCCGATGGCGCAGGGAGGTGATGGGAATGGGGCTGATCTGACTGTAGTAGCTGTTGTCAAAGCTGACCACCGCCGTGTCCTCGGGCACCCGTTTCCCCATGGCCAGCAGTTCCTGGATCAGGAGAAAGGCAATTTCGTCGTTGTAGCAGATGACCGCCGTGGCAGGCTCCAGCCTCTCGGCCAGAAAACGCCGCAGCAGGTCGAAGCGGCGCTTTTCCACCATCTCCAGCCGGTCTTCGGTGTCATACCACCGAAAGCACCGGTCAGATATAGGCAGTCCGGCGTCCCGGATGGCGGAAATGCAGCCGTGATACCGCTGAGGCCCCTGGACATCGTCGCTTTTGAAGATGCCGGCCAGATGCCTGTGGCCCCGGTCGATGAGGTGGCGGGCCAGAAGGTAGCCGCCGCCGTAGTTGTCGTCGTAGATGCAGGGAACTGCACTCAGCTCGCTGTAGGCCCCGTGGAGAAAAAGAAGGGGAATATCCGCCTCCCGCAGGCGGCGGTACAGGTCGGCGTTGGGGCTGGGCAGAGCGGTTTTGGAGCCCTCTACCAGAATGCCCCCCACATTTTCCTCCAGAAGACGCAGGAGAATGTCCCTCTCGGTTCCCACCTGGTTTTCCGTGGCGCACACCAGGGTGGAGTAGCCCGCCTGGGCAAAGATACTCTGGGCGTCGTGAAGGATGGTGGGAAAGATGTAGTCGTCCAGAAAGGAGGTGACCACCGCGATCTGCCGGGAAGCGGCGTCCCGGGCCATACCGGTGGTGTAGGTGCCGCTGCCCTGACGACTCTGGACCAGGCCCTCCTCCGCCAGCAGCTGGAGGGCGTGACGCACCGTCTGCCGGCTCATGTGGTAGCGGCGGGTGAGCTCCGCTTCGGTGGGCAGCTTGTAGCCGCTGCGGCCCCCGTTTTTGATCAGATCCTCTCGCAGCAGATCTGCCAGAAATTTGTATTTCATTGCCATAGCGTCATGCCACCCTCCGATGAGAGATTCCTGTTGCGCCTACCATTATACCAGAGACCCTGTGAAAACAGACCAATAAAGTGGTTGGTTATCTTATCTGATTTCACATTTTACACATGCGGCCGGCAAACATTTGTCTGGTTTTTAAAAGTGAAAAAGAGACATTTGAACGGGAATTTTCGAACCTCCTGTGGAAAAAATCGAAGTTTTCAAAGGCGGATGGGCAAGTTTACGACCCCCAGAGACTTTAGGGCAGCGGCGGGCGGAGTAAAATATTCAACTTTTTCTCCGGATAAATCGGAGAAAAACAAACTTGGTTTGGGGAGACAGCGGGACAGTCCGTCGAATTTGTACGTATTTATATAAAATAAACATAATTTGTATTATTTAATGGTACGAAACTGACTGAACAAACAAAAAGT
Organism: uncultured Oscillospiraceae bacterium; assembly: GCA_951801655.1. Lineage (GTDB taxonomy): Bacteria > Bacillota > Clostridia > Oscillospirales > Oscillospiraceae > Lawsonibacter. The sequence goes on along the minus strand of CATONV010000001.1, from coordinate 24,182 downwards.
GTATTGACTTTCTAAAACAAATAGGGTTTAATGCGGTTGTAGCCCCGATGGAAGCAGGCTGAAGCAAAGGCCCAGGCGGTGTTCCTACCGGGGAGAGTACAACGAAAAGAAAGTGAGGAAGTAAAATGAAGAAGATTTTTTCTCTTGCTCTGGCCGCAGCCATGTCCCTGTCTCTGGTTGCCTGCGGCGGCGGCGGTAACACCAGCACTCCCGCTGCCAGCAATCCGGCCGCCAGCAACCCCGCTGCCAGCAATCCCGCCGTCAGTACCCCCAGCACCGGCGACGGCACCCTGAAGGTTGGCTTCGCCCAGGTGGGCCACGAGTCCGACTGGCGTACCGCCTCCACCAAGTCCGCTCAGGATGTCTTCTCTGCCGCCAACGGCTATGAGCTGTCCTTCGTGGACTGTGACAACGACTCCGCCAAGCAGCTGGAGGCTGTGCGCAGCTTTATCCAGCAGGGCATGGACTACATCATCATCGACCCCATCGTTGCCACCGGCTGGGACACCGTTCTGACTGAGTGCGACGAGGCCGGTATCCCCGTCATCATCATCGACCGTACCGTGGACGACTCCGACAAGTATGTGGCCTGGGTTGGCTCCGACTTTAAGGTTGAGGGTCTGGCCTGCGGCGAGTGGCTGAAGGCCTATGCCGCCGACAAGGGCATCGGCGAGATCAACGCTCTGGTCATCGAGGGCTCTGTGGGCGCCTCCGCCACCATCGGCCGTACCGACGGCTTTAAGGAGATTGCCGAGCGCGAGGGCTGGACCATTCTGGACTCTCAGTCCGGCGACTTCACCGAGGCCGGCGGCCAGGAGGTTATGGAGTCCTTCTGCCAGAGCTATAAGGGCCAGTTCAACGTGGTTATCTGCCAGAACGACAACGAGGCCGCCGGCGCCATGACCGCCATGGATCAGGCCGGCATCACCTACGGTGTGGGCGGCGACGTGATCCTGGTCTCCTTCGACGCCAACAAGCCCTATGTCCAGATGGTGTGCGACGGCAAGATTAACGCCAACTTCGAGTGCAACCCCATGGCCGCCCCCACTGTCTCTGAGATCATCCAGGCCCTGGAGAAGGGCGAGACCCCTGAGAAGGAAGTGTATGTCTCTGAGCACTGGTTCGCCGCTGAGGACAATGTGACCTCCATCACGGTCAACGGCGAGGCGCAGGAAGTCATCCACGCCACCCAGGAGGTTGTGGACGGCCGTCCCTACTAAGAAGTAACCTAACCCTAGTCAGTAAGGGGAGGGCCCCCGGAAACCCGGGGCCCTCCCCTGTTATGTTAAAAAGAAAGGTGAGGTGAAAAAGGATGGAAAACAATGTCGTTTTGACCATGCGGGGCATTTCCATGACCTTCCCCGGTGTCAAGGCGCTGGACAATGTGGACTTTACCCTGCGCAAGGGAGAAATCCACGCCCTTATGGGGGAGAACGGCGCGGGTAAGTCCACCTTGATCAAGTGTCTCACCGGCATCAATGATTTTGAGGCCGGCGAAATTCGCGTTGACGGGGTGGAGGGAACCGTGAAAAACCACTCCACCCAGGACGCCCAGAGTGTGGGGATTTCCACCGTATATCAGGAGGTCAACCTGTGTCCCAACCTGAGTGTGGCGGAGAACCTGTATATTGGCCGGGAGCCCATGACCGCTTTTCACACCATCGACCGCAAGACCATGATGAAAAAGGCGGACGAGCTGGTGAAGCGGCTGGATATTAAAGTGGACGTGACACAAAATTTGGAGAACTACTCCCTGGCCATCCAGCAGATGATCGCCATCGCCCGGGCCTCCGACATGGACTGCAAGGTGCTTATTCTGGATGAGCCCACCTCTTCCCTGGACGACGGCGAGGTGGAAAAGCTGTTTAAGGTGATGAACCAGCTCAAGGAAGAGGGCGTGGGCATCATCTTTGTCACCCACTTCCTGGAGCAGGTGTACGCCGTGTGCGACCGGATTACCGTTTTGCGCAACGGCACTCTGGTGGGCGAGTACCCCATCGCCGATCTGCCCAGGGTGAAGCTGGTGGCCGCTATGATGGGCAAAGACTTTGACGATCTGGCCTCCATCAAGCCCGAGGGCTTTGAGGCCCAAAAGGACACCCCCATGGAGATTGAGGCCCGGGGCCTGAGCCACAAGGGCACCATTAAGCCCTTCGACCTGGATATCCGCAAGGGGGAGGTAATTGGACTGACCGGTTTGCTGGGTTCGGGCCGCAGCGAGCTGGCCCGGTCCATCTACGGCGCCGACAGGGCCCAGACCGGCACTCTGAAGGTGGCAGGTAAAGAGGCCAAAATCAGCCAGCCTCTGGACGCCATGAACCTGGGGATGGGCCTGCTGCCCGATGACCGGAAGGCGGAGGGCATTATCGGAGATCTGTCGGTGCGGGAGAACATCATCCTGGCCATGCAGGCCAAGCGAGGCATGTTCCGCCAGCTCTCCCGGGCCAAACAGGAGGAAATTGCCGATGAGTACATTCGCCTCCTCCAGATCAAGACGGCCACCCGGGAGACCCCTATCAAACAGCTGTCCGGCGGCAACCAGCAAAAGGCCATTCTGGCCCGCTGGCTGGCCACCGACCCGGACTTCCTCATCCTTGACGAGCCCACCCGGGGCATCGATATCGGAACCAAAACCGAAATTCAAAAGCTGATCATCCAGCTGTCCCAGCAGGGCAAGAGTATTATGTTCATCTCCTCCGAAATCGAGGAGATGCTGCGTACCTGCAACCGTATGGCTGTCCTCCGGGACGGGGCCAAGGTGGGCGAGCTGGAGGGCGAACTGACCCAGGAGAGGGTCATGGCCGCCATTGCGGGAGGTGCGGACAATGAAAAGTAAGAAACTGACCCAAAACCCCCTGTTTTTGCCCCTGGTCTGCGTACTGCTGGTGCTGGCCGTCAACGCGGTGTACGACCTGTCTCAGGGCAAGGCCTTCTACGAGTTCTTTATCACCGTTATCAATGACCAAGGCCTTCTCACCGGTCGTCTGGTTACCATCCTGAACCGGGGCAGCGAGGTGGCCATCCTGGCCATCGGCATGACTCTGGTGGTGTCCGCCTCCGCCGGTACCGACATCTCTGTGGGGTCGGTTATGTCTCTGTGCGCCTCCTTCTGCTGTATGCTGGTGGCCGGCTTTGGGGTGTCCTCCGTGGACGACGTGGCCATTCCCCGCCTGCTTCTGGGTCTGCTGGGCGCGCTGGTGATGGGCTGTATCTGCGGCGCCTTCAACGGCACCCTGGTGGCCTATCTGAATATCCAGCCCATGGTGGCTACCCTGATTTTGTGGTCGGCGGCCCGGGCCATCGGTCTGCTGCTGTGCAACAACCTGATCGTCTATGTCCGCACCGACGCCTATGGCGTCTTCGGCGGCTATATCGGCTTCCTGCCCACCCCCATTCTCATCGCTGCCGTGTGCATTGCGGTGGTATCTCTGGTGCTGAAAAAGACGGCCATGGGCATGTACATCCAGTCGGTGGGCATCAACAAGAAGGCCAGCCGCATCGCCGGCCTGAACTCCAAGCGGATCATCTTTATGTGCTACCTGCTGTGCGGTCTGTGCGCGGGCATCGCGGGCATTGTGGCCTCCTCCCGTATCACCAGCGCCGACTCCAACAACATCGGCCTGAACATGGAGCTGGACGCCATCCTGGCCGTGGCCCTGGGCGGCAACAGCCTGGGCGGCGGCAAGTTCAACCTGGCCGGCTCCATCATCGGCGCCTACACCATCCAGGCCATCACCACCACCATGTACAACCTGGGCGTGTCCAGCGCGGTGGCGCCGGTGTTTAAGGCCGTGGTCGTGATAGTCATCGTGGTCATCCAGGCGCCCCCTGTAAAGAACTGGGTGCGCAAACACACCGCGGCCCGCCCGGCCGCCGGAAAGGAGGCGGCCCACGCATGAAACCTGCAAACGCCGTAAAAGGCCGCAAACAGATGAACGGCAACACCCTGCTGCTGATCATCACCATCGTACTGTTTGTCATCCTCTATGCGGGAGGCTGCATCGTGTACGGAAGCAAGGGCTTCACCAATCTTCAGACCTTTCTCAACATCCTCATCAGCAACGCGGGCCTGATCTGCGTGGCCTGCGGCATGACATGCGTTATGCTCACCGGCGGCATTGATATCTCTGTGGGCTCCCTGGTGGCCCTGGACTGCATGCTGCTGGCCTACGGCATGGGCAAGTGGCACATGAGCGCCCCCGTGATGTGCCTCATCGTGCTGGCGGTGGGCCTGATCTTTGGCCTGGTTCAGGGCTTCTGTGTGGGCTATCTGGAGATCCAGCCCTTTATCGTATCCATGGCGGGCATGTTTTTCGCCCGGGGCATGACGGCGGTCATCTCCACCGACCAGTTGTCCATCACACAGGACACCAACGCCGCCTTCTACAGCTGGGCCAACTGGCGTTTGAACCTCCCCTTCGGCGGGGTTCTCAACCGCAAGGGCGTTCTCATCATGCCCTACATCCGGGTGGGCGTTATCATCTCTCTGCTGGTTCTGATTGTGATTTTCCTGGTGCTGCGGTATACCAAGTTCGGCCGCTCCCTCTACGCCGTGGGCGGCAGCGAGCAGTCGGCGGCCATGATGGGCCTGAACGTGAAGAAAACCAAGATGAAGGCCTATATTCTGTCCTCCTTCCTGTGCTCCATCGGCGGAATCTGCTACTGCCTGAACACCCAGGCGGCCAGCGTCAGTCAGGCCACCGGCCTGGAGATGTCCGCCATTGCTTCGGCCGTGATCGGCGGCACCCTTCTCACTGGCGGCGTGGGCAACGTGATCGGCACCCTCTTCGGTGTTCTCATCAACGGCACCATAGCCTCTATCGTTCAGTTCAACGGCAAGCTGGCCTCCTCCTGGCCCAACATCCTCACCGCCGCCTTGCTGTGCTTCTTCATCGTTCTCCAGAGTGTGTTCGCCTTCCTGAAGGAGAAGAAGAAGTAGGGGACGCCCCCCCTGGGCGTCCCGCCAGATATAGGGACGGGCCACCGAAGGCGGCGGCCCCTACTCCCTATCAAAAAGTTACCAAATAAGGAGGCTTGCGCAATGCCTACACAAAACAAGACCTGTCTGGGCTTGGAGATGGGCTCCACCCGAATCAAGGCCGTTACCATCGACCAAGACTTTAAGCCTGTCTCCTCCGGGGACTACACTTGGGCTTCCGCCTATGAAAACGGCATCTGGACCTACCCCCTGGACGAGGTGTGGACCGGCCTGAAGTCCGCCCTGTCCAAGGTGGAGGGCAGGGAGAACATCGCCGCCGCCGGAGTGTCCGCCATGATGCATGGCTACCTGGCCTTTGACCAGGACTGGAATCTGCTCACCCCCTTCCGCACCTGGCAGAACACCATCACCGGGCAGGCCGCAGCCGAACTGACTGAGCTGTTTGGCTTTAACATCCCTCAGCGGTGGTCTATCGCCCACCTGTATCAGGCTGTGTTGGGCGGAGAGGACCACGTTTCCCGGATTGCCCATATTACCACCCTGGCGGGGTATATCCACTACATTCTCACCGGCGTGAACGCGGTGGGAATCGGCGAGGCCAGCGGCATGTTCCCCATCGACAGCGCCAAGCTGGACTACGACGCCGGAATGATGGCCAAGTTCAATGCCCTGCCTAAGATTGCCGCCCTGCCCTGGAAGCTGGAGGACCTGCTGCCCAAGGTGCTGACAGCCGGCGAGGATGCGGGAAGACTTACCGAAGAGGGCTCCAGGATGCTGGATGGCCTGCTCCCCGCAGGTATTCCCTTCGCCCCCGCCGAGGGGGACGCGGGTACCGGCATGACCGCCACCAACGCCGTGGCCCCCCGGACGGGCAACGTGTCCGCCGGCACCTCCATTTTCTCCATGGTAGTGCTGGAAAAGCCCCTGGAGAAGGTCTACGAGGAGATCGACCTGGTCACCACTCCCACCGGGGCCCCGGTGGCCATGGTCCACTGCAACAACTGCACCAACGACACCAACGCCTGGGTGGGCGTTCTGGGGGAGGCGGCCAGACTCTTCGGGGGGGCGCCCGACACCGGCACTCTCTACACCAGACTCTATGAAAAGAGCCTGGAGGGGGCCCCCGACTGCGGCGGAGTGCTGGTGTGCAACTATCTGGCCGGGGAGGGAGTCACCCACTTGGACGCGGGCCGTCCCCTGGTGGTCCGTACCCCGGAGGCGGACTTCACTCTGGCCAATTTCTTCCGGGCCCAGCTCTATTCCACCATGTCCACCCTGAAGCTGGGCATGGATATTCTGGCCTCGGAAAAGGTGGCCATCGATTCCCTCACCGGCCACGGCGGTCTCTTCAAAACTCCCGTGGTGGGGCAGAGACATATGGCCGCCGCCTGCAATGCCCCCGTCACCTGCATGGAGACCGCCGGCGAGGGCGGCCCCTACGGCATGGCCCTGCTGGCCTCCTACCGGCTGAACCGGGCGGAGGGCGAGAGACTGGAGGACTTCCTGTCTCAAAAGGTGTTCGCCGGGGTGTCCGGCTCCACCGTCCGGCCCGACACCGCCGCTGTGGAGGGCTTCAACGCCTACATCCGGCGGTATAAGGCCCTGCTTGAGGTGGAGAAAACAGCGGTTGCTATTTTGTAAATCGGCCTGTAGGGGCGGATATTTTCCGCCCGCCAGCCCTATTTCTGCTTTTACGGGCGGATGATATCCGCCCCTACATAAAGGAGGTAAATTCTATGAATTATTCGTTCTGGTTCGTAGTCGGCAGTCAGTTCCTGTATGGCCCCGAGGTGCTGGAGACGGTGGCCGCCCGGGCCCAGGAGATGGCTGATGGGCTGAGTAAGACCCTGCCCTTCCCCCTGATCTACAAGGTGACCGCCAAGACCAACAAGGAGATCGCCGATGTGGTGAAAGAGGCCAACTATGACGACACCTGCGCCGGGATCATCACCTGGTGCCACACCTTCTCACCCTCCAAGATGTGGATCGACGGCCTGCGGGACCTGCAAAAGCCCTGGTGTCACTTTGCCACCCAGTACAACCGGGAGATCCCCAACGAGGAGATCGACATGGACTTTATGAACCTGAACCAGGCTGCCCACGGCGACCGGGAGCACGGTTTTATCGGGGCCCGGCTGCGCAAGCCCCGGAAGGTCATCGCCGGCTACTGGAAGGATGAGGCCGTTCAGAAGCGTATCGGCGACTGGATGAAGGCCGCCGCAGGCGTGGCCGTGTCCAAGGGCATGAAGGTGATGCGCTTTGGCGACAACATGCGGGAAGTGGCCGTTACCGAGGGCGACAAGGTGGAGGTGCAGACCAAGCTGGGCTGGCAGGTGAATACCTGGGCCGTAGGCGACCTGGTGAAGGTGATGAACGCCGTCACCGACGCCGAGATCGACGCGCTGATGGACACCTATAAGGCCAGCTATGACATCGCCACCGACAAGCTGGACCACATCCGCTACCAGGCCCGAGAGGAGATCGCCATCAAGAAGATGATGGACGCCGAGGGGTGCAGGGCCTTCTCCAACACCTTCCAGGATCTGTACGGCATGGAGCAGCTGCCCGGTCTGGCCAGCCAGCACCTGATGGCCCAGGGCTATGGCTACGGCGGCGAGGGCGACTGGAAGGTGGCCGCCATGACCGCCATCCTCAAGGCCATGGGCGAGAACGGAAACGGCTGCTCCCTGTTTATGGAGGACTACACCTATAACCTGGCGGAGGGCAAGGAGTACTCCCTGGGCGCGCACATGCTGGAGGTGTGCCCCTGCTGCGCCGCCGGAAAGCCCAGAATCGAGACTCACCACCTGGGCATTGGCATGAATGAGAAGGACCCCGCCCGCCTGGTCTTCGAGGGCAAGGAGGGGGACGCCATTGTGGTATCCCTTATCGACATGGGGGGGCGGCTGCGCCTCATTTGCCAGGACATCCACTGCGTCAAGCCCATCCTGCCCATGCCCAACCTGCCTGTGGCCCGGGTGATGTGGCAGGCTGAGCCCTCCCTCACCACCGGTGTGGAGTGCTGGATTACCGCCGGCGGCGCCCACCACACCGTCCTCAGCTACGACGTCACCGCCGAGCAGATGAAGGACTGGTGTACCATGATGGACATTGAGTTTGTCCACATTGGCAAGGACACCACGGTGGAGTCCCTGGAGAACGACCTGTTCCTGTCCGACCTGGCCTGGAAGCTGAAATAAAATATGCCGTAGGGGGCGGCCTCTGTGCCGCCCCGTCGGCTTTGTGTTCGCATGAAAACGGGGCGTCGTGCCCTACATGACCCATTGCCTTGCAGGGGCGGATATCATCCGCCCAAATGAGGATAAGGCGGCGTTAAAAAACCGGCGGGGAATACCCGCCCCTACACACGGAAACGAGGTGCAATGATGTTAGAATCGCTGAAACAAGAGGTGTTGGAGGCCAACCTTCTCCTGCCCAAGTATGGCCTTGTCACATTCACCTGGGGCAACGTGTCCGCCATTGATCGGGACAAGGGACTCATCGTGATTAAGCCCTCCGGGGTGGAGTACGAGGGTATGACTGCCGACGACATGGTGGTGGTGGAGCTGGAGACCGGCGAGAGGGTGGAAGGCAAGTGGAAGCCCTCCAGCGACACCAAGACCCACCTGGAGCTGTACAAGGCCTTCCCGGGGATCGGCGGCGTTGTCCACACCCACAGCCCCCACGCCGTGGCCTGGGCCCAGGCCGGGGAGGACATCCCCTGTTTCGGTACCACCCACGCCGACTACTTCTACGGTTCCATTCCCTGCGCTCGCCATCTGACTCAGGGGGAGCTGGAGGAGGACTATGAGAGGAACACCGGCAAAATTGTTGTGGAGACCTTCCGGGAGAGGTGTATTGAACCCACCGCTGTCCCTGGGGTGATCTGCGCCAGCCACGGCCCCTTCACCTGGGGGAAGGATGCCTCTCAGGCGGTGTACCACGCGGTGGTGCTGGAGGAGGTGGCCAAAATGGCCATTCTTACCCGGCAGATCAGGCCCTCTGCAGGCGCCGCCCCCCAGCGATATCAGGATAAGCACTACTTCCGTAAGCATGGCCCCAAGGCCTACTACGGACAGAACTGATAAAATCGCCCTCGGCGCACAGCCGGGGGCGATTTGCGTTTAATATGTCCGCTGGTCAATAAAGTCCTGAGAGAGGTCCTGCCGCTGGAAGAGCCTCTCGCGGGTGTAGTAGTGCTTATCTGGAACGCCGCCCTCCTCCAGAAGAGAGATCACGTCCTCCACCAGCGGCCCCATCATGGGGTCGCACTCCACCTCCAGAGAGATTTTGCCCTCCATGCAGTAGACTAGACCCTGACGGGTGGCGTCAAAGGAGATGACCTGAACTCCGTCCTGGCCGCAGGTGTAGCCCCTCTCCTCCAGGGCCTGAATGGCGCCGAAGGCGGTGTTGTCATTTTCGCAGTAGACGGCGTGGAGAAGCGGCGGTTCGGGCTGGCTGTCCAACCACTGGGCGGTGACTTCGTAGGTTTTGGCCTGGATAAAGTCTCCATCCAGCTGGGCCAGGAGGGACCAGTTTTCGTGGCGGTCCACCGCTTCTTCCAGGGCGGCCGACCGGCCCAGCTGGGCGCTTGAGCCCAAAGTGCCCTGAATGTGGAGGATGTTGACCGGACCGTGTACGTCCTGAAAGGTCTCCTCCAGCCATGCGGCGGCCCTCTCCCCCTCCCACTGGAAGTTGGAGCCTACATGGGCGGCGTACAGGGTGTCGTCCTCCACCTGGACCATCCGGTCCACAAGAATGACGGGAATGCCCGCCGCCTTGGCCTCCTGAAGCACCGAGTCCCACCCGGAGACGCACAAGGGCATCAGCAGGATATAGTCGGCCTGCTGCTGAATGAACTTGCGGATGGCGGCAATCTGGTTTTCCTGCTTTTGCTGGGCGTCCTCAAACAGGAGGCGGTAGCCCGTCTCCTCGGTAAAGGTGAGGCGGATGGACTCGGTGTTGGCCACCCGGAAGCCGGACTCAGAGCCCAGCTGGCTGACGCCGATTACGGTGAAATCGGTGGGCTGCTCCTGCTGCGGGGGACGGGGGGCGCAGGCGGTGAGAAGACACAGCGACAGCGAGAGCGCGATGAGTTTTTTCACGGCGCAGCCGCCTCCTTTTCAAAGTGCTTGGGGATACGGACGCTGATGGTGGTGCCCACCCCCGGTTTGCTGGAGATGGACAGGCCGTAAGGCGCGCCGAAAAACAGACACACCCTCTCATGGACGGTGGACAGGCCGAAGCCCACCCTCTCCCCCTGTTCCATGGCCCGACTGAGCTCCGCCAGCCGTTCCGGGGGCATACCCACTCCGTCGTCGGTGACCTGGAGGAGGATGTCCTCCCCCTCACTTCGGCCGATGACATAGATGCGGCCCATCCCCCGCTTCAGCTTGATGCCGTGGTACAGGGCGTTTTCCACCAGGGGCTGGAGGGTGAGCTTGGGGATGACCGCCTCCTCCAGCTCGGGGGAGATGTTAATGGTATAGCGCATGATGTCCTTATAGCGGGCCTGCTGAATTTGCAGGTAACTGCGCACATGCTCCTCCTCCTCGCGCAGGGTGATCACATCCTGCCCCCGGCTGAGAGAGTGGCGGAAGAAGGAGGACAGACTGGACACCATCTCCACCGCCTCCTGAGTCTTTTCCGCCTCGATCAGCCAGATGATGGTATCCATGGTGTTGTATAAAAAGTGGGGATTGACCTGGGCCTGAATCAGGGCCAGTTCGGCCCGGCGCAGACTTTCCTGGTTGCGGGTGGTCTCCCGAATCTGCCGGTTCAGACGGCCCACCATCTGCTCAAAGCTCTCGCTGAGGGTGCGGATCTCGTACTCCTCCGACTGAATGGGCTCCCTCTCCACCAGGTCGCCGCTGTCGATGCCGGCGGCCCGGACGCACAGCTGGGTGATGGGGTCGGTGATGGACCGGCCCAGGTGGATGGCCCGCCAGGTGAAAAACAGCACCAGCATGCCAGTGACGGCGGCGATCAGGAGAAAATCGGCCACCAGCCGGCGGCTGATCTGAGACTGGAGGACGTTGAGGCGCACCGCCTCGTAGTAGAGGTAGTTGTACATGTACTCCTGGATAAGGGAGGTGAGGACATAAATGTTGTTCTCCAGCTGGCTTTGCCGGGCGTCGTAGCTGTCGGTGTCCCGAAGCTGGCAGATCTTTTCCTCCAGATTTTGACACAGGCTGAGAACGCTGGAGATGGCCATGCGGCTGTCTTTCTCGGTGGTGGTGGACAGCAGATCGCCTGCCAGCTGCTGGGCGGCGTGTACCTCCTCCAGGGGCAGACCCTGGGAGTACTGGCTTTCTATTACATAGTAGTACATTTTCAAATCGATGCTGGCCTTGAAGTCCTGGTTAAACTCTGAGGCGGTGGATACGTTGTACAGCAGATCCTTATATAAGCTGTTGTACCGGGCCAGCAGGGAGAAGGCCGCGGCCAGAATGAGGGCCGCCAGCAGCACACAGGTGAGAATCAGCCCCCAGAGCCGGTGGCGGATGGAGGCGGGGCGGCGGGCAAAGTTCATGGCCGGCGGCCCCCTCCCGCCCGGAAGTCCCGGGGGGTACAGCCCTGTGTCTTTTTGAAGAGGAAGGAGAAGTAGTGGGGATCCCGGTAGCCCACAGCAAAGGCGATCTCCCCGGAACGTTTGTCAGTGGTGCGCAGCAGCTCCCTGGCCCTCTCCATCCGCTTGCCGGTGACATACTCGGTAAAGGTGACGCCCATTTCCTGACTGAAGACGGCGGAGAGGTAGTTGGCGCTGATGTTGATTTCCCGGGCCACCAGATTCAGGGAGAGGCTGTCGTCGGTAAAGTGGTTGTCGATATAGTCCACGGCCTGGCTGAGAAGGGAGCCGTACTGGCTGCTGGAGGCCTTGTCCCGCAGGGTGGCGGCCTGAAAGAGGACTTGGGTGAGATAGCGCCGCAGGTCCCCCTGGGTCACGTTCTGGCCTGTCAGCTCCAGGCAGTCCAGCAGGGAGAGAAACTCCTCCTGGCTGACGCCCAGCCCCATGGCGAACTCGGTGGCGGCAAAGCGGACGCTGAGCATCAGATATTGGCAGAAGGGCTGGGAGCCCAGGGCCTGAGCCACGCTGTGGAGGTACTCGTCCACAAAGCTGGGGATTTCCTCGGCAGCGGCGGACTGGAGAACCCCCTGCCAGATGGAGGGATTGACCTTGGCGGCGTCCAATCCGGCCAGATTGTCCCCGTCGTCCTGCCGGGTGAGAAAGCCGACCGTCTCGGCGGACAGAATGTGCTGCCGGGGCAGGATGTACCGGCAGGCCCACAGGCGGGACACCTCCTCAAAGCAGGCGGGCAGGGCGCTGAGCCGCTGCGTGGGGGCGCCCATGGCCAGCGACCAGTTCTGGTCCGGGGCGCAGGACTCATACTGGTCCCGCACGGTATCAATGCACCGGCGGACGCAGCGTTCCATCTTATCCTTGTCCGCCTTGATCAGGACAACATAGGTGTTCAGGTTCCAGCGCAGAAGGAGGTACTCCGGGTATTTCATAAAATGCTCCAGCAGAGCGTCCCGCACCCGGGCGGCAGGTTCGGAGTAGGTCTCCGACACGCCGGCCCCCTTGGGCAGAATGGAGAACAGGGCGATGGTGTAGCACTGGGCCCGCAGGTCCAGGTCCAGCTTGCCCGCCTCCTCGTAGATCTGCTGTACGGTGAGCTGACCCCCTACGACCCTCTCGAAAAAGCGGCGGCGGGCGTATTGCTCATACTCCTGGGCCTCCTGATGAAACTGAGCCAGATAGTTGTTCCCCTCCAGCTTCTCTTTCAGCTCCCCCAATACGCCGATCAGACTGTTTTTGGTGATGGGCTTGAGAAGAAAGCGCTCTACGCCAATGTCGATGGCCTGCCGGGCGTACTCAAAGTCGTCGTAGCCCGAGATAATGACAATTTTCACGTTGGGGAACTCCCGCAGCACCAGCCGGCTCAGATCCAGGCCGTCCATAAAGGGCATGCGGATGTCGGTGATCAGCACGTCGGGCTTGGCCTGACGGATCAGCGGCAGGGCCATCTCCCCGTCGCCAGCCTCGCCGGCGAACTCGTAGCCGCACTGAGCCCAGGGCACCGTGTCCCGCAGGGTCTCACGGATGGTACTCTCGTCCTCCACCAGAAATACACGCAGCATGGGCGTTCCTCCCTCTCTCCTGTTGACGGATGACTTGCTGCCATTATACCGCAAACAGGCCGCTTGGGCAAGAAAAACCACCGTCTTCAGATAAAAAAGCCCCCTTCGAAAAGGGGGCTTTGGGCGCTTCACTCCAGATTCAGCTTGTTCTCCAAAATCCAGCACACGGCGGCCAGGAAGGCCAGGGCGGGGACCAGCACGAACAGGGAACACTTGAGCATCGCGCCGGCGCCGAAGGTATCGATCCGCATGAGGCGCTGAACCAGCGAGATGGAGGCGATCCGGCTGTAAAAATTGACCAGCAGAATATACAGTCCGATAAAGGCGGCGGTACAGATCAGCTTCCGGTGGCGGGAAAACAGGTGCCCAATGGCCATAGAAAGGTACATGACCGAGATAAACAGGGCAATGGACGACGCCATCAGCAGGCAGAACTCCAACAGGATCAGGATCGTGTCCGGATGCTTCAGGATACCCCGGAACAGGTCTGTCCAGGGGAACTGAAACAGGTCGGCCAGATTCAGAGGGATGGTAAGGACAGGGGAGAGGAGGGCCACCGCCCCGCAGCCGATCCAGGTGACGATTCCGCAGATGAGCTTGGAGGCCACCAGCTGCCAGGGCCGGACGGGCAGAGTGTGCATCAGATAACCTTCGTTCCCCAGCAGGCCCTTGGAGAAGCGGTTGACCACAAAGATGACGGCGATGACGAACATGGCCACGATGACGCCGATAAAGGCCAGCATGAACACCTCGGAATTGGTAAACAGGCTGTTGTCCTTGTCCCGGAACAGGGTAAACCGGTTCACCAGCGCCAAAGCCAGCGCCGCTCCCCAGATCAGGGAGAACTGCTTCCACATGGCACGGAAGTCGTATTTCAACAGCTTAAACAGCATCAGAATGCCCCTCCTTCCATGGGCTCCGCCCGAAAAATCTCCCGGAAGAGGGCGTCCACACTCTTGCCCTCTTTTTCCCGGATGTTGTCCACCGTCTCGTGGAGACTAATCTTGCCCTCTTTCAGGAAAATGGCCTCGTCCAGTACCTTCTCAACGTCGGAGATCAGGTGGGTGGAGATGAGGACGGTACCCTCCTCGTTGTAGTTGGTCAAAATGGTGCGCAGGATGAAGTCACGGGCCGCCGGGTCCACCCCGGCGATGGGCTCATCCAGCAGGTAAAGCTTGGCGCTCCGGGCCATCACCAGCACCAGCTGCACCTTCTCCTTGGTGCCCTTGGACATGGACTTCAGCCGGTCCCGGGGTTCCACCCCCAAGCTTTGGCACATGGCAATGGCCTTCTCATAGTCAAAGTCGGCATAAAAGTCCCGAAACAGGTCGAACAGGTCGGTGGCCTTCATCCAGTCGGCAAAGTACATTCGGTCGGGCAGGTAGCTTACCACTGATTTGGTGTAGGGCCCGATGGCCTGACCGTCCACCGCCAGCGTTCCCCTGGTGGGCTGAAGCAGTCCGCACAGCAGCTTGATGAGGGTGGTCTTGCCGCTGCCGTTGGGGCCCAGCAGACCCACGATGCGTCCCGGCCCGATATCCAGGTTCACCCCCCGCAGGGCGGGGCGCAGACCGTAGGACTTGTACAGCTCTCGGCATTCAATCAGGTAGTCTCTCACTGAAATTCCTCCTTTAACAGCTCCACAGCCCTCTCCCGGGAGTAGCCCAGAGAGGACATGGCCTCGAAATAGTCCCGAATCACCGCCTCCGCCTCCCGCAGGCGGGCGGCCTCCAGAACGGCGAAGTCCTGAGTGACCAGGCGGCCCGCCGTGCGGTCGGCCCTGGCCAGTCCCTCCTGCTCCAGCTGGGCCAGCGCCCGCTGCATGGTGTTGGGGTTGACCCCCGCCTCCGCCGCCAGCTCTCGCACCGCGGGCAGGCGGCTGCCCGGCGGATAGACGCCGGCGATAATCCGCCGGGCCAGCTGCTGGCTGAGCTGGGGCCAGATGGGCCGGTTGTTATCTAGCTTCCAATCCATGTGCGCCCCTCTTTCTTTGTATTAAGTGATTAATACAATAATACATTATCGGAGATTTGTCAACCCCATTTTTCTAAAATGAATTTGCCCGGCATCCTTAAAGGAATTTTAATTTGTTTTCCTGGGAAATTGTGCTATACTATAGCCGATTATAAATTTCCGTGGGAAAGGATGAAACTGATTTGGAAAAACAGCATGACGTCTGGGTGGCGGGGGCCGGTTACGCCGGCGCGGTGGCCGCCCGGGCTCTGGCGGAAAAGGGAAAACAGGTGCTGGTGCTGGAGAGGCGGGACCACATCGGCGGCAACGCCTACGACTGCCTGGATGAGAACGGTGTCCTCATCCACAAATATGGCCCCCACATCTTCCATACCAACGACAGGAAAGTTTTCGACTTTCTGTCCCGGTTTACCCAATGGCGGCGCTATCAGCACCGGGTGATCGCCAACATCCCTCGGGACAATCCGGAGGTGGTCCCGGCCGGCAAGAAGACGGACGGACGCTTTTTCTTTCCGGTGCCCTTCAATCTGGACTCGCTGAAAAACGCCTTCGGCAGGTCGGAGGGGGAGAGGCTGGGGCAAAAACTACTGGACGCCTACCCCGCCCAGAGTCAGGTGACCATTCTGGAGCTGTGCCAGAACCCCGACCCGGAGGTCGCCGCCATCGCCGACTATGTGTACGAGCATGTCTTCGTCCACTACACCATGAAGCAGTGGGGCCAGACACCGGAGGAGATCGACCCCGGCACCACGGCCCGGGTGCCGGTTCGTCTGTCTCAGGACGACCGCTACTTTCAGGACGCCTACCAGGGCATGCCGGCGCAGGGCTACACCAAAATGTTTGAGAAGATGCTGGACCACCCCAACATCGAGGTGCGGCTGAATACCGACGTGCGGCAGTACCTGTCCCTGGAGGAGTACGACATCTTCCTGCGGGGGGCGGGAATGCCCCTGCCCTGTCCGCTGATTTACACCGGACCGCTGGACGAGTTTTTCGGCCTGTGCTACGGCCGTCTGCCCTACCGGACCCTGGACTTCCAATTCGAGACCCTGCCCCAGGACATCTACCAGACACACGGCACGGTGAACTACACCGTGGATAAGGACTTTACCCGGATCACCGAGTTTAAGCACCTCACCGGCCAGGAGCTGCCCGGGGTAACCACGATTGTGAAGGAGTACTCCCGCCCCTACACCGGTGATGCCCGGGAGACCCCCTACTACGCTATCATCAACCCCGAGAACAACGCCCTCTACGCCAGGTACAAGGCGGAGGCGGACAAAAAGCAGCAGCTTTATCTGCTGGGCCGTCTGGCCGAATACAAGTACTACAACATGGACGCCATTGCCGCCCGGGCCCTGGAGCTGGCGGAGAGGCTGTAACGCCTTACGCAGGGGCTGCCTCCTTGGGCGGCCTGTGTAGCCAAGCCCAAAAATGTGTTTATAAAAGCGGACCGCCGAGGGCGGCGGCCCCTATAAAAAATAAAACAGGAGAATCAAACCGATGGACAAGCTGATTACCTTTGCCGTCCCCTGCTACAACTCGGCGGCCTATATGGACCACTGTGTGGAGACTCTGCTTCAGGGGGGCGACGACATTGAGATTATCCTGGTGGACGACGGCTCCACCAAGGACGACACCCCGGACATCTGTGACCGCTACGCTCAGCAGTACCCCGACATCGTCCGGGTCATCCACCAGCCCAACGGCGGCCACGGCGAGGGGGTAAACCAAGGCATCCGCAACGCCCGGGGCATCTACTACAAGGTGGTGGACTCCGACGACTGGGTGGACGTGGACGCCCTGCGGCAAGTGCTGGACAAGCTGCGCCAGTTTACTCGGGACGGCAAGCCCATCGACCTGATGATTGCCAACTACGTCTATGAGCACGTGGAGGACAACACTCGGCGTCCGGTGAACTACCGCAACGTGTTCCCCATGGGCCGGGTGTTTAACTGGAGGCATATCGGTCGCTTCAAGCCGGGACAATATTTGCTGATGCACTCGGTAATTTACCGTACCCAAATTTTGTGCGACTGCGGAATGGAGCTGCCCAAGCACACCTTCTATGTGGACAACATCTTTGTATATGAGCCGCTGCCCCACGTGCGCAACATCTACTACATGGATGTGGATTTGTACCGCTACTTTATCGGCCGGGCGGATCAGAGTGTCAACGAGAGTGTGATGATCTCGCGGGTGGATCAGCAGCTGCGGGTGAACTACCACATGATCGACGCCATTGATCTGCGCCAGGTGGCCCGGAAGGACAAAAAATTGGCCCGGTACATGTACAACTACCTGGCCATTATGATGAGCATCTCCTCCATTTTCCTCACCATGGAGGGCAGCCCCGAGTCTTTGGGCAAGCGGACGGCGCTGTGGGAGTATCTACGGACGGTGGACGCCGGGTTATATGGCCGGATGCGTTACTTCGCCATCCCCGCCGCCACCAACCTGCCCACTCTCCTCGGGCGGAAGCTGTCGGTGGCCCTGTATCGGCTGGCCAGAAAGATCTATAAATTTAATTAACACTTTAGGAGATGGGTAACTGATGGACGAAAAGAAAAAGTTTTACCTGAAATGGCCGTTTAATCTGATCGTCTATATTCTGCTGGTTGTCCTGCTGCGGGTGTTTGCCATTCCCGTTATTATGCTGATTATGTGGTGGAACAAAAAGCAGCAGCCGGAGGGACCGGAAGGGGGCTACTGCCTGGACCGGACTCGAAAGGGGCTGGCCAAGCTGTTTTGGGCGCTGCTGTACCTGTTTTTCGGCTTTGCGGGGGGCGTGTGCTTCTATATGCAGATGCAGGAGGACCGGGCGCTTTGGGAACTTGGGGATTGGGGCTTTACCATATTCTCCGCCGTCCTGTGCCTGGGCGGCACGGCCCTGGGCCTGTTTGAGGCCTACACCGATCTGCGAGACGCCTTCTGCCCCGCCAAAAGCACGCTGGCCAAGTCGATCCGCTCCCAGCTGCCCTACCCGGACGAGGCCCCGCCGGTGGAGGAGCTGTTCGCCATGGTGGACAAGGACATCAAAGAGAATGGCCAGTGGTTCGACCGGGTGGCCGTTGGCAGGGAGTGGGTCTTCGGCGACGAGGTCACCTCCATCGCCCGGATACGGGGCGTGTTTCCACGGGACGAGATTGTCACCCGCCACGCGGGGGGCCGCCGACAGAGCCAGCGGATTCTGGAGCTGTACATCGTGGACGACCGCCGGCAGATTCAGGCGTCCACCCTCCACAAGCCCGCCGAGCTCCAGGCGGTGGTGGACTGCCTGCGTCTGCGGGTGCCAGAGGCCTTCTTTGACAGCTACAAAAATATGTCTGACTTTACCGGCCAGTCCGAGGAGGAGTGGCAGGCCACGAACCTCTCCGTGACCCGCCGCCGGGACCAGCGGCTGGCCCGGCAGGAGGACCGGGAGAGGTCCGCCGCCGGGAGTAACCCGGACTTTGTACTGACTGACCTGAACGGTCAGCGGACCTCTCGCTTTGACCGGCGGACGGTGGAGGACCAGCTCACCGGATTGAAGGCGCCGGGCGCCCGCTTCTCGCTGGAGCCGGTGGAGACCATTCCCGTGCCCGGACTGAACGGCGCGAATTTCTCCCGGCTGGAGTGCGGCATCACCAACCAGGGGCTGACGCTGATCGCGGTGCTGAAAATGGCGGGCGGACTTTATCAGGCCTTTGCCAAGCCGGTGGGGGAGAAGGAGGCATGGAAGACCTGCGCCGATCTGCTGGAGAGGAAGCAGCTGCCCGACTTCTCCAACCTGTCCCAGTGGCAGCCTCTCCAGGCCGTGGAACAGCCCCGCCAGCGGGCCCGGGCCCGGCTGTCTCTCAGCGACCGCACCGGTGTAACCCGGGACTATGACAGCTTTACCCGCCGAGACGTGGAGCTGGCCGGGGAGGGACTGGCCGAGGGTAAATATACGGTGGTGGCCCTCTTCGCCGGGCCCCGGTACCTCTACTTAAAGGCGGGCGACAAGTTGGATGGGCGGATTACCGTCAATGCCAGCCGCCCGGACCCGGACAAGCTGCGGGTGTTTGAGACCGTTTGTACGGACCGCCAGGCCCGGGAGTGGCTTTTGCAGATGTCGGAGGGCATCTTTAACCCCGATTTTTCCCAGTGGAAGGATATTACCAAAAAACTGGAGAAAGAGAGACGAAAATAAAAAAAGAAGAAAAAGGAGTGGATTACCATGGGAAAGTATTTCAGCGACGCGGTGGACCAGGCCCTGGAGGCCATCTACTACTCTTTTGACCGGGAGAGGGCGGCAGCCTGTCTCCAGCCCCTGGCAGACGCGGCCAATGCCGGGGACGGCGACGCGGCCTATATCCTGTCCCGCTGCACTTCCGGGCCCCAGTACAGCTGGAAATATCACCCCTTCCAGGAGGACGACGAGGCTACGGAGCAGCTGATTCGCAAGAGCATCATAGACGGCAGCGCCATGGGGGTGCTGGGGGCTATGCGGTGCGGCATGCTCACCCCCGAAATGGAAGAGGCTATGAGGTCTCACTACCCAACCCTGAAGGACGCCTGGAACGCGGTGTATAAAAAGGCCGAGGCGGGGTGTCTGTTCGCCATGAACATGATCGGCAACACCTACTTCTGGCTGGACATTGTGCGCATTGAGGGCAAGGGCCCCGAGGACTTCCCCTCCAGAGAGGCCTTCGGCCAGTATCTGCGGGACAGCGAGCTGAAGTGTATCCCCTGGTTTGAAAAGGCTTTTGAGGGCGGCATGGGCTTTGCCGGCGGAAATTTGTACAATCTGTATTACAACGGGGACGACGGCACCTTCCCCACAGACGAGGCGAAGGCGGAGGCCGTCGCCCGCCTGGGCGCGGAAAAGGGCTACCCCAACTGGCAGGAGCAGTACGCTGCTTTCCTCAAGGAGAAGGAGGATCTGAGCCAGCGGGTCTATGACCTGTACCTGGCCGCTGCCAAGCAGGGGCAGCTGTCCAGCTGGTTCTATGTGGGTTACGCTCACGAGCTGGGCAAAGTGGGGCCGAAGGACTGCCAGCGGGCCATGCAGTGCTATGAGATGGGCCTTCAGGACCCGGGGCAGGTGGGCTGCGCCAACCGGTCTGCCCGACTGTTTTTCCTGGGCGAGGGCGGCATCCCCCAGGACTATGCCCGGGCTGTCCAGCTCTTTGAACGGGCCCACAGCCTGAACAGTACCTGGGGCAATGACATGCTGGGCACCTGCTACCTCTTCGGCTACGGCTGCCAGAAGGATGCCGCCCGGGCCCTGCAGCTGTTCCAGGAGGTGGACTACAGCACCAACCTGCTCAACTACGGCCTGGGCACCATCTATACCGAGGGCCTGGGCGTATCCCAGGACATCAAAAAGGGCGTGGAGTACTTCCAGAAGTGCAAGAACTATGCCCCCGCCCAGGAGGCCCTTCTGAAATTCAAAAAGACCCTCTTTGGCAAGTGGGTACGCCGGTAAAGTCTCCAAAATCCTTCCCGTCAGCGGGGAGGATTTTTTTGCCCTTGACATACCTTGAATATCGAGGTATATTATACCTAGAGGAACAAGGTGATATGGCGCAGGACAAGGGCGGAGACTAACAATGAAAGCGGGCGGGTAATACCCGCCCCTACAAGGTTGGTATCAGTGTTTTGGGATCACGCTGTATAACGTTGGGGTTCATGAAATTCGGAAAGGATGGTAAATATGAAATTTGACAAGGGATTGATGGCGGGAAGCGGGACGATGCTGATTCTCTCCCTGCTGGAGGGGGCGGATATGTACGGCTACCAGATGATTGAGGAGCTCTCCCGGCGGTCCAGCGACCTGTTTCAGATGAAAGAGGGCACTCTCTATCCCATTCTCCACGGGCTGGAGAAAGACAAATACCTGTCCTCCTATCAGCAGGAGGCCCCCACGGGGCGGATGAGGAAGTACTACAGGCTTACCCGCAAGGGAAAGAAGCTGCTGGACGACAAGCGGGCGGAATGGGAGGCGTTTCAGCAGGGGGTGGACAGCGTGCTGTCCGGCGGGGCCAGCGCCCTGGCGTGAGGAGAGGCGATGAAAACCATCATGGGAATGTACTCCTGGCTGAACATCGCCACCGCGGGCATCCGGTTCGGCCCGGACCGGGAGGAGGTCCAGCGTGAGCTGCGCCAGCACATTGAGGACAAGGCCGCCGACCTGATGCGTATCTTCCCCGGCATCTCGGAGGAGGAGGCAGGCAGACGGGCTCTGGACGGCATGGGAGACGCCTGGGAGCTGAAAAAGGAGCTGGCCAAAGTGCATACCCCCTGGCTGGGGTGGCTGTGGACGGCCAGCCGGGTGCTGCTGTGGGCCGTTCTGGCCTGCACTTTACTGGCGGCCCTGAACGGCGGGATGAGTATTGACTCGCTGCGGTACCGGTGGGAGACGACACAAGGGAGGCGGCAGGGCCAGGCGGTGGGCCGGGCCCTGTATGAGGACGGCGTCCCCAGCTGGGAGGGGGAGAGGTTAGCCGTCCTCCAGGTGGACGGAGAGGCCCGGCTGGGCCGGGCTGCCGTCTCTGTGTCCAGAGCCGCCCGGTGGCGGGAGCCCGAGGGGGACTGCCTCTACCTCCGGCTGCGCCTGACCTGGGACCGGCCCTGGGAGGCCAACCATATGGCCGTCAACTACCTGTGGGCGGAGGACGACCTGGGCAACACCTATGAACTGGGTCGTGCCCGGGACTTTGCCGGCGGCTGGAACTGGTGCCAGCGGGACCTGGCCGTGGACGGCTTCCCCCGGGAGGCTAGGGAGCTGCGTATCCATCACGCCCTGCGGGATGGGCTGGACCTGGCGGTGGACCTGACGAGGGAGGTGGCGCCGTGAGGATACCGGATTTTGTGAAAAAGCGGTGGGACCGGGTGAAACACTGGTGGGACCGCCTGCCCAAGCTGCCACGGAAGTGGCGAATCGTCCGCAATCTGGCAGTGGCGGCCCTGGCGGCGGCCCTCATCCCGCCGCTGCTGGAGTGGCCCTGCCTGGACGCTTACCGGGCCTTTCAGCGTATGGAGGGGGCCTACCTCCTTACCCCCTCCCGGCTGGTCCTTCAGGAGAAGGACGGCTGGTGCAGCGGCTATCTCTCCGAGGGGGACAGCTGGATCACCGTGGGCAGCGTGTCGGAGTTTGACAGTACGGACAGGCCCCTGAATCTGGACCGGAACTACGCCCTTCTCCACCAGATCCTACCCAAGGAGGGGATCGTGGTGGTCCTTCTGCCGGCGAAAAACGAAAATAACGGCGCGGTAGTGGCTGTGTGGGGCTCTCCGGAGGAGGCGGCGTACGGGATGATGGAGATGGACCTGACGGGGATCGAAGACCGTAACGGAGACATGCCGGGCCGGGAGCCCATCCAGGCCCTGGAGACCTTCACCGCCCAGGCCCAACGGCGGGAGGACGGCTGGTTCATCTTTCAATTTACCCCCCATGACGACCACCGGGAGAGCCAGGGCTGCGCCATGGAGGAGCTGTTGTGGTACGGGCCGGTGTTCAACTCGGACGAGATGGAGCAGCCCTATCGGCTTACCCTGACTGACAGTCAGGGTAAGGTGGTGGCCGAGCAGTCCGGGATCACGCCGCCGGACCAGCGGCTGCTAAAGTGGTGAAAGGAGACCGATATGAATCAGGAACATTGGCTAGATACCGCTGTCTCCGGCGTCCGTTTCGCCCCGGACCGCAAGAAGGTCCGCCGGGAGCTGGAGGAGCACATCGAGGATAAAACCGCCGATCTGCGCCGCGTTTTCCCGGACATCCCGGAGCCGGAGGCCCGGGACCGGGCCCTGGCCGGTATGGGCGACCCGGAGGAGATAAAAACCGCCCTGGCCAAAGTCCATAAGCCCTGGCTGGGCTGGCTGTGGCTGGCCAGCCACAGGGCGGTGGTCCTGCTGAGCGTCGCGCTGTCTGTCGTCGGCATGTCGGTACAAATTGAGGGGACCTTTAACAACTCCCTTCGGGGGAGGACCGAGGTAGAGGTCTATGGCCCCATCCAAGAGGGGGAACAGGCCAGGCTGGGGCAGTACACCTTTCGAATCACGGCGGCGGCTTATCTGGACACGCCCGAGGACGGCGTTCGGAAAGACAACCTCCAGCTGGTGCTGCGGGCGTCCTCCCCCCGATTCTGGGAGAGGCTGAGTTGGGAGGGATTTTACAACAGCCTCACCGCCGTCGGCCCCGACGGGACACGGTACCCCATGGACCGGCAGGAGATTTTGATGAAAGAAGATGAGGGGATTTATCAGGTGTACACAGGCGCGACACCGTGCCGGTGGGACGTCTTCTGGCGGGAGGTGGCGGTGTACCTCCCGGCGGAAGGCTGGCAGCCCGGCGATACGGTGACCCTGGAGCTGGACAGCCGGCTGGGAAAGGTATCCCTGTCCGCGGCGGTGACAGAGAGGACGGTGATCCCATGAAAAAGGGGTGGAGAAAACTGGAGAGCATTTGGGAGAGACTGGGCTGGGGGAAGATGCTGGTCATCAATCTGGCGCTGTGCGCCTTTCTGATGGTGCTGATCTGGTCCCGGTTTGGCTACCCCCTGCCCACGGCGGAGATGGAATTTCGCCGCATGGAGAGAACCCATCTGCTGCCCCGGAGTGAGATCGTATTCAACAGCGGAAAGGATGGTCCCCTCCGGTGGCGGGACCTGCCCGAGCTGGATTTTGGGCGCGATGACATAGTGATTGGCGCCAGAGATGGATACGCCTGTGTATACAAGCCGGAGTACAATATCGTAAAAACATATCACCTGGCGGAGGGAACCACCCCTGTTCCGATGTATCACGTAACCGCTCGGTGGATGCCGTCACCGGGTACCATCAGGGCAGGTATTCCGCTGATGTTTCTTCAGACACCTGAGGAAGCGGAGCAGGCGATGGTGGAGATCAACGCGAAGGATAGCGGGGGAAAAGACCTCCGCTATCGGGGAGAGGGGTGGCGGCTGGCCCCGGGACAGTGGATCTTTGCCGCCGCCCCGGGAGACTCCTTTTCCGGCGACTGGTATGCCGGCGGCAGCTATACCCTTACCCTCTGCCGAGCGGACGGCTCCCTCCTTCTGGAGAAAAACGGGACGCTGGAAGAATATTGACCAGGTCTACCAAAAGTCTACCAAAAAGTCTCCCAACCCTCTGCGCGCCAGGGGAT